>NZ_JBGCCR010000001.1:0-479681 GCF_041262485.1 Streptacidiphilus sp. BW17 | reverse complement strand
GATGACCGGAGCCGACTCACCCGTGATCGCCGACTCGTCCACCGAGGCGACACCCTCGACCACGTCACCGTCACCGGGAATGACCTGACCGGCCTCGACCAGCACGTGGTCGCCGAGGCGCAGCTCGGTGGCCGCGACCTCCTCCTCGCGCACCTTGGACGCGGGCGTGCCCGGCGTCCAGTCGCCGACGACGCGGCGGGCGACGGTGTCGGTCTTGGTCTTGCGCAGGGTGTCGGCCTGCGCCTTGCCACGGCCCTCGGCGACGGCCTCGGCCAGGTTGGCGAAGACGACGGTCAGCCAGAGCCAGACGGTGATCACCCAGGCGAAGACGCTGGGCTTCTCGATCGCGGACAGCGTGGTGAGCACCGAGCCCACCTCGACCACGAACATGACCGGGTTCTTGAACATCACCCGCGGGTCGAGCTTCTTGCACGCGTCCGGGAACGACTTGAGCAGCTGCTTGGGGTCAAGCAGGCCCCCGCCGATGCGGCGTTCGGTCTCCGCGACCGGCGCGGCTGCCGCGTCGGCCACAGCCGTCGGCTGGATCTCTTCCTGGGTAGTGGGTGTGGACATCAGTGGAGGCCTTCCGCGAGCGGCCCGAGCGCCAGGGCCGGGAAGTAGGTGAGCCCGACGACGATCAGGATCACGCCGGACAACATGCCGACGAAGAGCGGGCTGTGGGTCTTGAGGGTGCCGGTCGACTCCGGCACGTGCTGCTGCTTGGCCAGCGAACCGGCGAGCGCCAGCACGAACACCATCGGCAGGAACCGGCCGAAGACCATGGCGAGGCCCAGGGCCTCCTGCCAGTGCGTGCTGGTGACGGTCAGTCCGGCGAAGGCCGAGCCGTTGTTGTTGGCGGCCGAGGTGAACGCGTAGAGGACCTCGGAGAAGCCGTGCGGGCCGGTGTTGTTCATACCGCCGCCGTGACCGGCCTTCAGCGACATCGCCACGCCGGTGCCGACCAGCACGATGGCCGGGGTCGCCAGGATGTAGAGCGAGGCGAACTTCATCTCGCGGGCGCCGAGCTTCTTGCCCAGGTACTCCGGCGTGCGGCCGACCATCAGACCCGCGACGAAGACCGTCACGATCGCCAGCACCAGGATGCCGTAGAGGCCCGAGCCGGTACCGCCGGGCGCGATCTCACCGAACATCATGTTCAGGATCGTCACGCCACCACCGAGCGGCGTCAGCGAGTCGTGGGCGGCGTTGACCGCACCGGTCGAGGTCAGCGTGGTCGAAGCGGCGAACAGCGAGCTGCCCGGGATGCCGAAGCGGACTTCCTTGCCCTCCATCGCCGCACCGGCGATGTGGGCGGCGATGCCCGAGTGCTGGTTCTCGAAGAACGTGATCAGCGCGGCGGACGCGGCCCAGTACAGGCCCATGACCGAGACGATCGCGTAGCCCTGCTTCTGCGACTTCACCATCGTGCCGAAGGTGCGGCACAGCGCGAACGAGATCACCAGCAGGAGGTAGATCTCCACCAGGTTGCTGAACGGGTTCGGGTTCTCGAACGGGTGGGCCGAGTTGGCGTTGTAGAAGCCGCCGCCGTTGGTGCCCAGCTCCTTGATGGCCTCCTGCGAGGCCACCGGACCGCCCGGGATCGACTGCGCGGTACCGCTCAGCGTGTGGACGATCTGCGCGGCGTGCAGGTTCTCCACCACACCGCTCGCGACCAGCACGATCGCGAAGACGACCGAGATCGGCAGCAGCACGCGGAGCACGATGCGGGTCAGGTCGACCCAGAAGTTGCCCAGCACGTCCGACTTCTCGCGGGTGAAGCCCCGGATCAGCGCGGCGACGACGGCGATGCCGACGGCGGCCGAGAGGAAGTTCTGGACCGCGAGGCCGCCCATCTGCACCAGGTGGCCCATGGTCGACTCACCCGAGTACGACTGCCAGTTGGTGTTGGTGACGAAGGAGATCGCGGTGTTCCACGCCATCGCCGGCGAGACCGCCGGGAAGCCCAGCGAGAGCCACAGGTGCTCCTGCAGCCGCTGGAACGCGTAGAGGAAGAGGACGGAGACGGCGGAGAACGCGAGCACCGAGCGCAGATAGGACGCCCAGGTCTGCTCCGCGTCGCCGTCGACGCCGATCAGTTTGTAGATGCCGCGCTCGATCCGCAGATGCTTGCGAGTGGTGAGCACGTAGGCCAGGTAGTCGCCGAGCGGCCGGTAGGAGAGAGCCAGTGCGGCGACGAGCGCGAGGGCTTGCAGGAAGCCGGCGAGGGTCGGGTTCATCGGTTAGAACTTCTCCGGACGGATCAGGGCCGCGACAAGGTAGGCGATAAGGGCGATCGACACGACCAGCCCGATGATGTTGTCGGCGTTCACAGCCGCTCGACCCCCTTGACGATCAGGGCGAGGATCACGAACACCGCGACCGTCAGCCCTACGAAGAGCACGTCGGACATGTGGATGCACCTACTGACGCGAGATCTGTTCCGCCGGACGGATGACGCGGCGACCCGACCCAGGTAAGCGCACGTATGTGCGGCGTCAGGGAGCCTTAATGCCTCCCTTGCGGCCGTCCGTACTTCCCATACGGCTTCTTTACGCCGAGGCGTCCGCTTCGTGACCTTCGACCGACTCGACTGTTACGTCCGTCGATCCTTAGGCGAAAAGCGCATGGATCCCGTCAAAAATTATGCAAGGAGCGCTATGGAGCAGGTAATGTGAAGGCAGACAGGCCGCCAGGGCCTGCGATTCACGGAAAGAACCGATACGCCATGTCCGAGACCGCCACCGCAGCAGTGACCGCACGCGTCATCGTCGGTGTCCGCGACTCCGCCAAGGGACGCGCGCAGCTGCGCCGCGCCGCCGCGGAGGCCCGTCGGCAGCAGGCGGTCCTGGTCCCGGTCCTCGCCTGGTCCCCGGCGGGCGGCGAGCACCTCTACCGCACGCGCCCCTGCCCGGAGCTGGCCCACGAGTGGGAGCTTCGCGCCTGCGCCAAGCTGGACGACGTCGTCGCCCAGACCCTGACGGTCGAGACCCCCGCCGACGAGCAGCTCCCGATCACGGTCACACCGGTCGCCGTCCGCGCCGAGAGCTTGGCCGACGCCGTGGCCGCGACCGCCACCGGTGCGCACGACGAGGTCTTCACCGCCCCGGCCCACCCGGGCGTCCTCACCCGCCTGGGGATCTACCGCCGCGACCGCGGTCGCGGCGTCGCCCTGGCGCTCTGAGGCGCGGCAGCCACACCGGCCGGATGCCGGTCAGCCCCGGACCTCGGCCGCTTCCAGCGTGAAGCGGCCGTCGTCGCGGTCGTACTCGTAGAGCTCGCCGTAACGGCCCCAGTCGATCGCCGTCTCCAGCTGGCTGCGCGCCTCCTCGTCGGAGAAGCCGCTGCGGAGCAGGTCGAGGAAGAACCCCTCCCGCAGGGTGTGGTCCTCGGTGCGGGTGAGGGCCGTGACGATGGTGCGGACCAGCGGTGCGTGCTCCTCCGCGTAGCGCGCGAAGAGCTGCTTGCTGGTGAGGATGTCCGCCGCGGTGAACTCACGGCCCGCGTCGGTGACCGCGATGCGCGGGCCGCTGGTGCGGGCCAGGCCGAGCATCGTCACCGCGTCGACCAGCGGGAGCAGGTCGTCGACCTCGAAGCTCAGCTCGTCGGCGATCTCGGCCAGGCCGTCCTCGCCGCCGCGGGCGATCAGGATCTCCAGCAGACCGGCCATCCCGCCGACGCTGACGTCCGGCAGCGGGACGGTGACCGGCGTCGGCGTGGGGGCCGGGCGCTCGGGCGCGGACGGCGCGGACGGGGGTTCGTCCCGGCCGGTGAGGATGCCGTAGACGGTGTCGACCAGCTCCTCGAACCCGTCGGTCTGCCGGTCGCGCGGACGCGCCAGGTTGACGTGGAGCTCGGCCTTGATCCGGCCGGGGTTGGAGGAGAGCACCAGGATGCGGTCGGCGAGCAGCACCGCCTCCTCGATGTTGTGGGTGACGATCAGGATCGACTTGACCGGCGCCTCGCGTCCCTCCCACAGGCCGACCAGCTCACCACGCAGGTTCTCCGCCGTCAGCACGTCCAGCGCGGAGAAGGGCTCGTCCATGAAGAGCGCGTCCGGCTCGACCACCAGCGCGCGGGCGAAGCCGACACGCTGGCGCATGCCGCCGCTGAGTTCCTTCGGGTACGCGCCCTCGAAGCCGTCCAGGCCGATCAGGTCGATCGCCTTGAGCGCCCGCTCGGCCCGTTCCTCGTCGGGGACGCCGCGCGCCTGCAGGCTGAGCTCGACGTTCTGCTGCACGGTCAGCCACGGCAGCAGCGCGAAGGACTGGAAGACCATGGCCACGCCCGGATTGGCCCCGTTGAGCAGCTCGCCCCGGTAGCGGACCGTCCCCTGCGACGGCGCGATCAGCCCGGCCAGGCAGCGCAGCAGCGTCGACTTGCCGGAGCCGGACTTGCCGAGCAGCGCCACGATCTCGCCCTCGACCAGGGTCAGCCCGACGCTCTCCAGCACCGGGAGGGCACGGCCGTCGGGCGTGGTGAAGGTCTTGGTGACGTCCTCCGCCTCCACGATGACGGTTCGCGGCCCGGTGGTGGTCATCGCTTCTCTCCTCCTCCAGCTCTCACAGGGCGTAGCGGGTCTCGGCCAGGCGGTACATACGCCGCCAGAACAGTCGGTTCACGCCGACGACGTAGATGCTCATCACGCAGATACCCACCAGGATCTTGGGGAACTCGCCGTCCCCCGTCGCCTGGGCGATGTACGCGCCGAGGCCGGTGGCCTCCAGGTGGTGGTTGCCGTAGCTGACGACCTCGGCGACGATCGACGCGTTCCA
The DNA here is from genome assembly GCF_041262485.1 of Streptacidiphilus sp. BW17. Lineage (NCBI taxonomy): Bacteria > Bacillati > Actinomycetota > Actinomycetes > Kitasatosporales > Streptomycetaceae > Streptacidiphilus > Streptacidiphilus sp. BW17. Next base: position 474,909 of record NZ_JBGCCR010000001.1, on the reverse strand, counting down.
CGCCCCGCCTGCGGCGGTGATCCCGCCGGTGACGTAGTAGGGGAAGATCGCCGGCAGGATGAACCTGCTCCAGCGCAGCCAACCGTGCACCCCGAAGCCGGTCATCGCCTCGCGCAGGTCGGACGGGATCGCGGACGCCCCGGCGATCACGTTGAAGAGGATGTACCACTGCGCACCCAGCGCCATCAGCAGGATCGACCCGATGTTGAGCGAGATCCCGAGGGCCACGAACGCGGCGGTCGCGAAGGGGAAGATGAAGTTCGCCGGGAAGCTGGCCAGCACCTGCACGACCGGCTGGGCGAACCGGATGACCTTGGGGTTCATCCCGATCCACACCCCGACCGGCACCCAGATCACCGTCGCGAACACGAGCAGCACGACGACACGGCTGAAGGTCGCCGCGCCCAGCAAGAACGCGTGCCAGAACTCCCCGAGCCCGATCGTCGAGTGGACGTAGCTGAGCGCCTGCCAGGCACCCCAGGCGGACAGCACGGTGACCGCGCCCGCGAAGAAGACGTCACCGGTCCGCTCGCGGACGGCGGGCCGCGCCAGCGGGTGCTCGGCCAGACCGAAGGGGCGGGCGGCCCGGTCGAGCGCCCGGCCGACGGGCCTGAGCGGCGTCCCGATCAGCCGCGGCACGCTGCTGCGCCGCAGCAGGTCCAGCATGAGGCTGCGGGGCCGCTCGGCCGCGCCCGACTCCTCCACCCGGAACCGCTCCGACCAGGCGGTCATCGGCCGCCAGAAGAACGTGTTGACGCCGATCACCATCACGACCATGACGGCGATGGCGATGCCGACCTGGCTCAGGTTCCCGTCGGCGATCGCGGCGGCGGCGTAGGAGCCGATGCCGGGCAGCGCGTACCGGTGGTTGAGCACGCTGATCGACTCGGACGCGGCGAGGAAGAACCAGGCGCCGCCGAAGCTCATCATCCCGTTCCAGATCAGCGGGATCATCCCGGACGGCACGTCCAGCCGCCAGAACCGCTGCCACTTGGTCAGCCGCATGACGCGCGCCGCTTCGTCGAGCTCGCGGGGCTGGGAGACGAGGGCGTAGTAGAAGGCGAAGGTCATGTTCCAGGCCATCGCGGTGAAGATCGCGAAGATCGACGCGCATTCGAGGCCGAGCTCGGAGCCCGGGAAGAGGTTGATGAACGCGGTGACGGTGACCGAGAGGAAGCCCAGGACGGGAACGGACTGGAGGATGTCCAGGATCGGCAGCAGCACCTTCTCGATCCGGCGCATCCGCGCTGCGGCGGTGGCGTAGACGAAGGTGAAGAGCACCGAGAGGATCAGCGCGACGAACATCCGGAGCAGCGAACGGACCGCGTAGTAGGGGAGGTTCGCCGGATCGGTGGACACCTGCGTCGGCGCGGTGCTCGGCAGGAACGGCGCGTTGAGACCGGGCGCGAGACGCAGCAGCCCGTAGAGCAGGGCGACGATCGCAGCGGCGACGACCAAGTCCACCCAACGGTTCCCCACCCGCCACCACGACCCGGACCCCGGCTCACCCCCGTTCGACGGGAACCCTCCCTGACCCGCCACCGCGTGTCTCCTCTGAGCGCATGCCCCGTTCCCCCAAGCCACTCAAACAGGCGGGTCCAGTAAGCGCAGCCGGGGGAAGACGAACGGGTGACCAACAGCAGACGACCTCAACGGAATTCCTTGAGCCGGGGCCAAGCGCCCGCGCCCAGCAGCAGGACCACCACGGCCATCCCGCCGACGAGGATCCACTCGTCGGCGCCCGCGCTGTCCGCGCCGGACTTCGACACGGACTCGTACGCGCTCTCGTTGATCCCGATCAACGCCTGCAGCGCGGCGTCATGGGCGTTGAAGTCCGCGTTCGAGCCGCCGGGCGCGAGGCTCGTGCAGTAGGCGATGGCCTGCTCCAGGTGGCCCGCCTGGACCAGCGCGCGGATCTTGCGGTCGTCGCGTTCGTACGCCTGGTACGCCAGCAGCGTCTTCTCCGCCGCCGCCCGCTCCCCCGGGAAGGTGATGTTGCGGAACTCGTCGCCGTAGTACCCGGTGAACCCGACGTTCGCGTGGTTCTGCTGGTACGCGCTGATCGCCGAGGCCAGCGCCGCGTCGTACTGGAACATCCCGGCGTTGTCGACGTCGGCTATGTCGTCGGAGTCCTGCTGGAAGGCCTGCTGGTACTGCGCGGCCCGGCCGGCGTCCAAGAGGTAGCGGCTCTCGTCGGCGTTGGAGTCGTAGATGACCGCGCGGGCGTGGGTGAGGGCGACGACCGAGTCGTACGCGGAGATGCGGGCGGTGGTCAGGTCGTTCCGCTCGGTGGAGAAGAGCGAGCCGGCCAGGCCGAGCAGCACCGCGGTCAGTACCGTCGCCGCCGTCATCGCCGGGCTGAGGACCCGGCGGAAGCTGCGGGTCAGCCAGATCTGGGTGGCCACCATGGCCAGCAGCAGCGCTCCGCCGAGCAGCACCAGCCACAGTCCGGCCGTGCCGAGCGCGGAGCTCTCGGCACGGTAACTCTGCTCGAACGCGGTGTCGTTGGCCTGGATCAGGCTCTCGGCCGCGGGCAGCAGCTGAGTCCGCATCAGGTCGGTGGCCTGGCGGTACTCGGTGAGCGCCGCCGGGTCCGGGTGGCCGGCCGGGGAGCCGGCGTTCGTGTTGAGCTCCAGCGCGCGGGCCGCCAGGTCCTGGTAGCTGCCCAGGTTGTCGAGGACCTGGCCGAGCGCCTTCTGCGCGGCCGCGTTGCCCGCCGCGTCGAGGGTGGCGGCCTGCAGGTCGTGGTCGGCGACGACCCGGTCCTGGGTGTAGAGGGTGCGGGCGGTGGCGAGGTTCTTGGACAGCTGCGCGGTGCTGCCGAACGCCAGCTGGTTGGCCGCCTGGCCGTCCATGTCGGTCAGCGCCTGGTAGAGCCCGCCCGCGTCGGTGACCTGCGGGGCCTCGTGGCCGGTGATGTCGCTCCAGGTGCTCGCCGCGCCGGAGACCGACCCCAGCAGCACCGCTCCGAGCAGCACAGCCAGCGTCGCGCAGCCCGCCGTGGCCCAGCGCAGGCGCGCCGGGACCGTCAGCGGCCTGCCGCCGGGCCCGCGCCGGGACGGCCGGACGGCTCGGCCCGGCCCTGCGGGCGCTGCGGAGCCCCCCGACGCCCGCGTCCCCCCTGCTTCCCCCGATCCTCCGGCGCTTGCCGCGCCGACCGATGCGGCCTCCGGAGCCCGTTCCCCGACCGTAGTCATCCCCGCCTGAGCCTTCTTCCCGATTCGGCCTCTCGACCTCGGGCCTCACTCTCCTGCGGGGCGGCACACGGCAGGGCACATCCTGACGCCCTTTTGACGGTCGGACATGTGTTCTTGACGGGTTGTTGACACCCCTGGGCGAGGCTGCCGGGCGGTCCCCGGATCAGGCGGGCACGCTCTCCGGCATCGGCAGCCGAAGGCCTTCCATCAGCAGGGTGCAGATGGGCGTGTGCGCGTGGTGGCCGCCGTGGTGCGGGTGGTCGATCCGGACGCTGATCGGCGTCGGCGGTTCGCCGGCCAGCTCCGCCTCCAGGACGGTGGTGCCGGGGCCGCGCTGGTGGTGGTAGCCGACCTCCTTGCCGTCGACCAGGAGAAGGATGTCCTCGGTGCGCCAGGTGTAACCGGTGCGCAGGTCGAGCGAGACGGAGTGGCCGTCGATGTCGAGGTGGTAGTGGTGCCGAGTGGCCATGCTGACCTCCGGAGGGCGTCCCCCCTCAGCTATCCACCATAGTCGCGCGGCGGTCTCAGCCGTCGCGCTCGCGGCGGTGGCGACGCCAGGCGAAGACCCCGATCACGGCCACCACGATCACCGCGATCGCGATCGCCACCCACTTCCCCGCCTGCGCCTCGACCCGCTTGTACGCCTGCCCGGCGAAGTAGCCGAGCAGCGTGTAGCCGACGCCCCAGACCAGCCCGCCCAGCGCGTTGAACAGCAGGAACTTGCGGTAGGGCATGTGCGAGATCCCCGCCAGAGCGGGCATCACCGCCCGGAAGAAGGCGATGAACCGCCCGAAGAAGACGGCAGCGGCGCCACGGTCGCGCATCATGGCCTTGGCCTTGCCGAGGTTCTCCTGGTGCCTGCGCAGCGGTTTGACGTCGAGGATTCGGTCGCCGAAGTGGTTGCCGATCGCGTACCCGACACTGTCGCCCACGATCGCCGCGAAGACCACCACCGACATCACACCCCAGAGCGAGACGTGCCCCTGGTTCGCCAGCACGCCGGCCAGGACCACGGCCGTCTCGCCGGGCAGAACGAAGCCGACGAAGAGCGCGTCCTCGAAGAAGACCAGGGCGCCGACCACCGCGTAGACCAGCGGGCCGGACAGACCGCTCAGCCAGTTGACGATCGCTCCCATCCGGAGATCCGTCCCTTCGTCCGATCGCGCGCACCGCTCCCGACCAGTCTGCGTGCCGTGCCCGCTTTCGCTCCGGAGGCGCGGCAGGCCGGGCGGGCCCCTCAGGCCCCTCAGGCCCGTCGGGCCCGTCGGGCTCTAGGCTCGGCATGATCGATGTTCGTCGGCGGATGATCGGGGGGGCAAGACCGTGCGTGTGTTTCTTGCAGGGGCGACTGGTGCGCTGGGACGGCGGCTGGTGCCGCTGCTGCTGGACGCGGGACACCAGGTGGTGGGCACCTCGCGCAGCGAGGAGGGCGTGGCCCGGCTGCGGGCGATCGGCACGGACGCCGTCCAGGCGGTACGGGTGGACGTCATGGACGCCGCGGCGCTGCGGGACGTCGTGGTCGCCGCCGCGCCGGACGCGGTGCTGCATCAGCTGACCGACCTCTCCGGCGCCGACGGCGCGGCCAACAGCCGACTGCGTCGCGAGGGCACACGCAATCTGGTCGACGCGGCGAAGGCCGCCGGGGTCACCCGGATCGTGGCCCAGTCGATCTGCTGGGCCTACGCCGGCGGGGAGGGCCCGGCGGACGAGAGCGTGCCGCTGGACCTGGACGCGCCGCTGCCGCGCGGCGGCATGGTGGGCGCGGTCGCCGAACTGGAACGGATCGCGGCCGAGCTGCCGGATGCGGTCGTGCTGCGCAACGGCCTCTTCTACGGACCCGGCACCTGGTACGCGCCCGGCGGTCCCGTCGCCGCCGCGCTGGCGGGCGACCCGACCGGGCCCTTCCTCGGGTCGCTGACCGCGAGTGCGGGCGTGAGCTCCTTCGTCCATGTGGACGACGCGGCGACGGCGGTGATCGCGGCCCTGGACTGGCCCGCCGGAGAGGTCAACATCGTCGACGACGAGCCCGCGACTGCGGCGCAGTGGCTTCCGGTGCTGGCCTCCGCCCTCGGCGTCGACACGGCGCCGGCTTCCACCGCCGTGCCCGAGCCCGCGCCGTGGGAACGCGGTGCGTCCAACGCCTTGGCGCGCAGCCGTGGCTGGCGTCCCGTGCGGACGTCGTGGCGGACCGGCTTCGGCGACCAGCTGGGCTGACCGGCCGTTCCAAGGAAGTCACCACAGGAAAAGCAGGAGAAAAGCGGGAGAAAAAGCGACAGGGCGCGAGGGGTACCGTCTCACCCTCGCGCCCCGTCAGTTCAGCGGTGCAGCGGATCTTCCTGACTGTGCGTCACATCAGGTACTGCACGGTGCGGTTCACCGACCAGCGGTTCACCGACGAGCGAGCGCGTCCACGAAGAGCGTGCCGTTGATGGTGCCCCAGCCGGAGGCCAGGTCGTAGCCCTTGGCGGCGTTGTAGCCGGTGACGCCCCCGAACGAGTTGTTTCCCTTGGTCACGTCCACGATGCCGTGGCCGGTCGCGTCGTGCTCGGCCAGCGCGTACAGCTTGTTGTTGAGGAAGCCGATGCGGTGGCCCGCCTTCTGGTCGGCGAGCGCGACTATGCCGGAGAAGATCGGGGTGGCCTCGCTGGTGCCGCCCACCAGGCCCCAGCCGTTGTTCTTCGGGTTGGAGTCGAAGGTGGAGTAGACCCAGGCGGCGCCGTTGACCGCGGCGGTCATCGAGATGTCCGGGGTGCCGCGGTGGGCGCCGGTGACGCCGGCAACTGCCTGCTGGTAGCCGGGACGGGCGAAGATGCCGGAGACGCCGCCACCACCCGCGCCGTAACCGTCGTTCCAGACCTGGTCGGGAGCGGTGCGGACGCCCTGGTCGTTCAGGGTCAGCTGGGTGCCGCCGACCGAGGTGACCAGCGGGTCGGTGGACGGCCAGGAGTCCACCTTGTACGGGTACATGGCGCTGCCGGACGCCTCCGAGTCGGTCGCGCCGTTGTCACCGGCGGCGGCGAGCACGGTGACGTGCTTCCAGTACGCGTCGGCGTAGGCGTAGCGCAGCTGCTGCACCGACTGGGTGCCGCCCTTGCCGTAGCCCGGGAAGGTCTGCTCGGTCGCGCCGAAGCTCTGGGAGATGACGTCGCCCCAGTTGTGGTCGACCGCGTACTTCTCGGCGGCGATCATCTGCGGGAAGCCGGTGGTGCCCTCGGTCTCGGCGACGCCGGTCTCGATCAGGACGATCCGGGCGCCGGGCGCGATCGAGTGCGCGTACTCGACGTCGAGGGTGGTCTCACCGGCCCAACCGAGCTGCGTCGGGTCGGTGTTGTTGAACTTCGGTACGTTGCCCCAGCGGACCACGTTGACGTGGGTGTTGGGCAGACCGAACTGCTTGTCGAAGGTGTTCAGGTCGCTCTGGATGGTCGGCGACCCGAAGGAGTCGACGATCACGATCGTGCGGCCCTTGCCCGTGACACCGCTCTTGTAGAGCGGGGCCAGGTTGTACGCCTTCTGGTACTGGAGCGGCGTGTAGCAGCGGATCTTCATCTGGGTGAGGCACTGGCTGGTCGGCAGCACCGAGTGCATGCCTGCGGCCATGGCGTGCCCGGCGCTCGCCGGCACGGGGGCGGGCAGCGCGGCGGGCGCCGCGGAGGCGGTGGCGGTCGCCGGGGCGCCGGCCGAGAAGGCGAGCAGCGCCGCGGCGCCTGCGGTCACCGTGGCCGCAGCCTTGACGGAGCGGGAACGGGCGAGGGAGCGACCCATGGTTCTCCTCATGCTCATATGTGCGCGAGCGCACACGGACTGACGGACGGAAGGCATCGGCCGTGCGGTCGTCTGTCGGAGCGCACACGCGGAGAACCCGCAGAAAGGGCGCGGCTGGGCATGACTGAACAGTCCCCCCGACCCCCGGGTCCCGCGCGACGCGGCATCGCCAGGACCGCAACAGGTGTCGATGATGCTCGCCTATGACTCACAGGTTGCGCTACCCCCAACCGGAGGTGCACCACCCCTGATCGGGGTGGCTACGTCGGGACAGAAACGGCGGTATCCGCAGATGTCCGGAGGACATTCGGCCGGATATTTCGTGGACGAGTTTTCTGCCTACCCGTCAGACCGGCCGATACCACCTCATTCGCGGCGCAATCCCTCCGCTGCCCGTCACCTCAGAGAGTGAGTGTTTGGCCGCGAGTTGACGTTGGCCTTTCCGTTGGCGTGGCGATTGCGGGTCGATTGCCATTGCCGTGGGAGTTTCCGTGGAGGACGCCTTGCGCCTACTCCTCGCGTACGGCGAGCAGCGAACAGAGGGCGAGCAGGACGAGCGACCCGAGCAAGGGGAGCCACGGCAGGGAGGCGGCGGCGTAGGCGCGGTCGGAGGTGAAGGTCTGTCGGATCGCGGCGTTGACCGGCGAGGCCGGGAGGACCAGGAGCAGCAGCGAGGTCGCGGTCAGCGTCAGCGTGCCCGCCGCGCGGCCCGGGATGGGCAGCGCGCCCACGGCCGTCCCGGCCAGCACGCCGACCAGCACTGCGACCAGTCCGTGCGCGACGATCGACGCGAGCGACGCATGAGGTCCCGTCGGCGCGGAGCTGGTCGCCACCTCGAAGAGCCCGCCCAGTGCGCCCAGCACCAGCCCGCCCCCGAGCGCGACCGCGAGCCCCGTCGCCCGCACCGTCCGCATGCCCCCGGTCGTGGCGGCGGCTGCCACCGCGCGTGCGGAGCCGGGCTCCACGGCGAGCGTGGTCCGGGTCAGCCAGCCGCAGGTCGGCACCAGCATGCCGGCGCACCAGCCGAGCGAGTCGCCGTACTGCTGCCCGCCGAACCACCCGGCGGCGAGCAGGAACGCGTAGAGCAGCACCGGCGGCAGCCAGCGCTGCGAGCGGAGCAGGAAGGAGATTTGGTACCGCAGCAGCGGCAGCACGGCGCTCATACCGGCCGCACCTCCTCGACATGGACGTCCGCTTCGCCGAGCAGCGACCGCAGCACCTCGTCGGACGCGTCCTGGTCCACCGTCACCACGACAGCCCCGACGTCGTGTCCGGCCTCGCGTTCCCGCGCCTCCTGGACGCCGCGGAGCTCGGTCAGGCCCTTCGCGCCCGCCGCACGACCGCGCACGGTGATCCGGACCTGCCGCTGACGCGTCCGCCCGAGGCGCTCCTCGACCACCCGGCCGTCGGTGAAGGTCCAGCAGGCGTCCGCCCGTCCGGCCAGCCGGGCCGGGTCATGGTCTACGAAGACCACCGTCGTGCCGCGGGCCGACTGCTCCTCGACCAGCGTGTCCAGGGTCGCCCGCGCGGCCTGGTCCAGGCCCGTCCACGCCTCGTCCAGCACCAGCAGCCCGGGGGCGCCGAGGAACGCCTGCGCGACCGCGACCTTCTGGCAACTGCCCTTCGACAGCTCCCCGACGGGCCGGTCGGCGAAGCCTGCCGCACCGAGGCGCTCCAGCAACTCCGAAGCCCGACGGGCTGGTTCGGGACCACGCAGGCCGTGCAGGCGTCCCACGTGTTCCAGATAGCCGCGCGCGGTGAAGGGCAGTTCCGGGGCGAACCGCTCCGGTACGTAGGCGCGGCGCTCGGGCGCGTCGACCACCTGCCCCCGCGTGGGCCGCGAGGCGCCCACGACGATCCGCAGCAGCGTCGACTTCCCACTGCCGTTGCCGCCGACGGCCCGGATCAGGGCCCCTTCGGGCAGCTCCACCCCGACGTCACGGACCACCCAGGGCCCGCGCAGCCCGTACCGCTTCCCCACACAGTCGAGTCGCACCCGAGCCAGGGTAGTCCCGCCCCGTTGGCGCACGACCGTTCGGCCGCAGGCGACTTGACCGCATCCGCCGACCGCTCAGGGAAATACGGGCGGCGCGTCGGACGGAGCGGTGCCCCACGTCGTCGGCGTCGGGGAGAGGACGAAGACGAGCTGGGAGGCGGTCCGGTCGATCCAGGTGGCCGAGGACGGAACGCCGTCACGGATGAGCTTTCGGACGTAGGGCCCGGTCCCGGCCGCGGTGATGGTGAGGTCGGGGCCCGACGGACGGTGCACCGCCACGTAGGGGAAGAGCGGACTGCCGAGGGCCAGCACGGGAGCGCCCGGGGTCTCGGGGTAGAGCCCGAGCGCAGCCCAGACGTACCAGGAGCTCATCGCGCCGAGGTCGTCGTTGCCCGGCTCCCCGCCCGGGCTCAGCCCGTAGAGCTGGTCGACGATGGACCGGACCACCGCCTCGGTCCGGTCGGGACGGCCGGTGCTGTCGTAGATCCACGGGGTGCCGAAGGTCGGCTCGTTGCCCTGCCACTGGTACGGCCGGGCCGGTCCGGCGTTGAGCTCGGTGAAGAAGCGGTCCAGCCGCGGGTTGACCACGCCCGGCCCGCCGAGCGCGGAGACCAGCGCGGGCAGGTCCTGCGGCACCATCCAGGTGTACTGCGCCGCGTTGCCCTCCTGGAAGCCGTCCTGGTCGCTGCCGTCCCACGCCACCGCCGGCGGCCTGGGCGGGAACGCCCCGTCCGCCCCACGCGGGCGGATGTAGCCGGTAGCGGGGTCGAAGAGGTGCTCCCAGGAGTGCGACCGGGCCCGGAACCGGCTCGCCACGTCGTCCTGCCCGAGCGCAGCCGCCAGCCGGGAGACGGCGAAGTCGGCCACGGCGTACTCCAGCGTCGCCGAAGCGCCGTTGTTCACATGGGCGGTGGAGTCGCGGTGGGTGTTCGGCACGTAGCCGAGGCTCAGGTACTGGGCCAGCCACGGGCGTTCGACGTACCAGCCCTGGGCCGGCGGATCGGTCGCGGTGGGGCTGTCCTCCGCGCCGTGCACCGCCAGCCGCAACGCGCGTGCGGCGTCGAAGCCGTGGTCCCCGAAGGCGTAGACGTCCGCCAGGATCGCGTCCGCCGGATCACCGTTCATCACGTCCGTGTCCCCGGCGGCGACGGGCCACTTCGGCAGCCAGCCGCCGCTCTGGTCGGCGTCGTCGAGCAGCGAGGTGGCCATGTCGTCGGCCCGGTCCGGCGCGATCAGCGTCAACAGCGGGACCTGGCAACGGTAGATGTCCCAGCCGGAGAAGTCCGCATAGTGCGGGTGGCCGGGCAGGATCCGGTGCACCCGGCCGTCGAAGCCGGGATAGCGTCCGTCGGCGTCGCTGAAGACGCTGGGGTGCAGCAGCGAGTGGTAGAGCGCGGTGTAGAAGGTCGCCCGATGCTCCTGGCTTCCCCCCGCGACGGTGATCGACCCCAACTGCCGCGACCACAGGTCGTAGGCGCGCGCGGCGACCTGGCCGACGTCCCAACTGTTCGCCTCGGCCTGCAGGTTGGCCTCGGCACCGGCGAGGTCGACGTACGAGACGGCGACCTGGGCGCCGAGCCGGCGGTCAGGGCCCAGGTCGAAGCCCAAGGTCGCTCCGGGCGTGGGTCCATGGGCATCGGGCGGCCAGAGCCGCGCGGTGGTGAACGGCCGGTCGAAGCGGGCGGCGAAGTAGAGGGTGTAGCGGTTGTGGCTGGAGCAGAAGCGCCCGCTGCTCACCTGACCGACGATCTCCCGGTCGCCGAGGACGCTGACGTTCACGTCGGTGGTGGCGGTCGCGCTGCGCTCGGCTCTGACCAGCAGCGTGCCGGTCGCCGGGCCGCCGGGCGGGAAGGTGAAGTCCGCGACGCCGGTGCGGAGAGTGGTGCTGAGCTCGGTCCGGACGCCGCCCGCGGTCACCGCGTAGTAGCCGGGCCGGGCCACCTCGCTCTCGTGGCTGAACGGCACCGATCTGCGCGTCGCGCCTGTCCGTGGCGCGCCTGTCCGTGGCGCGCCTGTCCGTGACGCGTCGGTCCGTGTCGCGTCTGTCTGCGGCGGCTCTGTCTGTGGCGCATCTGTCTGTGGCGCGTCGGCCGCCAGCGGCAGGAACGGCACGTCCCCGGCGACACGGCAGCCGGGGCCGGAGAGGTGGGTGAGGCTGAACCCGGTGAGCGCGCTGTCGGCGTAGTTGTACCCGCCACCGTCCGGGCGCGAGGTCGTGTCCGGGCTCCACTGCAGCATCCCGAAGGGCAGGCTGGGCCCGGGGAAGGTGTCCACCTGCCCGACCCACCGCCCGCCGTTGCCTGTCCCGACGAACGGGTCCACCAGGCTCGCCGGATCCCCCCACCCGGCGGTGTGTGGCGTGCGGGCCGTGTGGGCAGTGTGGGCCGAGACAACGTCGTTGGACGCGGTCCTGACCGGCCGTCCGTCCGGGACGGCCCCGGTCAGGGCCCCGGCTCCGGCGCCGGGTCCGGTCCCGGTCAACACCGCGACGACGGTGACCGTCAGGGCCGCCGTTCTCCCCGCACGCCGCAGTCGCCCTGCGCTTCGCAGTCGCCCCGCGCTTCGCCGCGACCGATCCGAGCGGGACACCCTCAGTCCGAGCCTGCTCACCGGCACCTCACCGACCCTCAGGCGCCCGCCTCCGGGGCGAAGTTCCCGCAGGTTACGTCGACGCCAGGGCTCGGCCGCGCCACCGCACCGCCCGCCAACCGCGCGTCGCCCGTCCGGCCGAGCCTCGGTTCCTGACATGCCTGACGCTCCTGATACCCCTGACGCTCCTGGGTGCTCCGGTGCGTAGGCTCGGCGCATGCTTCTGTGGATCAACGGACCCTTCGGGGGCGGCAAGACGCAGACCGCATACGAGCTCGCCCGCCGCCTGCCGGGCAGCGTCGTCTGCGATCCGGAGCACGTCGGCTTCGGGCTGCGCCGCATGGTCCCGCCCGCGCTGCGCGGCAACTTCCAGGACCTGGTCGCCTGGCGCGAGGGCGTCGTCGAGGTGCTCGACCTGGCCCTGACCGGGCAGGACGGCGTCGTCATCGCCCCGATGACGGTCGTCGAGCCGGCCTACATCGACGGGATCCTGGGCCGACTGCGTGACGAACACGGCCACGACGTCCGGCACTTCGCGCTGCTCGCGCAGCGGGAGACCGTGCTGCGGCGGTTGCGCGAGCGCGGCTTCGGCCACGTCCTGCAGGTCGTCGCGGGCAAGGACGCACCGCTGCGCCGGGAGAGCTTCGCGGTGGCCCAGCTCGACCGCTGTCTGGAAAGCCTGCGCACCACGGAGTTCACCGTCCCGGCGGAACGGATCGAGACCGACCACCTGACGGTCGCCCAGGTCGCCGACCGCATCGCCGCGTCGGCGGGCCTGACCCTCACTCCCGACACCGACTCCGCCCTGCGCGGACTGCTGCGCCGCAGCGCGATCGGGCTCCGGCACATCCGCTTCGACTGATCGCTGTCGACTGGTCCTCAACTCGGCGGTGCGGTGGGCGTCCAGGTGCTGCCGTTGTAGAAGTAGGTCGGGTCTCCGGCCAGACCGACCGTCCGGAACGGCTGACCGTGGTCGTCGACGCGCAGGACGCCCTGGCGGTCTCCGGAGCTCCAGAGCAGGTCGAGGTACCAGCTGACGTCCTGGTCGGCGGTGTGCGCGTCGACGTCGAGGACCTGCGGGTCGCTCGCCGAGGTCTGGAACGGGAAGTCCATGACCGGTGTCGGGTTGTTGCCCTCGTAGCCGGGGACGGCACGGGCGTGCGGGTCGGGCGAGTCGAGCTCGACGACGAAGGACGCGGGCGTGAGCCCACCCCCGCAGCCCGACCCTGCGGTGTAGCCGTACCCCTTCGGCGCCGGTCGGCTGCTGACCACGTGGACGTACAGGGCGTGCAGCACCACGGACTGCGACGAGCCACCCTGCGCGGTCAGCTGCAACCGCAGGTGCGCGGCCGGGACGGCGCCGAGCGCGGAGGCCCAACGGCCCGTCGCCTCGATCGCCGGCGGGGGCTTCACCTCCGACGGCGCCTGTGACATCAGGAACCACTGGTCGCACTGGGTGTCCCAGTTGTCCGACATGACGCTGACCTGGAAGGGCGCGGCGGTCGAGTCCCCGGAACCGTCCGCCGGTCCGGACGCCGACGGTGAGGTCAGCGACGATGACGAGCCGGACTGCGACGGCGTGAGTGCCGACGGCGAGGACGAGAGCGAGCCGGACGTCCGGGGGGTGGCCGGAACCGTGACGGCCGGGTGCGAGGCTGTGCTCCGGCTCGGCGAGGTGACCGAGGCTGTGGTGTCACCGCTGCCCTGCGCGGTGGTCAGCGCCACCGGAACCGCGACGGCCACCACCGCCAGTGCCGCCAGCAACACCCGCGCCCGGCGCATCCGACGCGGGCGGCGCGGTTGGAGCGGCTCCGGGAAGGCAGCCGCAGCCACCACCGGTTGATCCCGCTCCGTAGGCTCGGCGACAGACTCGGGCTCGGACTCGAAAGACTCGGGCTCGACAGACGGCGCCGGCGGCGGCTCGACCGCCGGGCTCTCGACCGTCGGGCCCTCGTCCGCCGGATCCTTCGAAGCCCGTGCGGGCTCGTGGCGGCGTTCGGCGTCGGCGAGGAGCCAGCGCCGGTGCAGCTCGACCAGCTCCTCCGGCGTCGCGCCGCAGACGCGGGCGAACCGCTCGACCGGGGCGTAGTCGCCCGGCACGGCCGCACCGTTGCAGTAGCGGTGCAGTGTGGACGTGCTGACGTGCAGTCGCTTGGCGAGCATGCCGTAGCTCCGACCGGAACGGTCCTTGAGCTCCCGCAGCTGCGCGGCGAATTCGTTGACGTGCATGGTCGTCGCACCCTCCCCCGTGTCCCGGAGCGGCGTTCCAGGAGGCTTCATCATCGCAGGTCAGAGTGGGTGGAATCGTTCCACCGTCCCCAGCTGTGGCGAGACTGTGGCATTCGGGACAGAACGGGGGCGACGGTGATGCCGTCCAGTCGATCCCGACCACAGCAAAGGCCGATCACCATGCGCAGCACCTCGCCGACGTCCGTCCGCCGCCCGTCCCGGACCCGCACCCTTTCCACCGCCGCCATGCTGGCGCTCGGGGCGCTCGCCCTCACCGCGTGCCAAGCGTCCGGCACCGCCGCGGCGAGCGGGACGAGCGCCTCGCAGCCGTCCTCCGGGACCAGCGCCTCGCCCATCGCCGCACCGACCGGGACGACCGGGACGACCGGGACGACCGGTGGCAGCACCGGCGGCTCGGGTTCAACCTCAGGGACCTCCGGCTCGACCGGCAGCACCTCCGGCTCTTCCGGCTCTTCCGGCGGAACCGGCGGCAGCGGCACCGGGAGCAACAGCGACAGCTACGCCTGGACCCACCCGTGCGACGCGTCCCAGCTCTCGGTGCACGTGATCGGCGGGAACACCGCGAGCCGACGCGTGATCGAGGTGCACAACAACGGCTCGCACGCCTGCGGGCTGAGCTACTACCCGCTCGTCTACCTGGACAACTCGGCCTCCGCCGACCAGAGCCACGCCGTCAAGCCGCTGGTCCCGAGCGGCCTCGGCGGCGCTCCCGCCTACCCGGTCCATGTCGGCGAGACCGCCTACGCGGTCGTCGACCTCGACCCCAGCGGCGCGACCAGCGGCACCGCCCCAGGCATCAACGAGCTGAACGTCCTGGCGGACGGGAACCACATGCCCGACGCCGACACCGTCAACTTCCCGCTCACCACCGGGACTCCGGTGCGGGGGCCGAAGCTCGGCCTCTACGAGGACACCGTCTCCGCCGCCGTCGCGTCCATGACCCAGGCGGACACCCAGCCCTGACAGAGCTGACCACGCCGGCAGTCTCGCCAGACGGGCCAACCGCGACAGACGAAGAAGGGCCGCAGACACATGGTCTCCGGCCCTTCAACTAGCGAGCGGGCGACGAGAATCGAACTCGCGCTCTAAGCTTGGGAAGCTTATGTTCTACCATTAAACTACGCCCGCCTGATCAGCCGTCAGTGACGGCCTCTCCACCTTCACTCTACCCCATCGCGCGCCTCACGTGCAGCGGTGGTGATCCCGTGCGCCGTGGGCGTACTGTGACGCACACGGATGGCCGGAGGCCCAGTCGGCGAGCCTGAGGGCGATATGTCCGGAAGATCCCCTAATGTGGCAGGGCTGGCCTACGGCGTTGGGGAGAGGATGCAATGGAGCGCACTGTCGTCCGTTGTGCCGAAGGGCACCTGTTCAGCACCGCGAGTTTCCCGATGCAGCATCTGCGTGACGGACGGATCGGCCCTGGTCGGCTGATGCGCTGCCCGCAGTGTGCGCGGCTTCGGAGCGCCGTTCCCGCAGATCTGGCGGCGCTCTCGACGGAGCAGATCAGCAAGGCGCTGCGGCGCGAGGCCATGGAGTTCCTGGCCTAGCCACAGAGCCGGACGTACGGAAAAGCAGCACAGACCCCCGCGCCGATTGGGCGGGGGTCTGTTCATGCACGTAACCTCAACGCGTGCTGCTCTCAGACAAGGACATCCGGAACGAGATCGAATCCGGTCGCGTGGTCATCGACCCCTACGACCAGGAGATGATCCAGCCGTCCAGCATCGACGTGCGCCTCGACCGGTTCTTCCGGGTCTTCGAGAACCACAGGTACCCGCACATCGACCCCGCGGTCGAGCAGCCCGACCTGACCCGGCTGGTCGAGCCGGACGGGGACGACCCGTTCATCCTGCACCCCGGCGAGTTCGCGCTGGCGTCCACCTACGAGGTGGTGACGCTGCCGGACGACCTCGCGTCGCGGCTGGAGGGCAAGTCCTCGCTCGGTCGCCTCGGGCTGCTGACCCACTCCACCGCCGGGTTCATCGACCCCGGCTTCAGCGGCCACGTGACGCTGGAGCTGTCGAACGTCGCCACGCT
This sequence comes from Streptacidiphilus sp. BW17, assembly GCF_041262485.1. NCBI lineage: Bacteria > Bacillati > Actinomycetota > Actinomycetes > Kitasatosporales > Streptomycetaceae > Streptacidiphilus > Streptacidiphilus sp. BW17. Next base: position 459,072 of record NZ_JBGCCR010000001.1, on the reverse strand, counting down.
GCCGATCAAGCTCTACCCGGGCATGAAGATCGGCCAGTTGTGCATGTTCCGGCTGAGCTCGCCGGCCGAGTACCCGTACGGGTCCGAGAAGTACGGCTCCCGCTACCTCGGCCAGCGCGGCCCGACGCCGTCCCGGTCCTACATGAACTTCCACCGGACCAAGATCTAGGCAGGGTCGGAACAGCTCACGCCCGCTTGGGCGTGGTGGTGACGGTCAGCTCCGTGCCGTCCTCGTTGAGCCGCAGTTCGGCCGTGAGCGCGGCCAGTTCGCCCAGGTGGTGCAGGTGGGAGCCGCCGCAGAAGATCGAGGCGTGGCCCTCCGGGAGCGACGCGTGCCACTCGCGGCGCGCGGTCAGCTCGGGGCTCGGGGCCTCGATCCGGACCTCTGCGTCCGCGGCGACCCAGGCGGCGAGGCGGGCGTTGACGGCGTCGGTGATCGCGGGGAGCTCTTCGGCCAGGCCGTCGACGGTGAAGCCCTTCTTCTTCAGCGACTTGCCGATCCGGTAGACGTCGTAGCTGGCGGCGGTGTCCATCCGCGAGGTGTCCATCGCCAGCGAGTCGAAGTCCGGGCTGCCCAGCGAGTCGGTGCGGCCCGGGTCCTTGCGCCAGCGCGGCGCGAGCGCGCCGTTGAGCGCCAGCGCCAGCAGGTGGCAGCCGGTGTGGGAGGCGCTGAGCGCCGCCCGGCGGTCGGCCTCGACGCGCAGGTCGACCTCCTCGCCGACCGCGACCGGCTCGGCGACCACGTGCACGACCAGCCAGGACCACTCCGCGTCGCCGCGCCGGACCGGGATGTCCGCGCCCAGCAGCAGCTCGCCCTCGGGGCTCAGACCGCCGGTGACGCAGTCCAGGACCGCCTGATCGCCGAGCGTGCCGGTGTCGGCGGGCTGGTCGGGCCAGGTGTGGTCGAGCGGGTGGAACGGCGTGCGCTCGACCACGACGCCGTGGCGACCGTCCGGCAGCGGGACACAGCCGACGACCACCGAGTGGCCCTCGACGGCTCCGGCCGGGAAGGTCACCTGCGTGGAGGCGGCGGGAAGGGCGGACGACGGCGCGGTCATGGGTGACTCCGAACGGCAGATCAGGGAGGTCGGGGAGGTCAGCAGGGTCGGGGAGGTCGGCAGGTCCTTGCCGACCGTTCGACCGGCTGCTCCATTCAACCGCACGGGCGCCGCTGCGGCTCAGCCCAGCGGCTCAACCCAGCGGCTCAGCCCAGCGGCTCAGCCCAGCGGCTCAGCCCAGCGGCTCAGCCCAGCGGCTCAGCCCAGCGTCGGGAGTTTGATCACCACGAGCAGCATCAGCAACTGCAGCGCCGCCGCCGTCAACGCCTTGCCCCAGGGCAGGTCGTGCAGCTGCCGCAGCATCGCCGCGAACAGCCAGGCGCAGTACGCCCAGGTCGCCCAGCCGAGCAGCTGGACCACGCCGTTGCCGGCGGGCAGGAAGATCGCCAGCAGCAGCCGGGGCACGTCGGTCAGCCAGGAGATCAGCATCGACAGCCCGACCGTCGGCGCGAAGGCGCCGTCGCCGCCCAGGCGTCGGGCCAGCACGTGGGTGACCGAGCCGAACATGAACCCCGCCAGCACGAAGCCCACCGCGCTGGAGACGACGATCATCAGCGCCAGCGTGAACGTGGAGTGCAGCACCTGGCTGCTGGTGTCGCCGATGGCAAAGGTGGCGAGCACGCCGTAGAGCGCGGAGACGGCCAGCGCCGGGCCCCAGACCTGGTGCGCGCGCATCTGCGCGAAGGTCCGGGTGGGGTGCTCGACGATGCCGCGCAGCAGCGCCTTCCAGTCCAGCCGCCCCGAGCCGACCTTGGGATGCGGCTGGCCGGCCCGGTAAGTGGTGACGTTCTCGTCCCCGCCCGCGTCCTGCTCCGTGCCGTATCCGTCCGGGTCGTACCCGTCACGGCCGTACCCGGGCGCGCCGTAGCCGTCCGGGCTGTAGCCGTCCGGGCCGCCCGACCAGGCCGCAGCGGGCATCTCGGGCACGGTGAAGGCACGGGTGTGGCCCGGCTCGTCCGCCGGGTCCGCCGTCGGGACGGCAGCCGGCACGGGCGGGGCCGTCACGCCCTGGGCCTGCCGGTTGCCGCCGATCCTCATTCCACGAAGTCGCACATCCCGAAGGTACCCGTCACCCGCAGGACCACGTGATCACGAGGTCACCCGGAACACAGCTGTGACACGAAGAGCACAGTCAGGACGCCGCAGGTGGACCAACCAGCCGCCCGGCGGGAACCGTCCGGGAGCGCTCAGTGCACCAGCCAGGCGTGGTCGGGCGCGGCGGTGGCCGTCCCCTTCATGGCGCCGGCCACCTGGGGCGCGGTCAGCGCCGTGTTCCAGCACTCGACGTCGGTGATCTGACCGTTCCAGTGGTCGACCCAGCTGCCCTGGTAGCGGAGTCGACCCAGCTGCAGGGTGCCCGTGTCCGACCAGATGCCGGGCACCTTGGTCGTGCCCTGGAGTTGGCCGTTGACGTAGAGCGAGATGGTGTGCGCGGTGGCGTCGTAGGTTCCGGAGAGGAAGACCCAGGCGTTCTGCGTCGCGTCGGCCTTGGAGTAGACCGCGTACACGGTCTTGTCCTGGTTCCCGGCGGCGGTCTGGACCTTGAAGACCCACTTGTTGTGCTTGGTCCAGAAGTCACGGCCGAGGTCGAAGGCGTAGTAGCCGTCGTCACCCTGGCTGATCGCGGTGCGGCCGTCCTGCTTGGCGCTGTTCATCACCCAGCCGGCGACGGTGAAGCTGTTCTGGGTGTCGACGACCGGGCCGGTGGAACCGGCGTAGGACTCCGGCCTGCTGTTGAAGGCCAACGCCTGGGTCCCGTTGCCCGGTTGACCGCCCGCCTCCGGTGCCACCGGGGCCAGGGTCGCGGCGGAACCGACGGCCAGCGGGACGGTGCCCTCGGCGTCCGAAAGCTGCTGCTGGTGCGCGGTGGCGGACGGCGACGCGGAGGGCGAGCCCGTGGCGACCGGCGTCGGGGTGTTGTGCTTGCCCAACGTGAGGAACGCCCCCGCGCAGGCACCGCCGACGAGGACGACCGCGCCGACGACGAGCGCCGTGGTCCGCCAGCGACGCCGGTTGCGGCTCCGCGACTCGTTCTGCTCCGCGAGCGCGTTCCAGTCCGGCTCCTGCGAGCCGGCCGGGGGGTACGGCTGCTGAGGCGCCCCCTGTTGCGGGAACTGCTGCTGCGGGAACTGCTGCTGGGGCGGATAGCCGTAGCCGGAGTTCGGCATGGCCGGCCCGCGGTCCGGCGGAGTCTGCCCGCCCTGGGGAGGCTGCGCGCCCGGTGGCAGCTGCTGGCCGGACTGCTGCCCCGGCATGGCGGGCCAGCCGGCCTGCTCCGGTCCGCTGCCCTCGCCCCGTATCGGGTCCCCAAAAGTCATGGCGGGATCGTAACGGTTCTGCCTGACAAACGTGCAGGTGATACCCGGACACATGTCGTTCAGAAGGACGCCCGGAACGACACATCGTCGACATGTCCGAAATGGCGCCGCTTTATTGACCCTGCTCCGGGTGCAGTGCGACCTCGAAGCAGAACGTGAAGGCCGCTAGGATTGCCCGGCCATCTGGCGAGATCAAACGCTTATATGTGGGGTCGCGCTGCCGCGTCACCCGTACCCGGTTGGAGCTTCCCGTGGGTTCTGCACCGTCGTCTGCGCGCAGACGCCTCTGGAGCACCGTCAAACTGCTGCTGGTCGTGGCCGTTCTGGTCGCGGCGGGCACCGCGCTCTACCCGGTGTGGAAGGGCGCACAGCCCAAGCAGAGCGATCTCACGGTCCGGTACCGGAGCAACACCCCGACGGTCACGCCCGTGGCGGAGCCGTGGTTCGAGGTGATCAACTCCTCGAAGCACGCGATCCCGCTGGACCAGGTGACGCTGCACTACTACTTCTCCGCCGACGGCGCCGGCTACGGCTTCAACTGCGTTGAGGCCCCCATGGGTTGTTCCAACGTCCAGGGGCGGGTCGTGGCACTGTCCACCCCGGCCGACAAGGCCGACCACTACCTGGAGATCAGCTTCACCTCCGCGGCCGGGACGCTGGGCCCCGGGGAGAACAGCAAGGGGCTGCGCCTGCAGTTCTACCGGACGGACCACAAGGACCTGAACCAGGCCGACGACCACTCCTTCGACGCGTCCGACACCTCGTTCAAGCCGTCCAGCTCGGTGACCGCCTACGTCAACGGCAAGCTGGCCTGGGGGGACGAGCCCTCCGGCATCGCCTCCGCCGACGCGCAGCCCTCGGCCTCGCCGAGCCCGCACCTGGCCGTCGGACCGGGCGTGATGTTCGACGACTTCCACTACAGCGGCCCGAAGGACCCGGCCCTCTTCGACCACGGCTGGCTGATCCGCACCAGCTCCGGCGGTCCGGGCGTCCGGAACACCTGGACCGGCAAGGGCATCAGCTTCCCCGCCACGCCGGGCGCGCTCGGCGGCCAGGCGCTCCAACTGCAGGCGGCCACCGACGGCACCAAGTCCGGCACCTCGCAGGCCGAGCTGCAGACCATCGCCACGACCTTCACCACCGGCACCTACGCCGCGCGGATCTACTACAGCGACCAGCCCGACAGCGGCACCAACGGCGACCACATCAACGAGTCCTTCTACACGATCTCGTCGTACAACTCGAAGTACAGCGAGCTGGACACCGAGTACATGCCGAACGGCGGCTGGGGAGCCGCCGGACCGATCCTGGACACCACCAGCTGGTACAGCGCGGTGAACGGGGACCGGGCCACCCGACGGAACCACGAGGGCCTCTCCGGCTGGCACACGGTCGTGATCACCGCCGCCGACGGCGTGGTGACCTATTCCCTCGACGGCCAGAAGCTGTTCAGCAGCGGCGGCAAGTACTTTCCGCGTGAGGGCATGGAGGTCAACTTCAACACGTGGTTCGTCGATCTTCCGCTGCTCGGTTCCCGGACCTGGGACATGAAGGTCAACTGGTTCTACTACAACGCCAATGCGGCCATGTCGACCGCCGCAGTGGAGAACACCGTGAACGGCTACGCCAACAGCGGCGCCGATTACGTCGACACCATGGCCAAGCACTGATCCGCACATTCCTGGAGTGCATCTGTGAACGCTGAGCACCGTGGGAACGCGGAACACCGTGACAACGCCGAGCAGCGTGGGACCGCCGGGCGGCGCTCCGGCGCCGGGCAGCGCCCCGCCGGTCGCCGGTCCGTGCTGCGGATGGCGGGCGTCGGCGGGCTGCTCGCCGCCGGCGGCGTCCTCGGCACGCTCGGGATCCGGTCCGCGCTGGCCGGTTCGGGGCCCGCACCCCGCATCCCGGGAGCGTTGCCCTGGCCCAGCACCTCCCCTTCCGGCATAGCGTCAGGACGTCCGTCAGGAAGCCCGGGTGGCCCCAGGGCCAGTTGGTCGGAGCTGTTCCAGTCCGGCCACGGCTGGACCGCGGCCGGGCAGGGCACGTCCTCGGCGGATCTCAACGACCACTCCCTCTTCGCCACCGGCGACCAGTCGGTCCGGGTCACCACGAACGGCAACGGGGAGCAGTCCTACGTCCACCGCCTCGGCATGCCCGCCCTCGACCTGACGGGCAAGATGATCCGCCTGGTCCTGCGCGTCGACGACACCACGCACCTGCACCGGCTCGCCTTCTACGTGGGCAGCGACCGCCTGGCGAACGGCTACGTGTGGGAGTACCACACCCACTCCCGCACGACGGCCAACTACGTCGGTTCGGGCGAGTGGGTGACGGTCCACCTGCAGTGGGCCGACGTCTCCAAGTCCCTGGGCGGGTACGCGCTCTCCCCCTACTCGGTGCCCTCGCAGACGTCCGGCTTCACCGACATGTCCTTCGCGGTCTACGACGACGGCGGCGGGCCGGTGACCTACCACCTGCAGTCGGTCGAACTGATCCCGGACACCGCCTCGGTCTTCCCGCGCGGAGCCGTCTCGATCACCTTCGACGACTCCTACGCCTCGGTTCACGACCTGGCCCGCCCGGTGATGGACCGGCACGGCTACACCGGCACCATCTACAACATCGCCCAGGCGATCGGCACTTCACGGTTCCTGACCACGAACCAGATGAGCTCCCTGCAGAACGGCTCCGGCTGGGAGATGGCCGGTCACGCCTACGGGACGGCCGCGCACGCGCTCGGCTACAACCAGCTCAACTCCCAGCAGGTGGACGCCGATCTGCGGCAGCTGCGCTCCTGGCTGGAGGCGCACCGGTTCGCCACGGACCACTTCGCCTACCCGCACGGCGCGTTCCAGCAGACCACGGACGGCGTTCCGGTCGACAGCATCGCGCGCCGGTACTTCAAGACCGCCCGGTCGATCGTCTCGGAGACCACCGAGTCGGTGCCGCCGGCCATGCCCTACCGGCTCAAGGCCCTCACCGGGCTGAACGACGGCCAGTACACCACCGGCGAGCCCATGTCCGCGGTCCTGGGCCTCGGGGGCAGCCTGGACCGCTGCGCCCACGACGGCGACTGGCTGATCCTGACCTTCCACGAACTGGTCACCGGCGCACCGGGTTCCAGCACGCAGATCAGTCAGCAGGCCTTCGCCTCGGTGATGGCGGCCATCGCCGACCGGGGCATCCCGGTCGTCACCATCGCCAAGGCGATGACCTACTGGACCTGATCAGCGGACCGATCACCGGACCCGATCAACAGGCCTGATCAGCGGACCTGATCGGGGAGGGCGAGTTCCTCCCCGATCGGGAAGCCGGGCTCGTCCTCCTCCCACATCGCGGAGTAGTCGCCCTCGTCGCCGCTCGACTGGGCGGTGACCTCGACGCCCGCCTGCCGCGTACCCCACTTGCCCCGGTTGAGCGTCGCCAGCGCGTAGAAGCGCAGCGGCGTCAGCAGGGTCAGCTGGATCACCCCGTACACCGGAGCCAGCAGGAACATCCCGAACCGCTTGACCAGGCCCATGTTGCGGCGCGGGAAGTCCAGGTACCGGACGTTGCGCAGGTACCCCATCAGCACCATGAACATGCCGTAGTCGGCGATGTGCCGCAGGAACGCCTGCGGGTTCAGGATGGGGTTCACCACCAGCGAGTAGACCATCGCCGTGCCGAAGACCAGCCAGAGCGACAGCTCCATGCAGGTCAGCCAGAAGGCGGGGCGGGTCTTCTTCTGCTTGCGCAGCGCCCACAGCGACTCGCGGAAGAACGACTTGTTCCAGCGCACCTGCTGCCGCAGGAAGTGCGGCAGCCGCTCCGGTACCGCGGTGTAGCCCACGGCGGACTCCTGGAAGACCACCTGACCCTCGATCAGGGCGTAGTTGGTCATCCGGCGGTCGTCGCCGAAGACCGCGGGCTTGCCCAGGAACTGCTGGTTGAGGAAGTCGGGCAGGTACTTGCGCACCAGGTCGCCGCGGTAGACCGACAGCGCCCCGCAGCAGCAGAGCACGGACTTGAGCTGCGAGTAGGCCGCCCGCTCGAAGAGGAACGAGTTGCCGTAGCGGAGGTCCTGGAGCCGGGTGAAGATGTTGCGGTCGTGGTTCAGGGCCAGCACCATGCCGGTCGAGGCCATGATCCGGTCGTCCGACAGCGGGACGATGAGCTCGCGCACCGTGTCGCGGGTGAGCACCGTGTCCGAGTCGACGCAGAGGAAGAAGTCCGTGTAGGGCGCGTCCAGGAATCCGCGCGCCAGCGCCTCGCGCTTGCCCTTGTTCTCGGGCTGCGCGCTGACCTTGAACACCACGTCGCGGGCCTCGAACTCGCGGGCCAGCCGACGGGCGGTGCGCAGGCCGCCGTCGTCCGCGCTCGCGTCGTCGATGACGTGCACCTCGTTGGGGAGGCGGCTCTGGGCCAGGATGCTGCGCAGGCCCTGCTCGAACATGGCAGGGTCCTCGTTGTAGATGGGCATCACCGCGGTGACCCACTTCTCGTCGAGCTGCCGTGCCTCCGCGGCGGTGGCCCGCCGCGGGTGGTAGAAGAGCGCCAGGAACATCTTGATCGACAGCAGGCCGATGGCCAGCATCGAGTAGATGTGGACCGAGGAGCCGCGCATCTTGGTGGCGATGACCACGGACAGGGCCACGAAGACGAAGTACGACACCTTGAGGTGACGCTTCCTCCGGTGGCGCTTGCGCCCGCCCCGCCCACTGCCCGAGGCGGTCGCCCCCACCGCCGGGCCGGGCTCCTCGGCGGCCTGCTCCTGCGGGCCCTGCTCCTCCGCGCCCTGGACCAGGCTCACAGCTGCACCGCCCGCGGGTGCCCGACCGTCCGGCCGCGGGTGTCGAACAGCAGGTCGGCGCGGTCGGCCAGGGCCTCGACGTCGATCTCACGGTGCGGCTGGAGCAGGATCGTCAGGTCGGCGGTCTCCGCCTCACCGAGACAGTCCGTCACCCGGGCCACCGGGGTGCCGGCCGCGCTCCACTCCGGGACGTTGGGGTCGTAGTACCGCAGGTCCGCACCGCGGCGCAGCAGTTCGACCGCGACGGCGGTCGCGGGCGTCTCCCGCTGGTCGGAGATGTCCGGCTTGTAGGTGACGCCGAGCAGCAGCACCCGCGAGCCGTTGACAGCCTTGGCACGGGTGTTCAGCAGGTCCACCGCGCGCTGCACGACGTGCAGCGGCATCCGCTGGTTGATCTCCTGCGCCAACTCGACGAACCGGAACGGGATGCCCAGAGAACGGACCTTGTACGAGAGGTAGTTGGGGTCGATCGGTATGCAGTGCCCGCCGACGCCCGGCCCGGGGTAGAACGGCGCGAAGCCGAAGGGCTTGGTCGAGGCGCAGCGGATCGCGTCCCACAGGTCGACGCCGATCTCCCGGCAGAACATCGCCATCTCGTTGACCAGGGCGATGTTGACGTGCCGGTAGGTGTTCTCCAGCAGCTTGGCCATCTCGGCCTCACGCGGGCTCCGCGCCTCCACCACCTCGTCGACGAACCGCTCGTAGAGCCGTCGCGCGGCCTTGGTACAGGCGGGGGTGCAGCCACCGACCACCTTCGGGGTGTTCTCCAGCCCGAAGACCGGGTTGCCCGGGTCGATCCGCTCCGGCGAGAAGGCGAGGTGGACGTCGGTGCCGACCCGCAGGCCGCCGGCCTCCAGGGCCGGCCGGACGACGTCGTCCGTGGTGCCGGGGTAGGTGGTGGACTCCAGCACGACCAACGTTCCCGGCCGCAGATGAGCGGCCACGGTCGCGACGGCGCTGTTGACCGCCGTGAGGTCGGGAGCACCGTGCTGGGTGAGCGGCGTCGGCACGCAGATCACCACCGCGGCGGCAGAGGCGATCACCGAACCGTCGACGGTCGCCCGGAACCCCTGGCGGAGCAGCTCCTGCAGATCTGCGTCGGTGATGTCGTCGACGTGCGAGCGACCGGAGTTGAGACCGTCCACGACCGCGTCGCTCCGGTCCAGTCCCACCACCCGCAGTCCCGCCCGGGTAGCTCCCCGTACCAGGGGCAGGCCGACATAGCCGAGGCCGATCACCACAAGATCGACTTCTCGTGATGCACTCATGAGACGCGTACCACTCCATGGACAGAGGTGATCAGACGCACGCGCTGTCGGGCATGGGACGCCCGCCGGTCGATCGTGACGTCACCAGTGTGGATTGAGTGAAAATATTCGCACATGGCACTGGGGGGTAAGAGAGTTGGGTGGGCAATAGCCCGGTTTGCCCCCAGTGGATCGTTGTACATCCGATATATTCCGGGCCTGCCCCAGCCCGTCCGAGCAGGCGTGCAGCGGGCAAGCGGGGCCCTGCCGTCCACATTCGGGTGGTCACCCCCCGGCCACCTGACGGCCGATTTGGCGTGGTATCAACGAAGTCCGTCCGGGACGACGCTGGCGGAGATTCGATTTGGCACAAGGGGATTCACATGACCCAGGCGCTTCTGCTCGTCGGCGGAAAGGGCACCCGGCTCCACCCGTTGACGCTCACGCGCCCGAAGCCGATGGTGCCCGCGGGCGGCGTGCCCATCATGGAGCACCTGGTCCGTCGCGCCGCCGAGGCGGGCGTCACGCGGCTGGTGCTGGCCACGTCCTACCTGCCGGACGCCTTCCGGGCGCACTTCGGCGACGGCTCGGCCTACGGCATCGAGCTCAGCTACATCACCGAGGAGACGCCGCTGGGCACCGGCGGCGCCATCCGCAACGCGGCCGAACTGCTGACCAGTGGCCCGGACGAGCCGGTCCTGGTCTTCAACGGCGACATCCTCTCCGGCCTCGACATCGCCGACCTGGTGCGGCGTCACCGTGACGCCAGGGCCGACGTGACGCTGCACCTCACCCGCGTCGCCGACCCGCGCGCGTTCGGCCTGGTGCCGACCGACGAGGACAGCTGGGTGCTCGACTTCCGCGAGAAGCCGACCACGCCGGAGGAGATCGTCACCGACCAGATCAACGCGGGCTGTTACGTCTTCACCCGCTCGGTGATCGACCGCATCCCGGCCGGACGCGAGGTCTCGGTGGAGCGCGAGGTCTTCCCCGGGCTGCTGGCCGACGGCGGCCGGGTGCTGGGCGTGGTCGACACGTCCTACTGGCTCGACCTTGGCACGCCGCAGGCCTTCGTCAAGGGCTCCACGGACCTGGTCCGCGGCCTGGTCCCCAGCCCCGCGCTGCCCGGTGCCCCGGGCGAGGCCCTGGTCCTCGACGACGCCGAGGTGGCCGACGGCGCGACGCTGTCCGGCGGAACGACCATCGGCCGCAAGGCGATCGTCCGCGAGGACGCCCGCGTCCACGGCAGCGTGGTGATGGACGGTGTGGTGATCGGCGCGGGCGCGGACGTCGAGTCCTGCGTGCTGGGCGAGAACGCCACGGTCGCCGACGGCGCGGTCCTGCGTGGCGCGGTCATCGCGGACGGCGGGCACGTCCCGGCTGCCGAGCCGGTCGCCGAACTCACGCACTGAGACTCGTCGAGGGGTCGGCGGCCCATCCCTGGCTGCCGACCCCTCGACTCAACTCACCAGCCAGGAGTGGGCCGGAACCACACCGGACCTGTCCTTGACCGCCGCTGCGGCCTGAGCGGGCGTCAGCGCCGCGTTCCAGACCTGCACATGGCCGAGGATGCCGTTCCAGTTGTCGGTCCACTGGCCCTTGTAGGCGACCCGGCCGACCTGCAGCGCCCCGGCGTTCCTCCAGATGCCCGGCACCTTCGCCTGCTGCTGCAGCTTGCCGTTCACGTACAGCGCGATGGTGCGGTGGGCGGCGTCGTAGGTGCCGGTGAGCAGCACCCAGGTGTTCAGCGCGGCCGGTGACTTGGCGTAGACGGGATACGTGGTCTTGTCCTGGTCGCCCGCCGCGGACTGGACCTTGAAGACCCAGCTCTCGTGGCCGGGCCAGTAGTCCCGTCCCAGCGCGAAGGTGTAGTAGCCCCCCTGGCCCTGGCTGATCGCCATGACCGCCCCGGTCGGCGCCTTGTCCAGCACCCAGGCGGAGACGGTGAAGCTGCGGGCAGTGTCGACCACCGGACCGGGCGCGTCGGCGTAGGCCTCCGGCGAACCGTCCAACCAGAGCACCTTGCTGCCGTTGCCCGGGTGGACCGTGGCCCCGGACGCCACCGTCAGCGGCACCCCGCCGCGCCCGTCCGTCAGTCGGACCGCCACCGGCGTGGGCGGGACGGACGGCGGGGTGGAGGGCACCGGGGACGCTGAGGCGCTCTGTGAGGCCGCTGGGGAGGCCGACGACCCGGCCAGGGCGCTGCCCTTGCTGCCGCTGCCTCCGAGGGCCTGTACACCCACGACGACGGCCGCCGCGACCACCAGGACCGCGCCTCCCGCTCCGGCGGCCACCACCCACCGGCGGCGGCGCGACACCTGCTCGTTCCGGTCCGCGAGCGCGGCCCAGTCCGGCTCCGGGGGACGCGGAGCGTTGGAGGGTGGGAAACCGCCGCCGTAACTCATGGGACGGATCGTAGCCGCAGCATTCGAACACCCAAGTGGAGAACGTATGGAGACTCGACGCCGACGGCCCGCCCGGTCCCCACCTGCTTTTCGCAGGCGGCGATCAGGCGGGCCGTCAGTGGCTCACGCGGTGAGGCGGCTCAGGCCGGAGCGGCCCAGGACGAGACCGACTCAGGACGAGACCGGCTCGGGCTCCTCGGCCGGGGCCTGCGGCTCGGCCGGGTCGGCCTTGACCGACTCCAGCAGCAGCTGGGCCACGTCCACGACGCGCAGGTTCTCCTTGGCGGCGCCCTCGTTCTTCTTGCCGTTGACCGAGTCGGAGAGCATCACCAGGCAGAACGGGCAGGCGGTGGACACGATGTCGGGGTTGAGCGACAGCGCCTCGTCCACGCGCTCGGTGTTGATGCGCTTGCCGATCCGCTCCTCCATCCACATCCGCGCGCCACCGGCGCCGCAGCAGAAGCCGCGCTCCTTGTGGCGGTGCATCTCCTGCTGACGCAGACCGGGGACCTTGTCCATGATCTCGCGCGGCGGGCTGTAGACCTTGTTGTGACGGCCCAGGTAGCACGGGTCGTGATAGGTGATCAGACCCTCGACCGGGTTGACCGGCAGCAGCTTGCCCGTATCGATCAGGTGCTGCAGCAGCTGGGTGTGGTGGATGACCTCGAAGTGGCCGCCCAGCTGCGGGTACTCGTTCGCCAGGGTGTTGAAGCAGTGCGGGCAGGTGGCGACGATCCGCTTGGTGGGAGCGTCCTCCAGCGCCGCGTTCAGCGTCTCGACGTTCTGCGCGCCGAGCATCTGGAAGAGGAACTCGTTGCCCAGGCGGCGCGGGGAGTCACCGGTGCAGGTCTCCTCCTTGCCCAGGATCGCGAACTTGACGCCCGCGGTGTGCAGCAGCTCGGCGAAGGCCTTGGTGGTCTTCTTGGCCCGGTCCTCAAGAGCGCCGGCGCAGCCGACCCAGTACAGGTACTCGACCTCGGTGGGCTCGATGTCCTGACCGATGATCGGCACCTCGATGCCGGTCTCCTTCTTGAGCTCCTTGACCCAGTCCAGACGGGCCTTGGTCGCCAGACCCCACGGGTTGCCCTTGTTCTCCAGGTTCTTGAGCATCGTCCCGGCCTCGGTCGGGAAGCTGCTCTCGATCATCACCTGGTAGCGGCGCATGTCGACGATGTGGTCGATGTGCTCGATGTCCACCGGGCACTGCTCGACGCAGGCGCCACACGTGGTGCAGGACCACAGCACGTCCGGGTCGATGACGCCGTTCTCCTCGGCGGTGCCGATCAGCGGGCGCTCGGCCTCGGCGACAGCGGCGGCCGGGACGCCGGACTTGTCCTCACCTGCGAGCAGGTAGGGGGCCTTGGCGTAGGCGTGGTCGCGCAGGCCCATGATCAGCAGCTTGGGCGACAGCGGCTTGCCGGTGTTCCAGGCCGGGCACTGCGACTGGCAGCGACCGCACTCGGTGCAGGTGGAGAAGTCGAGGATGCCCTTCCAGGAGAACTCCTCGACCTGGGAGACACCGAAGACGGCGTCGTCGGCCGGGTCCTCGAAGTCGATCGGCTGGCCGTTGCTGTGCATCGGCAGCAGCGCGCCGAGCGCGACCTCGCCCTTGGCGTTGCGCTTGAACCAGATGTTCGGGAAGCCGAGGAACCGGTGCCAGGCGACACCCATGTCGGTGCGCAGCGAGACCGTGATCATCCAGATGAATGAGACGGCGATCTTGATCGCCGCGACCAGGTAGACCAGGTTCTTCACGGTGTCGAGCGACAGCCCGCGGAAGGCGACCGTCAGCGGGTAGGAGAAGAGGAAGTTGACCTCGTAGTGGTTCACCCCGCGCAGCACGCCCTCAAGACCGCGCAGGGTCATGATGGCGAGGCCGATGATCAGGATCACGGCCTCGATGAAGTAGGCGAAGCCGATGTTCGAGCCGGCGAAGCGCGACTTGCGGCCGGGCTTGTCCGGGCGGCTCAGCTGCCGGATCACGATCAGCACCAGGATGCCGAGTGTGGTCAGCACGCCGATGAGCTCCGTGAAGACCTCGAACGGTGCCCACTTGCCGATGATCGGCAAGGTGAAGTCGGCGTCGAAGACCTGACCGAAGGCGTTCACCAGGGTGAGCACCAGGGTGTAGAAGCCGACGGCGACGAACCAGTGCGCGACACCGACGATGCCCCACTTGTTCATCCGGGTGTGGCCGAGGAACTCCCGGACGACGGTGACCGTCCGGTCCTTCCAGCCGTTGGTGCGCAGGCCGGCGGGCACGTTCTGGCCGAGCCGGACGAAGCCGTAGATCTGGAGGATCGCGCGCACGAAGAGCGCGACGCCGACCACGGCCAGGACCAGCGACACGATGATCGCGGCGATTTGCATGGGGGCTCCTCTAGCACCTACGGAGCTACGGACTCTGCTGCTGGACTGGGGTGTACTCAGCAGTAACTTATCGCAGTTCATGCCGAGCGTAGCGATTCCCGTACCCAAACCACAGCGGAAGCAGAGGTGACATGCGTCATCCGGGGGGCTGCGGCGTCAAGGCGACATAAAGTTGAGCCGATGTCGCTCAGCTCTGTTGACGAAGGCGATCCGATGCGGCACTGTTGAGTCTGTTCAGCTCAACTTCCTCTCTGGGAGGGTTTCACGATGGCTCGTGCGGTCGGAATCGACCTCGGTACGACGAACTCTGTCGTCAGCGTCCTCGAAGGCGGTGAGCCCACCGTCATCACCAACGCCGAGGGCGCCCGGACCACACCGTCCGTCGTCGCCTTCGCGAAGAACGGCGAGGTGCTGGTCGGCGAGGTCGCCAAGCGTCAGGCGGTCACCAACGTGGACCGGACCATCCGGTCCGTGAAGCGCCACATGGGGACCGACTGGAAGATCAACCTCGACGGCAAGGACTTCAACCCGCAGCAGATCTCTGCGTTCATCCTGCAGAAGCTGAAGCGGGACGCGGAGTCCTACCTGGGCGAGAAGGTCGCCGACGCGGTGATCACGGTCCCCGCCTACTTCAACGACTCCGAGCGTCAGGCGACGAAGGAGGCCGGTGAGATCGCGGGCCTCAACGTCCTGCGCATCGTCAACGAGCCGACCGCCGCCGCCCTGGCCTACGGTCTCGACAAGGACGACCAGACCATTCTGGTCTTCGACCTCGGTGGCGGCACCTTCGACGTCTCGCTGCTGGAGATCGGCGACGGCGTCGTCGAGGTGAAGGCCACCAACGGTGACAACCACCTCGGTGGTGACGACTGGGACCAGCGCGTCGTCGACCACCTGGTCAAGCAGTTCCAGAACGGCCACGGCGTCGACCTGTCCAAGGACAAGATGGCGCTGCAGCGTCTGCGCGAGGCGGCCGAGAAGGCCAAGATCGAGCTGTCCTCGGCTGCCGAGACGACGATCAACCTGCCCTACATCACGGCGTCCGCCGAGGGCCCGCTGCACCTGGACGAGAAGCTCACCCGCTCCCAGTTCCAGCAGCTGACCGCGGACCTGCTCGAGCGCTGCAAGAACCCGTTCCACAACGTCATCAAGGACGCCGGCATCCAGCTGTCCGAGATCGACCACGTGGTCATGGTCGGCGGCTCGACCCGTATGCCCGCCGTCGCCGAGCTCGTCCGCGAGCTGACCGGCGGCAAGGAGCCCAACAAGGGCGTCAACCCGGACGAGGTCGTCGCCATCGGCGCGTCCCTCCAGGCCGGTGTCCTCAAGGGCGAGGTCAAGGACGTCCTGCTGCTCGACGTCACCCCGCTGTCCCTCGGCATCGAGACCAAGGGCGGCATCATGACCAAGCTGATCGAGCGCAACACCACGATCCCGACCAAGCGCTCCGAGATCTTCACGACGGCCGAGGACAACCAGCCGTCCGTGCAGATCCAGGTCTACCAGGGCGAGCGCGAGATCGCGGCGTACAACAAGAAGCTCGGCATGTTCGAGCTGACCGGCCTGCCGCCGGCGCCGCGTGGTCTGCCGCAGATCGAGGTCACCTTCGACATCGACGCCAACGGCATCATGCACGTCTCCGCCAAGGACCTCGGTACCGGCAAGGAGCAGCGCATGGCCGTCACCGGCGGCTCGGCGCTGCCGAAGGACGACATCGAGCGGATGATGCGCGAGGCCGAGCAGTTCGCGGAGGAGGACCACCGCCGCCGCGAGTCCGCCGAGACCCGCAACACCGCCGAGCAGCTCGTCTACACGACCGAGAAGTTCGTCAAGGACAACGAGGACAAGGTCCCGGGCGACGTCAAGGACGAGGTCAACGCCGCTGTCGCCGAGCTCAAGGAGAAGCTGAAGGGGGAGGACAGCGCGGCCATCCGCGAGGCCTCCGAGAAGCTCTCCACCGTCTCCCAGAAGCTGGGCCAGGCCCTCTACGCCAACGCCGGTGACGGCGCGGCTGCCACGGACGCCCCCTCGGACGCCCCGCACGCCGCCCAGGCCGAGGACGACGTCGTCGACGCCGAGATCGTCGACGACGAGAAGCGCGAGGGCGGTGCCCAGTGACGACGGAGGAGACGCGGGGCGACGCTGAGGAGCCCGGCGCCGCTTCCGGCAAGGCCGCCAAGGGCCGTGACGCCGCGGGCAGCAAGCCCGCGGACGCCAAGGCCCCGGCGGAGGAGGCCGGGGGCGAGTCCGCCGCCGAGCTGCGCAAGCAGCTGGCGGAGCGCACCGCCGACCTCCAGCGGCTGCAGGCCGAGTACCAGAACTACCGCAAGCGCGTCGAGCGCGACCGGGTGACGGTGCGTGAGATCGCGGTCGCCGCGATCCTGGAGAACCTGCTGCCGGTGCTGGACGACATCGGCCGCGCCCGGGACCACGACGAGCTGGTGGGCGGCTTCAAGTCCGTCGGCGAATCGCTGGAGACGGTCGTGGCCAAGCTCGGCCTGCAGCAGTTCGGCAAGCAGGGTGAGACCTTCGACCCGCAGCTGCACGAGGCGCTGATGCACAGCTACTCGGCAGACGTGGAGGAGACCACCTGCGTGCAGATCCTGCAGCCCGGCTACAAGATCGGCGACCGGATCATCCGTCCGGCGCGGGTCGCGGTGGCCGAGCCGGAGCCGGGCGGCGCGTCGGCCGGCGGCGGCGAGTCCGCCGAGGCCGCCGGGGACTCTGCCGAGGACTCCTCCGACTCGTCGAAGGACGCCAAGGGCAAGGCTGCCAAGGGCAAGAAGAGTGACGCCGACGAGTAGCAGCCCGGGAGTTCCACCCCGACGCCAACAAGGGTGACAAGGCCGCCGAGGAGCGCTTCAAGGAGATCTCCGAGGCCAACGACGTCCTGTCCGACCCGAAGCGCCGCAAGGACTACGACGAGGCGCGCACGCTCTTCGCCAACGGCGGCTTCCGCGGCGGCGCGGGCCAGGGCGGGTTCAACTTCGACCTGGGCGACCTGTTCGGCGGCGCCCCACAGCCCGGTCAGGGCGGCCAGGGCGGGAGCTTCGGCGGCGGGGTCGGCGACCTCTTCGGCGGCCTCTTCGGCCGCGGTCGGGGCACCACCACCCAGCCGAGGCGCGGCGCGGACGTCGAGTCCGAGGTCACGCTGAGCTTCGTCGAGGCGGTCGAGGGCGCCACGGTCCCGATCCGGATGACCAGCCAGTCCCCGTGCAAGGCCTGCGCGGGCACCGGAGCCAAGGCCGGCACCACCCCTCGGGTCTGCCCGACCTGCGTCGGCACCGGCCACATCAGCCGGGGCCAGGGCAGCTTCGCGCTGAGCGAGCCCTGCCGCGACTGCAAGGGCCGCGGCCTGCTGGTCGACGACCCGTGCGAGGTCTGCCACGGCAGCGGTCGCGCGACGTCGGCCCGGACCATGCAGGTGCGGATCCCGGCCGGGGTCGGCGAGGAGCAGCGGATCCGGCTCAAGGGCAAGGGCGCCCAGGGCGAGCGCGGCGGCCCGGCGGGCGACCTGTACGTGACGGTCCACGTCACCCCGCACCCGGTCTTCGGCCGACGCGGCGACAATCTGACGGTGAGCGTGCCGGTCTCCTTCCCTGAGGCGGCGCTGGGTGGCACGATCCGGGTGCCGACCCTCGGCGGTCCGGCGGTCACCATGAAGATCCCGGCGGGCACCGCCAACGGCCGCACCATGCGGGCCCGAGGCAAGGGCGCGGTCCGCAAGGACGGCACCCGCGGCGACCTGCTGGTCACCGTCGAGGTCGCGGTCCCTCCGGAGATGGAGGGCGAGGCCAGGGCGGCACTGGAGAAGTACCGCGAGGCGACGGCCGCGGACGACCCGCGGGCGGCGCTGTTCAAGGCAGCCGAGGAGGCGTGAGATGCCCGGCACCAACGACGGCGGAACCCCCGGCGTGGGAGGCCCCGGCATGGGGGCTCCAGGAAACCCGGTCGGCGGCAACCCGGTCGGCTCCAACCCGGTCGGCGGCGGAGCGGCACGCGGCCCGCGGGTGGCGTACCAACTGACGGAGTACACCCCCGTCTACGTCATCTCGGTCGCGGCGGAGCTGAGCGGTCTGCACCCGCAGACGCTGCGTCAGTACGACCGGCTCGGCCTGGTCTCCCCCGACCGCACGGCCGGACGCGGCCGGCGCTACTCGTCCCGCGACATCGAGCAGCTCCGCGAGGTCCAGCGGCTCTCCCAGGAGGAGGGCATCAACCTCGCGGGTATCAAGCGCATCATCGAGCTGGAGAACCAGGTCGCCGCGCTCCAGGCCCGCGTCGCCGAACTCCAGGGCGCGGCGGAGGCCGCAGCCGCGGCGGTCCACGCGTCGTACCGCCGCGACCTGGTGCCGTACCAGCAGAGCTCGGCGCTCGTCGTCTGGCGTCCCAAGCCCCGCGGCGAGGGGAACACCCGCTGACGCGGACATGTCACGAGAAATGCGTCAACTGAGGGGCCGTGTCCGGGGAGGCACGGCCCCTCAGTTGTCGCTTACCCCGGTCGCCGAGGAGGATCGGCCGGGGAGCTTCTTACTGCTGTGCGACAACGGCGGACGGTTGACTACCGCCCCAAGTCGTGTCAGCGGACGCCGCGCCGGAGCCGATGATCAGTGCCGCGATGGCAACGCTTCCAGCGAGAGCGGCCCTCCAAAACGTACGGTGCGACGCGCGCATGGAGTATTTCCTCTCTCTCGGGGATCGTCCCGACCAGATGGACAAGATCGATCCCATGGATGACCGCCGACCGGAGGGCGGCCATCCACCACAATGGGGTACGCATTTGGCACCAGTCAGTATTCGATAGTGGCAACAAATGACCAGACCTGAAATGGCCACAGGATGAAACGGGATGAAGTGGGCATAGCTTCGATGAGCAGCCCGGAGCTCCCCGACGCTCTGAGCGCGGAGGCAGTCGCGATCTACCGGCGCGCCCTGATGGACGGAGAGTTCGTCTGGGACAACGCCGCCGCGGCGACCGGCCTCGACAAGGATGTCCTGGAGCAGGCGCGCGACGAGCTCGTGGCCCACTTCCTGCTGCAGCCGATCTCCCCCAGCGACCAACGGCTACGGCCGATCAACCCGGAGCTGGCGGCCGCGAAGCTCGCGGAACCCTACGAGGAGGCGATCCGGGCCTACCGGACCGCCGCGGAGGGCACCCGGGAGCAACTGCTGCAGCTCATGCCGGCCTACCTCGGTCGGACCATCTCGGGACCGGTGAGCGGTGGTCTGGAGATCATCTCGGACCCCGCGGAGGTCCAGCTGCTGATCAACAATGCCGCCACCAAGTGCACCCGTGACCTCATGACCGTCCAGCCCGGCGGCAAGCGCAGCACCGCACAGCTCCAGTCCCTGCCCTTCGACCTCAACATCGCGCGACGTGGCGTGCGCTTCCGGATGATCTACCAGCACACCACGAGGACCCAGCTCCACATGCGGTCCTATGTCAGCGCCATGGTGGAGGCCGGGGCGGAGATACGGACCGCCGACCAACTGCCCGACATCCTCTTCATCGTCGACCGCGAGATCGCGTTCATCCCCAAGCGCACCCACGCCGATCAGATGCCGGGCGCGCTCGTCGTCCGCGAGCCGGTGCTGATCTCGTTCCTCTGCACGCTGTTCGAGCAGTTCTGGATCACCTCCAGCCCGTTCCTCGACGAAGGCCCCGGCTACCAGAACGCCTCCGACGACCTGAGGAGGTCACTGCTGGAACTGCTCGCCCAAGGCCTCAAGGACGAGGTGGTGGCCCGACGGCTCGGCATGTCGGTGAGAACCTGCCGACGCCACATCGCCACCCTGCTGCAGGAGCTCGGCGCCGAAAGCCGCTTCGAGGCAGGCGTCCGCGCAGCTCAGCTGGGTCTGTTGAAGCGACGGGACAGCGACGAGTGACGCCTTCTCATGCCAGTGCGCGACAGCTTCATGCCACAGGCCTCTCGTGGACTCTCACACGTTCCTCCCAGCACCATCGAAGCATCCCCCCAAGGGTTGCCGGCGCCGGCACCTGAATCCCTGTCTGACCGGGCGACATTCATCCTGCAACGTACGGGACTTGTCGTTTCGCGGTCAACCTTGTCGATGGAGCCGATCGTGATGACCGAGCTGTCCGACGCCGAGCTCGCGGCCGACGCACGCCGCACCATGCGCGTCTTCCTCGCTGCCCCTTCCCTCCGCCTCACCGGTCCCGCCGACGGTGTCTTCAGCCTGGCGCTTCGCGGCAGAATCTCCTCGGTGCGGGAGGCTCTGCTCGACGCCGGTGTCAGCGTGTTCAGCACGCACCACGACGACGTCTGGGCCACTCGCGGTGTCGGTATAGGCATGCGCGTCCCCTCGGCGTTCCGGGCGATGCAGTCCGCGGACCTCGCCGTCGCGTATGTCGGCTCGCCCCTCTCGGCCGGTGTCGGCATGGAGCTCGGCTGGGCCACCGCGCTTCGCAAGCCCGTCGTGCTGCTGGTCGACAAGGCAGTCGCACACAGCCCGATGATCTCGACGCTCGAGGAGGTGTCCCCCGTGCTGCCGCTCGAGTTCGACACCACCTGGACCGAGGCCCAGCTGCGGCACACCATCATCGCCGCCCTCGACTGGGCCGACACCTCGGTCACCTACCCCGAGGCGTCCTGACCTCAGCCGCGCAGGAACGTCGGCAGCGATCGGGCCGTGCGCACCACCGCCACGGCCCAGGCCGACACCAGCAGCGCGTACAGCGCCACCGCCGCGACCGCGAAGGCGGCGAGACCGGTGCGGGCGTAGAGGCCCGCGGCGCCGGTGACGCAGGTGCCCACCGGGAAGGTGTACGCCCACCAGGTCATGGCGAACGGCATCCCGTTCCGCAGGCCGTGGACCGTCGCCGCGCCCGCGATCGCCAGCCACAGCAGTGCGAAGCCGAACACCGGCACGCCGTAGAGCAGCGCGAAGCCGCCCAGGACGCCGCCGAACTCCGCCGGGCCGTGCGCGGCGAACTGGGTCACCGCCGTGACGGACTGCCCGAGCGGGCCCAGCACCAGGAACAGCGTGGGGATCAACACCGGTGGCAGCGGCCCCTCGTGGGCGAGTCGGGCGAAGAGCGTCGGCAGCAGCATCAGCACCGCCACGAGGCTGATGCCGAACATCGCCACGCACGCGAGCAGCATGGTCGACTGCGCCTGCCCGGACGGCAGATGGGGGATCAGCGCGGGGCCGAGCGTCGCGGAGACCATCGGCGCGACCACTGGCAGCAGCCAGGTCGGCGCGGAGTCCGCGCGGGCCACGTCATAGTGCATGGCCAGCCGGTACAGGACCGTCCCGGCCGCCCAGATCCCGTAGACCGTCCCCAGCGTCCACAGCACCGCGTCCAGCGCCAGTGCCAGGCCGGGTCCGAGCAGGGGCTCGCCCGCGCCCAGCGCACCGAAGCCGACGGCCATCAGCGCCATCGGCGGGCAGCCGAGGAAGACCGCGACGGACGGGTCGTCCAGGGGCCGGACCCGCGCGTGGTGCAGACGGCCCACGAGCCGCGTACCGGCCAGCGCCACCAGGCCCGCGAAGCCCAGCGCCCAGAACGCCTCCGCCCACACCTGCGCCCAGCCCGCGGACCCGACGCCCGGCAGGACGTGCGCGCCGTTGGCGACGATGGCGGTGCCCATCACCGCCGCGTACCAGTTCGGGCCGAAACGGCCGGCCGCTTCGACGACGGGGTGACGGGTGACGGGGTGCTGGGTGAATCGCCTGGTGAGCGGCAGGGCGAGCGCGGTGGGGGTCATGTGTCCACCGTCGTTCCGGCGCGTCGCCGCCGGTAGGGATCATTCTCCGATGGGGACATAAGCTGGTGCTATGAGTTCGACCCCAGGCCCGGCGAACGTCCCGCTCTCCTCGCACGTACCGGAGCTCGGCGCGCTGGAGTTGCTGCTGGCCGTGGTCCGGCTCGGAAGCCTCGGCCGGGCGGCGGCCGAGCTGGGCATCACCCAGCCCGCGGCCTCGGCCCGGATCGCCGCGATGGAGCGGCAGATCGGCGTCACGCTGCTGGAACGCTCCCCGCGCGGCTCCCGGCCCACGGAGGCCGGTGCGCTCGTCGCCGAGTGGGCGGCGCAGGTCGTGGGCGCGGCGCAGGCGCTGGACGCCGGAATCTCCGCACTGCGCGAACGCCGGGACGCACGGCTGAGGGTGTCGGCGAGCCTGACCGTCGCCGAGTACCTGATGCCGGGCTGGCTGCTGGCCCTGCACGCGGCGCTGCCCGGCACGGCCGTGACCCTGCGCGCGGCGAACTCCACCGAGGTGGCCGCGCACATCCTCGACGGGGAGGCGGACCTCGGCTTCGTCGAGGGTGTGCGGATCCCGACGGGCCTGGACGGCGTGGTCGTCGCACGCGACCGCCTGCTGGTGCTCGTCGCCCCCGCACACCGGTGGGCACGACGGCGCAGCCCGCTCTCTCCCGCCGAGGTCGCCGGCACCCGGCTGATCCTGCGCGAGCACGGAAGCGGCACCCGGGAGGTGCTGGACGCGGCCCTCGCCCCCGTCGGCGGACTGGCCGAGCCACTGCTCACGCTCGCGTCGACGACAGCGCTCAAGTCAGCGGCCACCAGCGGTGCGGGGCCCGCCGTGGTCAGCGAACTCGCGGTGGCCGACGATCTGGCCGCAGGCCGGCTCGTCGCCGTGCCCGTGGCCGACCTGGTGCTGGAGCGCCCCCTGCGCGCGGTGTGGCCCAAGGGCGCGAAGCCCAAGGGCCCGGCGCGCGAGCTGCTCTCCCTGATCCGCTCGACGCGCAACCAGCGCAACGCCCGTACGGATCAGCGGGACTGACTCTCCGGAATGTCCCGCCAGCCGCGCAGCGGTGAGGCGAGCAGCCACAGGCCCGTCGCAGCGAGGAAGCCGGTGGCGACCCAGAGCGCGGTGCGAAGCCCCAACCAGGTGCCCACCGTGCCGCCGAGCAGGGCGCCGAGCGGCATCGTGCTCCACATCACCCAGCGGATACCGGCGTTGACGCGGCCGAGGATCTCCCTGGGGATGCTCGACTGCCGGTAGGCCATCTGCGCGGTCTGGTAGACGGCTCCGCCCGCGTTGAAGACGCCCCATCCGAGCGAGTAGAGGATCAGTCCCGCGCCGGGGCCCGCCAGCGGCATCAGCAGCGCGAAGGGGGCACAGACGATCAACGACACCCACATCGCCCGGGCGTTGCCCAGCCGGGCGGTCAGCGGCTTGGCCAGCAGACTGCCGACGAACCCGCCCAGCACGCCGGTCCCGATCACCACACCCACGAGCGGGCCCGAGGTGTGCAGTGCGCGGACGAGGTAGACCACCTCCAGGCTGCCCACGGCGACGATGCCCAGGTTCGCCGTCGCGGTGCAGCAGGTGATCGCCCGCAGCACCGGGTTACGCCAGGCGAAGCGCAGGCCCTCGGTCATCGCCACGCGGAAGCTGACGGGCGCGGTCCGGGTCCGGTCCGGCTCGGGCCGGGGGTCCGGCGAGCGCATCAGCAGCAGTGTGACAGCGGCGACCACGTACGAGACACCGTCCACGGCGACGGCCCGCGCGGCCGTCACCACTCCGGCCAGCAGCGCACCGAGCGCCGGGCCTGCCGCGTCGGAGGCGGTCTCGGTGGCGTTCAGCTTGCCGTTGCCGTCGACGAGTTGCTCGCGGGTCAGCACGTTGGGCAGGTAGCTGGCATCGGCGATGCTGAAGAAGACGGTGATGCTGCCCACCACGGCGGTGACGGCGTAGAGCTGCCACAGCTGGACGTGCCCGGCGAACGCGACGGCGGGCACCGAGCCCACGACCAGCGCGCTGAGGACCTGGCACCAGAGCATCAACCGCCGTTTGCGCAGCCGGTCCACCACGACCCCCGCCGGCAGGGCGAAGACCGCTGCGGGCAGTCTGCGGGCCAGGCTCAGCATGGCCACCTGGAACGTCGTCGCTCCGAGACTCTGAACAGCCAGCAGCGGGATGAGCAGCGTGGACACGGCCGAACCGAGATCGCTGGCCGCACCGCCGCCCCAGAGCAGCATGAAATCACGATGGCGCCACAGCGAAGAGCGCGCCTGTGAGGGGAGAGGCGTCTCGAGGGACGCTGTTTTGTCAGGCACTCATCACATCTACCGCATAGTTGGTCGCAGGCCAACCAGAATCCGGTGAGAGCGTGGATCATCATGGCGACCTCGGTGAGTCACCGTTCAATCTGCCACCACTGCCATCAGTGGCATCACTGAACCCACTGGCATCTTCCTGCCACTTGGTGGCCGGTCACCACTTCTGACGGTCCCGCAGGACCGGGAACTCCTCGCGGGTGCGGGCGACGACCGACGGGTCCAGGTCGACCGTCAGCACCTCCTCCGCGCTGCCGGACTCGCCGCCGTTGGCCTCCGCCAGGACCGCACCCCACGGGTCGACCACGACGCTGCGGCCCGCCTGCGGGACGCCCCCGTGGGTGCCCGCGGTGTTGCAGGCGAGGACGAGGGCCTGCTCCTCCACCGCGCGGGCGCGGGCCAGCAGCGACCAGTGCTCGGCGCGCCGGGCCGGCCAGGCCGCCGGGACGACGAACAGCTCCGCGCCACGGTCCAGCATCGCCCGGAACAGCTCCGGGAACCGCAGGTCGTAGCAGGTCGCCAGGCCCATCCGACCGAACGGCGTGTCGACGACGCAGACCTCCTGCCCGGCCGCCATCAGCGCCGCCTCACCGCTGTCGAAGCCGAAGCGGTGGATCTTGCGGTAGACGGCGTGCAGCTCGCCGTCCGGCGCGAAGAGCAGCGAGGTGTTGAACAGCGGCCCGTCCGGGTCGCGTTCGACGATCGAGCCGGCGTGCAGCCAGACGCCCGCGCCCCTCGCGGCGGCGGACATCGCCTCCGCGGTCGGCCCGTCCAGCCGCTCCGCGCCCGGTGCCCACGCGTCGTAGGCGAATCCGCCCAGGTTCCAGAGCTCCGGCAGCACCACCAGGTCCGCCCCGTGCTGGGCCCGCACCAGCGCGCTCACGCGCGTCCTGCGGTCGTCCACGGACTCCGCTTCGTTGACATCGATCTGGACAAGAGAAGCGCGCACCGTACCACCCACTCCGTCAGGGGCCCTACGATCAAGACCGATCAACACCGGAAAGCGCTGACCTGGGGACAGCAGGCAGCGTAACGTGCCGATAGCGCAATTGGCTGCACCGCTCAAGGGGTCGTGAACGTGACCGACAAGCAGACGGTTCAGGCGTACGCCGATGCCTGGACCCAGTCCATCGAGGCCATATCCGAGCTGGTCGCCCCGCTCAGTGAGGGAGAGTGGAACCGCCCCACCGAGTGCCCGGGCTGGTCCGTCCGCGATGTGGTCTCCCACGTCATAGGCATGGAGCTGGAGCTGCTGGGCGACCCCCGACCGATCCACACCCTGCCCCGCGACCTGCGGCACGTGGTCGACGAGTTCACCCGCTACTGCGAGGTGCCGGTCGACAAGCGGCGCTGCCACACCGCTCCGGAGATGACCGCGGAGCTCGAGTACACGATCATCCGCAGGTCCCGCGCGCTGCGGCAGCCACGCCACGAGCCGACGGACGAGGTCCGCTGGCCGATGGGCCCGTACACCCGGGACGTTCCCTACCACCAGCTGCTCCGCACCCGCGTCTTCGACGTCTGGACCCACGAGCAGGACATCCGCAGGGCGCTCCGCGCTCCCGGCGGCCTGGACAGCGCGGCGGCGGGCATCACCCGTGACTACCTGGTCGAGCTGCTGCCGCGCGCCGTCGCGAAGCTGGCGGGCGCTCCCGCGGGCTGCACGGTCGTCTTCGACGTCCACGGCGCGCAGGAGTTCATGACCACCGTCCGGGTCGACGAGGGGGGCCGCGGCAGTGTCGACGCCACCGTCCCGCTGGCGCCTGCGGCGCGGTTCAGCATGGACTGGGAGACGTACGCCCGCCTCGCGTGCGGTCGGATCGCCCGATCGTCGGCGGACGTGAAGTCCGAGGGCGACGAGGCGCTGGCGCGTCGCATCCTGGACAACTTCTCGGTCACACCCTGAGGGCAGAGCTTTCTGCGCAAGGGACGTTGCAAACGTCCGGGGGCGCGGGGCTCTGCTGACTAGCGGCCCTGCCGCGTGGGCGCGACAAGCCACCCGTGTGGTGAGTCGCCGAACGGGCAGGGCCATCCCCACTGGGTGGTTCCTCGCGCCCACGCGGCGGAGCCGCATATCAGCAGAGCCCCGCGCCCCCAGATAGTGCAATGCCCCTGCGACTACCGCCCGCGCGCCAGCTCGCGTTCGCGGGCCAGCGCCCGACCGCGCAGGCGCAGGATCTGGAACAGCCCCAGCGCCATCGGGATGTACAGCATCGCGAAGGCCTGTCGGAACGCCGCGGGCGTGTAGTCCGCGCCGCCGTGCGGGGTCGCGAGGTCGAGGACGAAGCCGATCAGGAACAGCGCGATGACCGCGGCGATGAAGCCGCCCATGTTGACGATGCCGGAGGCCGTCCCCACCCGCTCCGGCGGGTTCACCGGGCGGGCGTAGTCGAGGCCGATCAGGGACGCGGGGCCGTTGCTGCCCATCACCACGACCAGGACCAGCAGCAGCCACAGCGGCACGTGCGCGCCGCCGCCCGGCCACAGCAGCACCGCCGCCCAGACCGCGCCGGTGCCCAGCACCACCGCGAAGACCGTCGGCGTCCGCAGGCCCGGCCGGCGCGACATCAGCTGGCCGAAGAGGACCGCGAAGCCCATCCCGCTGAGGATCACCAGGCTGAGCATCCCGCCCGCCTCCGCGCGGGACATGCCCTGACCGTCCATCAGAAAGGGCATCCCCCACAGCAGCAGGAAGCTCGACGCCGGGAACGCCGTGGTGAAGTGCACCCACATGCCCAGCCGGGTGCCCGGCTCGCGCCAGCTCACCCGGATCTGCTCCAGCAGCGAGAAACCCGCCGGACGCGGGGTGACCGCTGCTTCGGTCGCGCGTGCGCGGCGCGCGAACAGCGGCTCGCGCGGCGCACTGTCCGGCGTCTCCCGCAGTGCGAGGACGACCACGGCCAGCACGACCACGCCGAACAGCGCGGTGGTGGCGAAGGTCGGCGTCCAACCCGCACTGTGCAGGACCTGGGAGAGCACCAGCGTGCTGACCAGGTTGCCGACCGTGCCGACCAGGCCGGTCAGCTGGGCGATGAAGGGGTTGCGGAAGGCCGGGAACCAGCGCGCGCCGATGCGCAGGACGCTGACGAAGGTCATCGCGTCGCCGCAGCCCAGGACACCGCGGGCGAGCAGCGCCGGGGTGAACGAGGTGGCCAGCGCGAAGCCCAGCTGCCCGGCCGTGAGCAGCACCAGGCCCGCGCTGAGGATGCGGCGCGGGCCGAAACGGTCGACCAGCAGGCCGACCGGGATCTGCATGCCCGCATAGATCAGGATCTGCAGAATGGAGAAGGTCGACAGCGCCGACGCGTTGATCCCGAACCGCGCCGCCGCGTCCAGCCCGGCGACGCCGAGGCTGGTCCGGTGGACCACGGCCAGGACGTAGACGGTGACGCCGATGCCCCACGCGGTCCACGCGCCCCGCCCGCCGGGCGGCTCCCGCCGGAGCCCGATCGCCGCGTCGGCGCCATCGGCGGTGGTCGCGGCAGTTGCGGTGGTGGCAGCGGTACCGGACGCGGCGGCAGGCTCGGCAGCAGACATGATGCTGACAGCTTAAAGGTAGGACCTTTGGGCCTGTTCCTGCCGTCTGGAAAGTGAGACGTACCCCTCAGCCGCAGTCAGCCGGGAGTCACCCGGGGTCAGCCAGGCATCAGCCGGTGGCGTCAGTGCGTCTGCGCGTAGCTGAAGAGCGAGAAGATCCGGCTGTCGAAGATCGGGCTGTAGCTGGTCCAGCTGTTGGGCCCGCCCTCCTCGTAGCCGCCGGTGAGGCCGATCAGGTTGCCCGTCGTCCCGTTGAAGTAGGTGACCCACGGACCGCCGGAGGTGCCACCGTAGAAACCGGTGCAGTACAGCACCATCTGCCGGTAGCCGGCGAGCTTGCCGGTCCGGTAGTTCGGGCTGCAGCGGATCGCCTCGTCCGTCGGGTCCGAGGAGATGTCCGGGTAGCCGAGGGCGGTGATGTAGAGGTAGTAGCTCGACGTGTAGGCGAGGTGGTAGCCGCCGGTCACGTTCTGGATCAGCTGGCCCGAGGCGTTCGGCGCGACCTGGGCGAAGGCGTAGTCGTAGTCACTCGCGTCGGACTCGCCGCTGCTGTAGTGGGCGTCCTTGAAGACCTTGGTGACCGCCCAGATCCCGTACGGCTGGCTGAGCGCACCGTGCTGGTACATGGGCACGTAGGCCATCCAGCTGCCGGGGTTGCAGTGGGCGGCCATCAGGATCATGTTGCGCCCGGCACTGTTGACCACGCTGGCGGTGCAGTAGTGGGTGGTGAGGTTGCTCGACGCGTAGACGATGATGCCCGTCTCCGGCGTCCCGCCGAAGTGGTACGAGTGCGCGATCGTGGCCGAGGTCACCGTGTTGGACGCGGTCGTGGCCGCGTGGGAGACGGTCGTGGACGCGGCCTGGACACCGGAACCGCCGACCTTGGCCGGGGCCGCCTCGTCCGGAATCGCCGCAGCGATGCGCGCCGGAGTCCAGAACTTCGCCGCGGCGGCGGAGTTCCACGTGGTGGCGGCCACCGTGGCGACGCGCGGGGCGACGGACATACTGCCCGAACCGGGCGCACCGGGCGTCGCGGCCCCACCGGACGGAGCCGAGGAGGCAGCAGCCGCAGCGGACGAACCGGTGCTCGAACTCGCCGCCGGTGTCGGCCCGTTGGCGCTCGCGCCGAACGCGGTCGGCGCGACGAACGCACCGGCCACACCCAGCGTGACAAGACCCGCAAGAGCGGCCTTGATCGCCACGCTCCGACCGCGCTTACGCTCGCCCACCCGATATCTCCCCACCCCAGTGCCTACCTGCGCTCACACACTCTCATATGCCTCCCTGTCACCCCTAAGGGTGACTGCAGCCCGTTAGCAGAACTTGACCTTGCCCGGCTCCAGCCCGTCGGAACCGTCACAACCCTCACTTCGCCGTCACGACCCAGCTGAACGTCCTGCTCATCCGCCGCCGCCGGAAGGCGTCGTCACGGACCCACGACGTACGGTCGGTGACGACGACTCGGACCGTCACCCGCGCGCCCGACGGCAGCTCCAGCCCCCTGGTGTCGAACGCCAGCCCGCGCTCACCCAGCAGACTGCCGGGCGCGGGCCCGCCGTCGACCGTCCAGCTGACGGTCAGTCGGCTGCCGTCGGCTTCGGGGTCTGCGGGGAGCACGGGCGCGACGCGGAGCGTCGTCCCGGCGTCGACCGCGCTGCCGTCGGCGGCCGGTGAGACCGTGTCGACAGGGCTGACGTGACGGTAGAGCGACTCGATGATCGCCTCGCGGGAGGGCAGGTTGTAGGTGGCGCCCAGGGTCCGCATGATCGAGTCCTGGGTCGGCCGGTACAGACCGTTGGCGCTCCGGTACGCGCCGACCAGTCCGCCGGTGGGGTCCTCCGCGCCCAGCCAGCGCCACCACTTGGCGTGCGTGGCCGCGAGCGTGTCGGCGTCGGCGGAGGAGAGGTTGGGGAAGTCGCTGTCCCCGCCCGGCGCGGCGTCGTACTCGTCGCCGAGACCCCCGACGGTGTGCCCCATCTCGTGCTGGATGATGAGCCCGGCGCCCGTCGCCCCGGCGGCAAGCGTGGTCACCCCGGTGCCACCACCACCGCCGTACCGGTCGGAGTCGGCCAGCGCGATGACGTACTCGGGCCCGTCCGGCGTGCCGGTGTACCGGGTGACGGCGTCGTCGTCCGCGCAGAGCAGCCGCGGCATGCCCTGGCACCCGAAGTGCATCCCGAGCGGCGAGCCGGCACCGATCCCGGAGCGCGGCGACACCAGGTCGATCCGCCGCACGTCGAAGAGCGGCGCGTAACTCCGGAACGGTTCCACGGAACTGAGTGCCCGCCAGGTATCCGCGGCTTGCGCACGGAAGCGCGGGAGTTCGTCGGCGGTGTAGCCGTCCCCGATGAGCACCAGCGTGATCCGGTTCGCCGCAGGCCCGTTGTCGACGAGCGTGGCCTCGTCGACAACGCGCGGCTCGGACGCCAGCGCGGGCGGCGGGGCGGCGCCCGCCAGGAGCAGGACCAGGAGCAGCAGAAACACACTCAGGTGACGACGCACGGGGCGGATCGTCTCCGCGTGCCGCTCACCGCTATACAGCTCCCGCCCAACTTCACCCCCGCGAGTGAGCCGGGTGCGGCAGGTGGGGACCATGCAGTTGCTCAGGGGGCTGGGAACTGATGCGAGTGGCCAGCAACAACAGGGGCGCGGGGAACTGCGCGAGAACCACCCTGTGACGGATGGCCCTGTGCGCCCGGCGACTCACCACACACGGTGGCTTGTCGCGCAGTTCCCCGCGCCCCTAGGTGTTGCAACCACCTGCGGGAGCGCAACCTCAACTCGCGCCCCTGGAAGGTGCAACTGCACCTACTGCCAGCTGATCAGCCTCTTCGGCTGCTCCAGCACTGCCGCCGTGTCCGCCAGGACCTTGCTGCCCAGTTCGCCGTCGACCATCCGGTGGTCGAACGACAGGGCCAGCGTGGTCACCAGGCGCGGGACGACCCGGCCCTTGTGCACCCAAGGGAGTTCCCGGACCTGGCCGAAGGCCAGGATCGAGGCCTCGCCCGGGTTCAGGATCGGGGTGCCCGAGTCGACGCCGAAGACGCCGACGTTGGTGATCGTCACCGTCCCGCCCTGCATCGCCGCAGGCGAGGTCTTGCCCTCGCGGGCCACCTCGATCAGCGACGTCAGCGCGCCCGCCAGCTCGGGAAGAGCCATGCTGCCCGCGTCCTTGATGTTCGGGACGATCAGGCCGCGCGGAGTCGCCGCGGCGATGCCGAGGTTGATCCGGCGCTTGTGGATGATCTCCTGGTTGGCCTCGTCCCAGCTGGCGTTGATCTCCGGGTTGCGCCGGATGGCGATCAGCAAGGCCTTGGCGACCAGCAGCAGCGGGCTGACCCGCACGCCCGCACCCAGCTCGCCGCTCTCCTTGAGGCTGCGGACCAGCTTCATCGTGCGGGTGACGTCGACCTGGACCCACTCGGTCACGTGCGGCGCGGTGAACGCGGAGCTGACCATCGCCGCCGCGGTCGCCTTGCGCACGCCCTTGATCGGGATCCGGACGTCCTCCGCACCCGACACGACCGCACCCGACACGACCGCGACCGGCTCGGCGGCGGGAGCGGCCGGTGCCGCCACCGGAGCCGCGACGGCCACGGGCGCCGTCGCCGCGGTGACGTGCGCGTGCACGTCCTCGCGGGTGACCGTGCCCTGCGGGCCGGTCGGGGTGACTGCGGCCAGGTCGATGCCCAGGTCCTTGGCCAGCTTCCGCACCGGCGGCTTCGCCAGCGGACGCTCACCGGACGCGGGAACGGCCGGAGCAGTCGGGGTGACCGGAGCAGCCGGAGCGACCGGTGCAGCCGGGGTGACCGGTGCAACCGCAGCCGGCTTGGGCGCGTAGTACGTCCCCTCCCCGCCCGCCTGCACGACCGTCGGCGCCGCCGCAGCCGCAGGCTTCCGCGCCCGCCGCTTCGACGAGCCCGAGCGCGGGCCGTACCCGACCAGCACCTCGCGCCGCTCCGGCTCGGTCTCCTCCTCGGCAGCGGAGGCAGCCGCAGGAGCAGCCGCCTCCGCCGGAACCGCAGCGCCGCCCGCAACGGCGACGCTGATGATCGCCGTGCCGACGTCGACGGTCGTGCCCTCGCCGAAGAACAGCTCCTGCACCACCCCGTCGAACGGGATCGGCAGCTCGACGGCCGCCTTCGCCGTCTCCACCTCGCAGACGACCTGGCCGTCGGCGACCGTGTCGCCGGGCTGGACGAACCACTTGAGGATCTCGGCCTCGGTCAGTCCCTCGCCGACATCCGGCATCTTGAACTGACGAACGTTCTCAACCGCAGTACTCATGGTGCTCTCCATCCCCCGTCAGAAGGCGAGGGCGCGGTCGACGGCGTCGAGCACCCGGTCGAGGTCCGGCAGGTACGTCTCCTCCACCCGGCTCGGCGGGTACGGCGAGAAGTATCCGCCGACCCGGAGCACGGGGGCCTCCAAGGAGTAGAAGCAGCGTTCAGTGATCCGGGCGGCCAGCTCCGAACCCATGCCCATGAAGACGGGGGCCTCGTGGACCACCACCGCGCGGCCGGTCCGCTTGACCGAGGCGGTGAGGGTGTCCATGTCCAGCGGCGAGAGCGAGCGCAGGTCGACGACCTCGATCTGGTGGCCGTCCTCAGCGGCGGCCTCGGCCGCCTCCAGGCAGACCTTGACCATCGGGCCGTAGGCGACCAGCGTCAGGTCCCGACCCGGGCGCGTGACTCGGGCGGAGTGCAGCGGGGTCGGGGCCTCGCCCAGCGGGTCCACCGAACCCTTGTCCCAGTAGCGGCGCTTCGGCTCCAGGAAGATCACCGGGTCGTCCGAGGCGA
Source organism: Streptacidiphilus sp. BW17 (assembly GCF_041262485.1). Lineage (NCBI taxonomy): Bacteria > Bacillati > Actinomycetota > Actinomycetes > Kitasatosporales > Streptomycetaceae > Streptacidiphilus > Streptacidiphilus sp. BW17. The sequence continues at coordinate 426,500 of NZ_JBGCCR010000001.1, read as the reverse complement.
TCGCCTGACGCAGCATCCAGTGCGCGTCCAGCGGGTTGGAGGGCGAGACGACCTTCAGACCGGCCGTGTGGGCGAAGTACGCCTCGTGCGACTCGCTGTGGTGCTCGACCGCGCCGATGCCGCCGCCGAACGGGATGCGCACGGTGATCGGCAGCTTGACGTGGCCCAGCGCACGCGCGTGCATCTTGGCCAGCTGGGTGACGATCTGGTCGAAGGCCGGGTAGACGAAGCCGTCGAACTGGATCTCCACCACCGGGCGGTAGCCGCGCAGCGCCAGGCCGATCGCGGTGCCCATGATGCCGGACTCGGCCAGCGGGGTGTCGATGACGCGGCTGTCGCCGAAGTCCTTGTGCAGTCCGTCGGTGACCCGGAAGACGCCGCCCAGACGGCCCACGTCCTCGCCCATGATCAGGGTCTTCGGGTCGGCCTCCAGCGAGCGCCGCAGCGCCTCGTTGAGGGCCTTCACCATGCTGTAGTTCTCAGCGGCCATCTCAGCGGCCCTCCCCAACCTCTTCGGAGCCGTCGAACGACGCCGCGTACGCCACATACTCAGCACGCTCCTCGTCGACGAGCGCGTGGCCCTCGGCGTAGACGTGCTCGAAGATCGAGGTCGGGTCGGGGTCGGGCATGTTGCGGACGCCCTCGCGGACGCGGCGGGCCAACTGCTCGCTCTCCGCCTCGACCGCGTCGAAGAACTCCTGATCCGCCCAGTCCTCACGGACCAGGTAGGACTTGACCCGCTCGATCGGGTCCTTGAGCTTCCACTCCTCCAACTCGTCCGCGATCCGGTAGCGGGTCGGGTCGTCGGAGGTGGTGTGGGCGCCCATGCGGTAGGTGAAGGCCTCGATCAGCGTCGGACCCTCGCCCGCGCGGGCGCGGTCCAGGGCCCAGCGGGTGACCGCGAGGCAGGCCAGCACGTCGTTGCCGTCCACCCGCACACCCGGGAAGCCGAAGCCCGCCGCGCGCTGGTAGAGCGGGACGCGGGTCTGCCGCTCGGTGGGCTCGGAGATGGCCCACTGGTTGTTCTGGCAGAAGAAGACCACGGGGGCGTTGTAGACCGAGGCGAAGGTGAAGGCCTCGCTGACGTCACCCTGGCTGGACGCGCCGTCACCGAAGTAGGCGACCACGGCGTCGTCGGAGCCGTCCTTGGTGATGCCCATCGCGTAGCCGGTCGCGTGCAGCGTCTGCGAGCCGATGACGATGGTGTAGAGCTGGAAGTTCTTCTCGTACGGGTCCCACCCGCCGTGGTTCACACCCCGGAACATGCCGAGCAGGTTCAACGGGTCGACGCCCTTGCACCAGGCGACGCCGTGCTCGCGGTAGGTCGGGAAGGCCCAGTCTCCCGGGCGCTGGGCGCGGCCGGAGCCGACCTGAGCGGCTTCCTGTCCCAGCAGAGAGGCCCACAGGCCCAGCTCGCCCTGGCGCTGCAGCGCGGTGGCCTCGCCGTCGAAACGGCGTACCAGGACCAGGTCACGATAGATGGAGCGCAGCTCTTCCGGAGTGGTCTCCAGGGAGAAGCGCGGGTGCTCGACTCGCTCGCCTTCTGGGGTGAGCAGCTGCACCAGCTCCGGGACGGCAGCGGTCGCCGTCCCCGCCGTGCTCTCGACGGTCACGTTCACTCCTCGGTATTTCCGGCCTCCGGGGTTGCCGGCAACCGGTCCGGTCGCCTGCTCCGTGCGTCATCGCTTCGGGTGGGCGACGACATCGGATCGGCGGATAGGTGTGCCCTGATCCTCTTCGAGAACGTTACCCAGGGGAAGACCCAATTTCCTCTGTCCTAGGACGTCCAACTACCATGCTCACCCCTAAACCGGGACAAAAGCTCCTCCGTGCACGGCAACTCGGTGAGCCGTATGCAAGGCTGTGACCATGAGCAAACCTGGACATACAGGACATATACGGGTCTTTCTCCTCGACGACCACGAGGTGGTACGTCGCGGCGTCCATGAACTGCTCTCGCTGGAATCCGACATCGAGGTGGTCGGCGAGGCCGGCACGGCCGCGGAGGCGCTGGCCCGGATCCCGGCCACCCGGCCGGACGTGGCGGTGCTCGACGTCCGGCTGCCCGACGGCAGCGGGGTGGAGGTCTGCCGGGAGATCCGCTCCGAGCTGCCGGAGATCCGGTGCCTGATGCTCACCTCCTTCTCCGACGACGAGGCGCTCTTCGACGCGATCATGGCCGGGGCCAGCGGTTACGTCCTCAAGGCGATCCGCGGGACCGACCTGCTCTCGGCGGTCCGCGACGTGGCGGCCGGAAAGTCGCTGCTGGACCCGGTCGCCACCTCCCGCGTACTCGAACGCCTTCGCGACGGCGGCGAGAAGGAGGACGAACGGCTGACCGGTCTGACCAAGCAGGAGCGCCGGATCCTCGACCTGATCGGCGAGGGCATGACCAACCGGCAGATCGGCGGCGAGCTGCACCTCGCGGAGAAGACGGTCAAGAACTACGTGTCCAGCCTGCTGGCAAAACTGGGCATGGAACGGCGCACACAGGCCGCCGCGTACGTCGCGAAGATGCACGCGTCCGAAGGCTGACGATCAGAGCCGGTCAGAGAAGATCGCGAACGGCCGTACCCGCCAACGCGGCAGTACCATCTGGCTCGTGACGCAGGGTCAGGCTTTTGCTCCGACAAGTGCATTATCAGCCGTTCCGGGTTCCGTACCGGGGTGGCTGGTGGGGGTCGTCGCCCGGTTCGGGGTGGGTCGCCCGGTCGCGGTGGAGCGCACCCGGCACGGGCTGTTGAACCGCGTCTGGCTGGTCACGATCGAACAGCAGGACGGCAGCCGTAGCCGGGCCACATGGGTGCTGAAGCAGTACCTCGACGACGGCGGCCACGCCTCCAGCGGCGCGCTCGCCGCCCAGCACCGCACCATCGCCGCGCTGGCGGCGGCCGGACTGCCGACGGTACCGCCGGTGACGGCGGCGGACGGGCGGACCCTGGTGCTGCTGCGTGGCCGCCGCTACGCGCTCTTCCCCTTCGTCGAGGGCGCGCCGCCACCGACCGGGCGGGCCCTCCCCCTCGCCGCCGGGGCCGATCTCGGCACGCTGCTCGGCCGGATCCACACCGAGCTGCGGCGGATCCAGCCGCCCGTCCTCGACCCCGGCCCCTGGCCCAGCGCGGACCCGCTGGACACCCGGCGCACCATCGCCGACCTGCTCTCCGCGGCGCGCTCCCGGGCCCGCCGCGACCCCGCCGACCCGTTCGACGCCCTGGCGGAGCGTCGGCTGCTCGAACGCCGCGTCCTGCTCGCCGCCCACGCCCACCGCCGCCCCGGCCCACGCAGCGCGCCCCCGGCCGGGTGGGTGCACGGCGACTTCCACCCGCTGAACCTGCTGCGGCGCGACGGACGCGTCGCGGCGGTCCTGGACTGGGACCGGCTCGGCATCAAACCCGTCGCGGAGGAGGCGGTTCGTGCGGCGACGCAGTTCTTCTCCGACGAGGCGAGCGGTGCCATGGACCTGACCCGGATCACCGCCTATGCCCGCGCCTACCGCGAGGCCTCCGGCGCGACACCCGAGCACCTGACCGCGGCGGTCCACCGCGTCTGGTGGGAGCGGCTCAACGACTTCTGGATGCTCCGCTGGCGCTATGCGCGGCGGGACGACCGCGCAAGCGTGCTGTTTCCCGCGGCGGCGGCGCAGATCGTCTGGTGGACGGACCGCTACCCGCTCGTCGCGGAGGCGTACACACAGTGAGGGTCACTGTTTCGCAGAGGGACGTCGCACTGTCTCGGGGCGCGGGGAGCTGCGCGAGTTACCACCCTGTGCGGATGGCCCTGGTAGTTCGGGGACTCACGACACTGGGTGGCTTGTCGCGCCCACGCGGCGGAGCCGCACATCAGCAGAGCCTCGCGCCCCTGAGAAAAGTGCAGCCACCTGCGGGAGCGAACGCCCAGGCTTGCCGCGCCCACGCGGCGGAGCCGCACATCAGCAGAGCCCCGCGCTCCTGGGGGTTGCAACTACCTCCGGGAGCGAAACGTCAGGACGTCGAGCCCGCCGACGGCGAGCCCGGCGGGGTGGTGTGGTCGGTCGACGGCGGCGCGGACGGCGTCGACGGCGACGTCGCCGGCGCCGAAGGCGTCGTGCTCGGGGATCCCGAGGTGGTCTGCGACGGTGTCGTGCTCGGCGTCGTCGACGGGGAGACCGGGGGCGTGGACGACGGCGTGTAGCTCGGCGTGTACGACGGCGTGTAGCTCGGCGTCTGGCTCTGCGACGGCGTGATGCTCTGGCTCGGGGTCTGCGAGGGCGTCGTGCTCGGGGTGACCGTCGGCGACAACGACGTCGTGGGCCCGCCTCCGCTACCGCCGCTGCCGTTCATCGCGAGCGCGACACCGACCGCCACCGCCGCCGCGACCACCAGGACCGCGATCACCGCGAAGAGTCCGCGTCGGTTGCGGCCCGCGCCCTCGTCGTCGTAGTGGTCGTCGTAGGTCGGCGGCACCGCGCCGCCCATGCCGCCGCCTGCCGCCGGCATCGGCTGCGGCGGGGTCGCCGCGCCCAGCACCGTGGTCGGGTGGTAGTCGTCGCCCGGCGCGGAGGCGATCATCGCCGTGGGGGCGGTCGGCGAGACCCCGCCGACCTGGCCGAGGATCTGGGTCGGGCCGGTCCCGCCGTGCATCTGGCGCAGCGCGTGCTGGATGTGGGCGCGGAACTCGTCCGCCGACTGGAACCGGTCGTCCGGGTCCTTGGCCAGCGAGCGCATCACCAGGGCGTCCAGCACCGCCGGGACCCGCGGGTTCGCCTGGGACGGCGGCACCGGCATGTCCTGAACGTGCTGGTAGACGACGGAGAGAGGCGTGTCGCCGGTGAACGGCGGACGCAGCGTCAGCAGCTCGTAGAGCATGCAGCCGGTGGCGTACAGGTCGGAGCGGTGGTCGACCGCCTTGCCGAGGGCCTGCTCGGGGGAGAGGTACTGCGGGGTGCCCATGACCATGCCGGTCTGGGTCATCGTCGAGGTGGCCCCGGTCAGCGCGCGGGCGATGCCGAAGTCCATCACCTTGACCGCACCGGAGTTGGTGATGATGACGTTGGCCGGCTTGATGTCGCGGTGGACGATCCCGTGCTTGTGGCTGTAGGCGAGCGCCTCGAGGATCCCGGCGGTGATGATCAGCGCCTGGTCGACCGGCGGCGGCTCCTTGCTCTGCAGCAGCTCGCGGACCGTGTGGCCCTCGACGAGCTCCATCACGATGTACGGGACGGTCTCGTGGCCGCGCGCCTCCTCGCCGGTGTCGTAGACAGCGACGACGGCGTGGTGGTTCAGCGCGGCGACGGAGTGCGCCTCACGCGTGAAGCGGGTGCGGGCGATGGAGTCCTCGGCCAGCTCGGGCCGCAGCACCTTGATCGCGACGGTGCGGCCGAGCCGCTGGTCCTCGGCGGCGTAGACCTCCGCCATCCCGCCGCGGCCCAGCCGGCGGACCAGCCGGTAGCGGCCGTCGCCCACGACGCTCAGGCCACTGGTGGTGACGAAGGGACCGGACGCGTCGGCTGCTCCCGCAGCGCCGTACCCGGACCGGGGATCCATGGCGTCCTCGTCCCCGGGGTGCTGCGTGTCTGCCATCGTTCTCCGCCGTCGTTCCGTGCCGTCGTCGATCCGTACTGCCCCGTTGTCCCGTACTGCTGTCCCGTACTGCTTGTACTGCCCGGTTGAACCGGGCGGGCGCCGGGGATCGCGCTTCGCCGCGCCTCTCAGCCGTTCCCGAGAGGGAGGAACCAACTCCGCACGCTACCGGTTTCCGGAGGACGATGCGGAGCGCCGCAGGTCAGAAGGCCGAAACCACGAAGTGGCCTACACACCACGGTCCGCCTGAACCACTCCGGCCACGGGCGTCCTGCCAAGTCCGCCGGTGTTGTCGTTGGACGAGCTGTTGAACGCGAGCACCGCGATCAGCACTATCAACCCGGCGAAGACCACGCCGACGATGAACAGGATCAGCACCAGCCGGCCGCAGCCGCGCGCGGCGTCCGTCTGCGGCGCCCCCGACGGCACGTACGGAGCCTGCGCGGGCGCCGGGGGCCGGGGCTGGGCGAACGGCGGCGGAGTCGGCGCCGGACGCTGTGGCACCGGGGTCGGCCGTGCCTGGGTGAACGGCTGCAGCGTGGGCCGCTGCTGCGCGAACGGCGGCGGCGTCGGCGCCGGACCCTGCTGCGCGAAGGGCGGCGGCGTGGGGCGCGGCTGCGCGAACGGCGGCGGCGTCGGACGCTGCGGGTAGGGCGGCGGCGTCTGGCCCATGTGCTGGGGGGCCATCTGCTGCCCGCCCATCTGCTGCGGGTACGGCGTCTGCACCGGCGGCATCGGGGTGTTCAACGGGCCCTGGGCCGCCGGGAAGACGGCGTTCTGGCCGGAGCCGCCGACGTGCCCCTGGTGCGGGCCGTCGACCAGCATCTGCGGCTGGTTGGCCGCCGTGCCCGCGCCCTGGGCGACGCGCTGGCACTCCTCGCGCATCGCGTCGGCGGTCGGGAACCGGTGCGCCGGGTCCTTCCGCAGCGCCCGCGCGACCAGCGCGTCGACCGCGGGCGGGATCGCCGCGTTCATGCTGGACGGCGCCGGCGGCGTCTCCTGGACATGCTGGTAGGCCATGCCCAGCGCCGACTCGGACTCGAACGGCAGGCGACCGGTCAGCAGCTCGAAGAGCATGCAGCCGACCGAGTAGAGGTCGGAACGGGCGTCCACGCTCTTGCCGAGCGCCTGCTCGGGCGAGAGGTACTGCGGGGTGCCGACGACCATGCCGGTCTGGGTCATCGAGGTGACGCCCGACTGCATCGCGCGGGCGATGCCGAAGTCCATCACCTTGACCACGCCGCGCTTGGTCAGCATCACGTTGGCGGGCTTGATGTCGCGGTGGACCAGGCCCTCCTCGTGCGAGGCGCTCAGCGCGGCCAGCACGTCGGCCGTGATCTTCAGCGCCTTCTCGGTGGGCATCGCGCCGAGCTCGGTGATGTCCTTGCGCAGCACCGAGCTGAGCGAGGAGCCCTCGACGTACTCCATGACGATGAACGGCACGGGGGTGCCGTCGGTGTCGTCCTCGCCGCTGTCGTACACGGCGACGATGTTCGTGTGGTTGAGCCGGGCGACCGCCTGCGCCTCGCGGCGGAACCGCTCGCGGAACGACGGCTCGCGGCTCATCTCGCCGAGCATCGTCTTCACGGCCACCGGCCGATCCAGCACCGTGTCGTCCGCGAGATGGACCGTGGCCATACCGCCCTGGCCGAGCAAGTCCCGCAGCGCATAACGGCCGTGGCCGACCGTCCGCCCCGCGCCGTCCGCGCCGCCCTGCTCGCTCATGCGCTCGTCTCCCCCAACCGGCCTACCCCTTGGCGCGCCGTCAGGGCCCAACGTTAGCGGTACGGGCAGGGCCTCACACAGCCGGGTTTTCCGTCCGGTCCAACCCTGAACCGGACGGAACCTGAGCCTCCGCAGGCAGTCGGCAGTGCGTCCGCCCTGAACCGCTGCGAACTTCCGTACGCAGAGGGAAATCGCGTACGGCTACGGAAAAGGAGCCCAAACAACGAGAAGAGCGGGAGCGAGGAGAGCGGGAAGAACTAGAGGTACGGACCGGCGTGGATACCGCCGTGGCCCGGCTCGCCCTCGTCGTGGCCCGGCGCACCCGGCGGCAGCGCGCGCCGCATCTGCTCCAACTGCGCCCGGGCAGCCATCTGCTGGGCGAAGAGCGCGGTCTGGATGCCGTGGAAGAGACCCTCCAGCCAACCCACCAACTGCGCCTGCGCGATGCGGAGTTCCGCCTCGCTGGGGACCACGTCCTCGGTGAAGGGGAGCGACAGCCGCTCCAACTCCTCGACGAGCTCGGGCGCGAGGCCCTGCTCCAGCTCCTTGACCGAGCTGGCGTGGATCTCCCTGAGCCGCACCCGGCTGGCCTCGTCCAGAGGTGCCGCGCGCACCTCTTCGAGCAGCTGCTTGATCATGCTCCCGATCCGCATGACCTTGGCGGGCTGCTCCACCATCTCCGTTATCGGCAGCTCCCTCGGCTCACCCTCAACGGAGGAGCCGGCGCCGACGGGCATGCCGTCGGGGCCGACGATCAGGACCTGGGGGCCTTCTTCTGGCCGAGAGCTCGGGCTGTTCATGAACGACATTCTGTCCCACAGGGGTGTCAAGAGGGCGTGATATTCGACAGAACACGTGTGCGGTTCGCTCTGCGTGCGGTCTACAGCCGACGGATCCGCCAGCCGAACAGCGCAGCTCCGGCCCCGATCAGGGCCAGACCCACGCCGAGCATCCGGGCGTGCGGGCCGAGGTCCAGGCCGGTGTCCCGGGCGGCCAACCGCGCCCTCGGGCCCGCCTGCTGCACCGACTCCGGCGGCAGGACCGCCTGCGGGCCGAGCGGCGGGGGGACGCTGGCGGCCGGTCGCGGCGCCTGGTCGATCGGCTGGACCGCGTCCTGACCGACGGGCACGGAAACCACCTGCTGCGAGCGGCTCCCCGACCCGCCCCCGCCCGGCGCACGAGACGGCGTGCCCCCCGGCGCGGGACGCCCCGGTGCGCCGGGACGGGGCTCCTTCGACGCCGCGCTCGATGCCGACGGCTTGCCGCTCGCGGGCGGGGACGGGAACAACGGGCTGACCACGGGGAGCGGCAGCGCGCTCACGGACGGGTCCGCGCCGGGCGGCCCGCCGGGCGCGGGATTCACGGGCGGGGCGCTCGCCACACCGCCGGGCGGCCGGTGGCCGGGCACGTGCGACGGGCGGTGCGCGGGCGTCCGGGTCGGCGTCCGGGCGGACCGCACCGAGACGAAGCGGAGCGGATGGCCGTCGGGCAGCCGGACCGTGATGCCGGCCGAAGCGGAACCGGTACCTGCCTCGTTCGCCCAGGCCAGCGGCGTACCGAGCGCGAGTACGGCAGCGACCGCGAGCCCCACCACGCTCGCCGCAACCGGCATCGACCCACCCGACAACACGCTCATATAGGGCAATTAGGGCATCGACTCGAACGCTGAGCAAGCAGGCTTACGCCGTTCAGGCCGCCCCTCCCCCGAACGCCGCGACCAAGGCCGCCCTGGCCACCCGGACCGACGCCCCCGAGCAGCACCACGTATTTGTCGCCTTCGACTCAATTCACGGCGGTCGTGCCTGCCGGGAAATTCACATCCACGGATGCAGACCCACTGCTACGCTCCGCCCTGCCCGCCTCACCGCAAGGCCCACAAGGGTCGTGACCAGCGGCCCACGGGCCCTCGGACGTTTCAGAACGTCTCCCGTCAGAACTTCTCGAAATTCTCTTTATTCCACATTGAGGGGGAATCGGAAAAAGCATGCCAACACCTGCAAACTCCATATGCCCGAGACCCGGACGCAGGCGCGGGTCGGCCTGGTCGGTGCTCGCGCTGCTCGTCGCGGTCCTGGCCGCGCTGCTCGCTCCGACCGGCGCTGCCTACGCCGTCGTCTCCCAGCCGGTCGCGGGTGCGGCGACCGCGCACGGCTCTTCCGCCGCCCACGCCGGGCAGACCGCGAAGGCGATCCAGACCGCACCCGCCGCCGCGCACCGCAAGACCGTCACCAAGCCAGTGCCTCCGCCCGCGGCCAAGCCCCTGCCGACCGCGCCCCGGACCGGCCCCGCCGCCACCCGCGCGACGTCGCTGCGCGCCGCGACGACCCACCGCGTCCTGGCCCAGAGCACCGTGGCGAGCACCTGCTCGGGTTCCATCACGGCGGACACCGTCTACCCCTGCACAGCGCCGGCCGGGACGGACACCTACACGCTCAGCCTGCCCTCCGCCACCGACCTGCTCGCCGTGCGAGCCATGTCGTCGGCGGGCGGCGCACTGATGATCACCGTCACGGCTCCGAACGGCTCCGTGGTCACCTGCCAGTCGTCCTACTCGCCCACGGCCGTCTGCCCGACCACCCAGTCCGGCAGCTACACCCTGGCGATCCAGGACGGCGGCAACGCCTTCACGCTGTCCTACGTCGCCCTGCTCTCGGACACCTCCTGCTCGGCGGCCGACACCTCCTTCGGCACGTCGGCGGTCCAGGGCACGCTGGCAGCGGGCAGCATGGGCAACTGCTACACGCTCGCCATGACCAGCGGCAGCGTCCTGCACACCGCCCTGACCGCCGCTTCGTACCAGCAGGTCCAGGTCACGGTGTACGACGCCACCGGCACGCAGGTGTGCTCCGCATACACCAACAGCGACTGCGCGCTGACCGGCACAGCCCCCTACCGCGTCCTGGCCTACGACCAGCAGGGCAGCGCCGACAGCTACTACCTGCAGCTGAGTGACCTGACCCAGCCACAGGGCTGCGTCACCGCAGCACAGCTGACCTACGGCCAGGTGCCGGACACCGGCTCCACCGTGGCGTGCCGGACCCTGACCGTCACCAAGGCCGACCAATACCAGGTCTACGCGGCATCAGCGGCCTCCGGCGGAGTCACCGGCAGCCTCTACACCACCAGCGGCACCGCCGCCTGCGCCAACTTCGGCCCCACCTGCCAGCTGGCCGCGGGCAGCTACGACTTCGTGGCCGAGCAGTACCTCCCCTCCCCCTCGGCCTTCGGCGTGGCCTTCATCGCCGCGGACGAGGCGGGTGGCTGCACCGCGGCCTCGGACACCGACTTCGCGAGTGGCGCCGCCAAGGGCAACTTCGCCGGGATGGGCGAGGAGATCTGCCTGACCCTGCCGACCGCTTCCGGCCTGACGGACTACATGTTCGACCAGCCGACGGCCGACGGCAGCTCGCCGCAGATGCAGGTTCTGGACGCCACCGGCGTCCAGCAGTGCCCCAACGCCTCCTTCACCTACGCCGTCTGCCAGCTGACCGGCACCGCGCCGTTCCACGTGGTCCTGAACGCGCAGGAGGCCAACGGCGGCTACCAGGTTCTCGTGCAGCGCACCGACTCGACCTCCGGCTGCTCGGCCTGGCCGCAGTCGGGCTTCGGCGGGTCCTGGGGTGCTGAAGTCACGCTCACGCCCAGTTCGACCGTGCAGTGCCTGACCATCCCCGCCGCGCAGCACTCCACCGGCGAGATGATCGACTACACCAATGACAGCAACACCGAGTTTGGAAGCATCAACGTCAACGATGCGACCGGCAAGCTGATCTGTCAGGACTCCACCACCACGGTCTGCTCCTACTCGCAAGGGACGGCCTACACCGCTCTGGTGATGGCCGTCGGCCTCACCGCCCCTGACACCTACAAGGTGGTCCGCCGCGACGTCACGCAGACGGCCGCCTGCACCGCCCCGACGTCTACCACCGTGGGTGGGCCATCAACCGGTCTGGTGCTGACCTCGGCTCTGGACGCGGAATGTCTGAAGGTCTCGGCCGCGGCGACGGACAAGGTCTGGTTCGCCGCCCGGTCCGACGCGCCCGGCCAGGCCGGGGTGGTGCTTGAGGTCGCCGATCCGTCTGGCGCCGTCGTGTGTCGTCAGTGGGGTCCGTCCTGCAACGTCACCGGCTCCACGTCGTACCAGGTCCTCGTGCTGGCCTCCGGATACGCCGGCGTCGCCATCCCCGCACATGTGGACACCTGGCGAGTGGAGACGGCGTCGGGCTGGGCACCGCAGTGCACTGCGCACCAGCTGTCCGGCACCGGCTTCGCCCCGCAGAGCGGCACGTTGACCGAGAGCACCACCGGGTACTGCGCGGTGGTGTCGATGCCGCCATCGGAGCTGTTCGGCATCGGCCTGGTCGCGTCCGGCGGAACCGCCGCCCCGGACGCGACGATCTACGACGACGCGGACTGGACCAGTATGTACGGGCTGTGCGGCATCTCCGGTGGCGTCAGCGACCTCGCCGTCCAGTGCGAGAACACCTCGCAGGCGGCCGTCCAGGGCGTGCTGCTGGTGATGCCCTACACGAGCCCTACCCCGATCAGCTACACCATGCAGGGAATCTGCGTGCAGGGTTGCGCGACCCCGCCGGTACAGGCGACAGTCAGCTCGATCTCGCCCGCCTCCGGCCCCGCAGACGCCACCAACCAGGTCGTCCTGACGGGCACAGGTCTCAACCTGGGCACCGAGATCAACCTGGCCAGCAACGGCAGTGTGGTGAGCAACTACCAGCAGAATCATGTCGTCGCCACCAATGCCGCCGGAACGTCGCTCACCGTGCAGCTCTCGACGTCCGGGCTCACCCCGGGCCGTTACGACCTGGTGCTCAACAGCGTCGGCTACACCGCGGGAACGCCCTCGCCCGGCTACTACCCCGGTGCCTACTCGGTCACGGCCGCGGTAGCGGGACCGCCCAAGGGCCTGTTCAAGCCGGTGGGCCCGGCGCGGACCCTGAACAACGTCTACGGCGACTTCACAAGCGGGCAGGCGATCTCCCACCAGGTTGTCGTCCCGGTCGCCGACGGGAAGATCGACGTCCGCAACGGCTCCTCGGTTCGGGTCCGAGGCGGAGCGGAACCGGACGGTGTCTACAGCTCGTAGCAACCCGTTGCCCTCTCAAGGGACATCGCCGTGGCCCTCCCGCAGAAGCGGGAGGGCCACGGCCGTTCAGCCACGATTCTCAGGGCCCGAACGTGTCCGGGATCACATGCGGTGGGACCCCCTGGGAGAAATCTTCCGTCCGGCACAACAGTTGACCTCTTCAAGCATTTGCTGCACACGCACCCCTGCCCGGCACCCCATGAGGAACCCCATGACCACCACCGCGTCCTCCGCTTCCCGCGCCGCCGAGATCCTCGACCGGCCCGTCGCGCTGAACGGTCTGACCGTCCGCAACCGCATCGCCATGGCGCCGATGACGCGCATGTTCTCCCCGGGCGGCGTCCCCGGCGAGGACGTCCGGTCGTACTACTCGCGGCGTGCCGCCGCGGGGGTGGGGCTGATCGTCACCGAGGGCACCTACGTCGGCCACGACTCGGCCGGACAGAGCGACCGCGTGCCGCGCTTCCACGGCGAGGAGCAGCTGGCCGGGTGGGCCAAGGTCGTCGAGGGCGTGCACGCCGCGGGCGGCGCGATCGTGCCGCAGCTGTGGCACATCGGCATGGTCCGCAACCAGGGCGAGCCGCCCTTCGCCGACGCCCCGGCGGTCGGCCCGTCCGGGCTGCGCGTCGACGGGACCGAGGGCACCGGAAAGGCGATGACCCAGCGCGACCTGGACGACGTCATCGGCGCCTTCGCCGAGGCCGCCGCTGCGGCCGAGCGGATCGGTTTCGACGGCGTCGAGCTGCACGGCGCCCACGGCTACCTGGTCGACCAGTTCCTGTGGGCGGGCACCAACCGCCGCACCGACGCCTACGGCGGCGACGCGGTCTCCCGGACCCGCTTCGCCGCGGAGATCGTGGCCGCGGTCCGCGAGCGGGTCTCGCCCGACTTCCCGGTGATCTTCCGCTACTCGCAGTGGAAGCAGGAGGCCTACGACGCCCGCCTCGCCGAGACCCCGGAGGAGCTCGACGAGATCCTCGCCCCGCTCGCGGCGGCGGGCGTCGACGCCTTCCACGCCTCCACCCGGCGCTACTGGATCCCGGAGTTCGACGGCTCGGACCTCAACCTCGCCGGCTGGACCAAGAAGCTCACCGGCAAGCCCGCCATCACCGTCGGCTCGGTCGGTCTGGACGGCGACTTCATCCGCGCCTTCGCGGGCGAGGGCTCCCCGGTCCAGGGCATCGAGAACCTCCTCGACCGCATGGAGCGCGACGAGTTCGACATGGTCGCCATCGGCCGTGCCCTGCTCCAGGACCCGGAGTGGGCCGCGAAGGTCCTGGCCGGCCGCCTCGACGAGCTGAAGCCCTACGACGCCGCCGCGCTCAAGTCGCTGAGCTGACAGGTAGTCACAGCATGGTGATGTGCCGTCCGGACCGGGTCCGGACGGCACATCACTTTCCGGGCGGCTCACTGGCCCCGCGCCCCCGGCACCGGGCGCCACTCGCGAAGGACGGGGACGGTCCCGCAAGCCCGGTCGCCGATCGACTGCGCCGCCCGGTCGGCCTCGCGACGGTTCTCCGCGTGGAGGTAGAAGCCCAGCTCGATGGCGTCCGCAGAGACCGCGGTGCTGATGTGCTCGATGCGGTCGGTCGGTGCGACCCGGGTCCACAGGACGTCTACGAGCACCTGCGCATCAATGGGTTGCCGGGGCGTTTCGGCGCCGGGAACCAGGGTGATGATGGCGAGGTACACCGCCGTACTTCCTCCGTCGATGAAGCGAGGGTCAGAGCCGGCGTCCGCACGCCGCCCGGGCTCAGCCCGCTGGCATCCCGATCAGCGCGCCGACCGGAGCAAGGGCCGGTCCACCGGGTGCGGACACGGGATCTCAGCCCCAGGACAAGTCGTTCGGCGAGGCAGTGGACGCGGCGGACCCCGAAGCTGCGTCGACGACGCCGGCGTGGTGGAAAGCGCCCACCGGAACGGCGGCGGCGCCGAGGCCGAGGGTCAGGGCCAGCGCCACGAGGAGATTACGAGCGGTTTTCGACATGGGTCCGCCTTGGGTCATGGGCTCGGACGAGCAGATTCCTTACGGCGGCCGAATCGTCGGAGATTTCCGGTCCGGAATCGCCCGCAAGGCAGAAACTATCTGCAGCAGCCCGTCCGAAACAGGTTCCACCCCTGGACGGAACCGGAATGTCCGGAGCCGGACACCCGCCCATCAGGCCCCGCTCGGCCGATTCCGCTGCTCAGAGCTCCAGGAATTCATCGGCATACTGCCGGATGGGCCTCAGGTATTCCTCGACCGACGGGTCGGAGCTCGTGTCCGCCAGCAGGCGCAGCAGAGTTCCGAGCGCCTTCTCCTGCGAACCCGCGGAAAAATAGGAGATCGCCAGGAAAGCACGCAGAGCGGGGAAGTCGGCGAATTCCTGCACGGCCCGTTCCAGGGTCACCACGGACTCGTCATGCCGCCCCAGCACGCGGTAGGTGCTCCCCAGCCCGAGCAGGGCTCCCTGGAGGTCCTCCCGGGACAGGCCCGGGAGCTGCAGAGCCCGTTCGTAGTAACCACAGGCTTCCTCCTCGAGTCCCGCCCGGTCGTGCGACCACGCGGCCTGGAAGCTCACCTCGGCGCTGTCGGGAAATCGGCGGGCGAGATCCTGGAATGCGGCGCACGACTTCTCGAACTGTCCGCTGTCCCGAAGTCCGATCGCCTCGCGCATTTCGCGGTCCAGCTCGACCGAAGAATTCATGGCAACTCCCTGGAGAATTGGCTGTGTGGCAGACAAAGATACCAGACGGATTGGCCTGGTTGGTCCGTTTCTGTCATGTCGCCAAACTCGGCTCGAGCTGTTCTTCCAGGGTTTCTCCGGCGTTTTCCGTGCCGGTGCGCGCCAGCGGGAGGTCACGCATCCCGCGCAATGGGGAGAAGTAGAGCCACAGACCGGCGAGGAAGCAGCCGACCACCGCGATCGAGATCCCGGCCCGCAGACCCGCAAGGGTGCCCAGCAAGCCACCGAAGAGTGCTCCGGCCGGCATCGAGCACCAGGAGATCCAGCGCTGGCAGGACGTCACCCGGCTCAGCAGGTGAGGCGGGCACGTCGCCTGACGGTAGCTCACCGCGCCGGTCGCGTAGATGACGATGGAGGCGACGTTGCCGGCCGTCCCGAGGCCCACGAGGACGAAGCCCCACCCCGGCTGGGCCAGGGGAACCAGGAGGACGAGCCAGCCGAGCGCGAGGAGCGGCAGCCACGTGGCACGTGCGGAACCTATGCGGCGCCCGAGTGCCGCCGCGGCCAGACCGCCGAGCACGCCTCCGGTGCTGCCGATCGCCGCGGCCGCTCCGATCATCCAGGCTTGGGCATGCAGGTCGCGGTTGAGAAACACGATCTCCAGCGAGCCGTACGCCGAGCCGAAGAGGTTGACCGTCACCGCGAACTGCGCCAGCCTGCGCAGGATCCGATCGCGTGCGACATACCCGGCGCCTTCGGCCACATCACGGACGAGCTGCCGCGGTGTGGGCACGGCGCGCTTCTCGATGACCTCGTCCGGAGTCCTGATCAGGACGAGGGACAGGCAACTGAGCGCATAGGTGGCGACGTCGAACAGGATCGCGCCCGCCCTGCCGAGCACCGTGATGAGCACGCCCGCCAGGCCGGGACCCACCGCCTCGGCGACGGACTCGGTCGTGGACAGCTTTCCGTTACCGTCGATCAGTTGCTCGTTCTCGACCAGACCGGGCAGATAGCTCTGGTACGCGACGTCGAAGAAGACCGTCATGACCCCTACCAGCACTGCGACCGCAAGCAGTTGACCGATCGGCGGCGTGCCGGACAGCAGCATGGTGAGCGGGATCGAGGCGAGCGCCAGCGCGCGCGTCAGGTCGCACCAGAACATGAGCCGACGCCGCGGGAACCGGTCGACGACGGCTCCCGCCATAAGCCCGACCAGCATGTAGGGGACGGAACCGGCGGCTGCCAGCAGGCCCATCTCGAACGTGGAGACGTGCAGCACGAGCACCGCGTAGAGAGGGATGATGATCCCTGACACGGTCGATCCCAGGACGCTGACCGACTGGCCTCCCCACAGGAACAGGAACGCCCGGTTGCGCCACAGGCTCGTACTCCGACCGAGGTCCGGGGGCGGTGCTTCCATCTCTCCTCCGCGATTGCTCGAGGCTGGTGACTGCGACAGGGACTGCGCGTGGTGACGGCGGGTCAGGATCGACCACCCGGGGCGGACAGCCGCCCGGGGCGGACAGCCGCCCGGGGCGGACACTCGCCCGGGGCGGACACTCGCCCGGATGGCCAGGCACCTGGCCGGCCACCCGGGCGGGGTGGGGCTCAGGCCGCCTCGACCTTTCTCCGCAGCGCCACCCGGATCTCCCGGCCGTTCTCGTCCCGCGTCAGCAGCACCGCAGGGGTGGACCGGACAGCCTGGGTCTGCCGCAGCTGCTTCTGCTCGGCGACCCTGGCCTCGTAGTAGTCGCTTCCGGCGGGGACGGAGTTCACCTCCAGCCGCGGGATCGGACGCTTCTCGACGGGCCAGTCGATCACGTCGTTGCCCGGCAGGTACTCCTTGCCGTCCACCGGCAGGAGCGTCCGGGGACGGTTGATCGTGTAGACCTTCTCGATGTGCTCGAAGGCATGCCCGACGCCCGGGGGCAGGAGCAGGTAACGCTCCGGGTCCGGGGTGAAGGTGAAGCTGGTGTCCGCCCCGTAGGTGGGCGAGTCGGGCCTGGTGTCGATCAGCCGGAGCGTCACGGTCTGGTCCTTGGGGCCGACGAAGGTCAGTCGGTCCTCCTGCCCGAGGTGAATCCCGTAGGCGTCGTGGGTGTACCCGGTCTCGCCGTGGTCGATGAAGTAGAGCGGGTACCGGTCGACCAGGACGGAGAATCCCGACTCCTCCCCACTCGGGATCACCGGATGGCGCACCCAGCCGACCCCGAACACGCCGGCGAAGGGCTCCCAGGCCGGCTTCGCCGTACGTGTCAGCCGGCGTCGCAGCTCGACCCGTCGGACGGTGCCGTCGGCCAGCCGCATCTGCCGGGTCATCGGGTACTCGAGCGGCGCTGTCTGGGGGATGGACGCGCGCTGCCGCGCGGCGACAAGGTCGTACCAGGCCTCGCCGGCCGGGTGGCTGTTCGGGACGAAGTAGGGCAGGTCCTCGTCCGCGACGTCCAGCGGGAGATTGATGATGTCCGCGTCGGGCTGCCAGTCCAGGTCGCCGTGGACCCAGTCCTCCGGCGACGGGAGAAACAGCTCGTAGCTGTTGATGGTGTTCACGCGCTCGAGCCCGTCGAAGGTGTGCGCCACTCCGTTCGGGATGTACAACGCCCGGGCCGACGTGGGGGACCAGGTCACGGTCTCGCGCATCCCGGCGGTCGGCGAGCCGACCCGGCAGTCGATGAAATAGCCGGTGACGGTGCCTTCGCTGGGACCCAGGAAGGTCAGGACGTCAGCCTGCCCGAGGTGGATCCCGTAGTGGCCGTAGCTGAACTCGGTCTCCCCGTGGAAAACCAGGGTGGCCGGACGCAGAGTCGGAAACGGCACGACGTAGGAGTCGTTCCCATTCTCAATCCGCCAGTTCGCCCGCCACTCGAGGCCCTGGATCGCAAATGAATCGTTCATGAATCCGACTCCTCCTTCTTCGTGCGTCCGATGCGTCGCGCCCGATCCGGGGCACCGGGCCGAGACGGCTCGGTGACCCGGATCAATGCGCGTGCGCCTGCTCAGACCGTGGCCTCAGGCCAGGACCTCGACCTCGTAGCCCGCGGCCTCGGCGGCGGCGCGCAGGTCGTCGATCGAGGTGGTCGGCAGCTCGTCGAAGATGCTGGCGGTCACGGCCTGCTTGATGCCGGCCAGGGACGCGGCGAGACGGCGCGCCTGGTCCGCGTCCTCGAACTTCGAGAAGGCCAGGTTGGTGAGCACGCTCTGCACCGCCGCGTCGCCCGACTCGGACGCCTCACGCAGACGCGTCATCGCCTCGTCGCTGACACCGCTCCAGTCGGCGTCGAACTCGGCACCGTTGGCGTACAGGTTCGCCATCAGCTGCTTTGCGTCGTTGCCCATGTGGATCTCCTCCAGAAAAGACTTTTCCGGCCGGTCCACCGAAGATTCCGGAACCGATGTTCCGGAGCGGTGAGCCGCTGACAGGAATGACTCTGCCCGGCGAGACCGAGCACCGACCAGGGCTTTGACCTGTACGAAAGCGGACTGGCCGGACCCGGACACGGCCCCACGGCAGCGTCGCGGTTCGTCACACGGCTGTCACGCGCCAGCGCTTGCTTGTACACCGATAACCGTGGAGGATCTCGGCGAAGGACGACGAGGGGGGCCACGCTCGTGCTGGACGCGTTGGGACTGGACCGCACTGCCGAGCTCGTCTACCGGACATTGCTCGCAGAGAAGACATTCGGCGTGGACGAACTCTGCCTGGCCCTGGACCTGACCGAGGACCAGGTCCGACACGCACTCGACCAGATGTTCGCGCTCGCCCTGATCCGCCGTTCCTCGGACCGCACCGGCGGCTGGCGGGCGGTCGACCCGCAGACCGGCCTGCAGACGCTGCTGGCCCGGCAGAACGCAGACCTGGAACGGAAGCGGGCCCGGATCGCCGCTTCCCAGGCGGAGATCGCCGCAATGATCGCCGAACGGACCGCGGCGCTGCCGAGGGACACCGGCACCGAGCGTCTGACCGGCACCGACGTGGTGATCGCCCGCATCGAACAGCAGGTGGAGACCGCTCGTTGCGACGTGCTGGGCATCACCCCGGGAGCGGCACGCAAACCGGCGGACCTCGAGGCGGCGAGACGCAACGACGCCCGAGCGCTGGAACGCGGGCTGACGATCCGTGAGATCATGCAGGACTCCTGCCGAAACGATCCGGCAACCGCGGCGCACGCCCAGTGGCTCACCGAGTCGGGCAGCGAGGTCCGCACCTCTCCGACGCTGCCGCACCGTCTGATCGTCATCGACCGGGCCACCGCTTTCGTCCCCATCGACGCCCGCGCTTCGGGCAAGGGCGCCCTCCTGGTGACCGACCCCAGCCTGGTGCAGGCACTGGCGGCCATGTTCGAGAGCATCTGGAACACCTCCACCCCGCTCGGTGCCAGCGCCGCACCCGGTCGCCACGGCCTGACCCAACGGGAGCGGGAGGTACTGAAGCTTCTCGCCTCAGGCATGACCGACGAGGCCGCAGCGGCCCGCCTGGCGGTCAGCGACCGCACGGTCCGCCGGGTAATGAACGACCTGTGCGAACGACTCGACGCCAGCAGCCGGTTCGAGGCGGGGATCAAAGCCGCGCAGGCCGGCTGGCTGGACACGCCCTGACGCCACCGCGCGGGACCGCTGACCTCGGCGGCCCCGCGCCGGGAGCGCTCAGGCCCGCAACAGGATCTTGCCGATGTGGGTCGAGGACTCCATCAGCCGGTGCGCCTCCGCCGCGTCGGCCAGGGGGAGGGTGCGGTCGACGACCGGCTTGACCACGCCGGACTCGATCAGCGGCCAGACGTGCTCGCGCACCGACGCGACCACGGCCGCCTTCTCCTCCAACGGGCGGGCACGCAGCGAGGTCGCGGCGACGGCGCCGCGCTTGGACATCAGCTTCGCGATGTTCAGCTCCGCCTGCACGCCGCCCTGCATACCGATGATGACGAGCCGTCCGTTCAGGGCCAGCGCGTCGATGTTGCGGTCCAGGTACTTCGCGCCGACCACGTCCAGGATGACGTCCGCTCCGCCGAGCTTCGCCAGCTCCGCGACGAAGTCCTGCTCGCGGTAGTTGATCAGCACCTCCGCGCCCAGCTCACGGCAGGCCGCGAGCTTCTCCGCCGAACCCGCCGTCACCGCGACCTTCGCGCCGATCGCCCGGCCCAGCTGGATCGCCATCGTGCCGATACCGGACGAGCCGCCGTGCACCAGCAGCGTCTCACCGGGCCGCAGGTGGCAGACCTGGAAGACGTTGGACCAGACCGTGCACACCACCTCGGGCAGGCAGGCCGCCGTGACCAGGTCGACGCCCTTGGGGACCGGCACCAGCTGTCCCGCAGGGACGGCGACCTTCTCCGCGTAGCCGCCGCCCGCCAGCAGGGCGCAGACCTCGTCGCCGACGGCCCAGCCGGTGACGCCCTCGCCGATCGCGGCGATGACGCCCGAGCACTCCAGGCCCGGGTAGGGGGACGCGCCCGGAGGCGGGTTGTAGAAGCCCTGACGCTGCAACACATCCGCACGGTTCACGGCGGTGGCCGCGACGTCGACCAGCACCTCGCCGGGACCGGGGACGGGATCGGGCGCCTGACGCAGCACCAGTGCGTCGGGCCCGCCGGGGGTCTCAATCGTGATCGCTCGCATGGTGCCGACGCTACTCCTCGGTACCCCCGAGCACAGCACTCCCCAGCACTGCTCGGCACTCCTCAGCACTCCTCGGTCAGTACTCCCCGGCGACGGCAGAGAGGCACGTCCGGCTCAACGACAGCTACGCATCGTGATCGAAGCAGCCCGGCCCCGGAAGCCCGCCCGGCAGGGGTGAGAACCGCTTGAGCTGGAGCTTGGTGATTCCTGGGAGCCCCCAGGGAAGGTGCACGGAACCTTGGACAAGGTGCTGACACTACGGGGCGTGAGGACGACCGTGGGTCGGCAGGAGTCGCACAGGGAACGGGCGTACGCTTGCTGAATTGCGCAACCGTGCAACCGCTGGACCCGCCCCCGACGTCCCCGTCGGTGTCACCCGGCACCCGACGCAAGTGAAACCTGAGGAAACCGAGCATGACCGACGAGGTGGACGGCAACAAGGCGCGACGGAGCAAGCGGCGTAAACCCAAGTCCCGGGCCTACCGCATTGCCAAGATCGCCGGCATCGTCCTCTCCGTCCTCGTGCTGATCGTCGCCGGCGTGGGTACCTGGCTCTACAACAAGTTCAGCGGCAACCTCCACACGGTCGCCATCGGCGGCTCCATGGGCGCCGAGAAGGCCGACCCCTACGGGCGCACCCCCATCGACTTCCTGGTCATCGGCACCGACGCGCGCAACAGCGCCGAGGACTGCCAGCTCGGCGGCGACTGCGGCTCCAGCGGCTACGGCAACGCCGACGTGGAGATGGTCGTCCACATATCGGCCGACCGGTCGAACGCCACGGTGATGAGCATCCCGCGCGACACCATGGTGAACGTCCCGGCCTGCACCGACCCGAACGACGCGAAGAACTCCACCACGGGTTACTACGGGCAGATCAACAGCGCCCTCGCCTACGGTCCGCAGTGCCAGATGCAGACCATCCACGACCTGACGAACATCCCGCTCCAGCACTTCATGATGATCGACTTCAGCGGCGTGGTGAACATGTCCGACGCGGTCGGCGGGGTCAACGTCTGCGTGGACAACAACGTCTACGACACCTACTCGCACCTCAAGCTGTCCAAGGGCAGCCACACCCTCAAGGGCGTCTCGGCGCTGGAGTTCCTCCGCTCCCGGCACGGCTTCGGCGACGGCAGCGACCTGGGCCGCACCTACGCCCAGCACATGTACCTGAGCTCGCTGATGCGCACGGTCAAGAGCGCCGGAACGCTGACCAGCCCGACCGCGCTCTACAGCCTGGCGGACTCCGCGACCAAGGCGCTGACCGTCGACGGCGGCCTGGGCAGCGTCGGCTCGCTGCTCAATCTGGCGGCCGAGGCGGCCAAGGTGCCGACCAGCCACATCACATTCACCACCATGCAGACCATGGCGGACCCGACCAACCAGAACCGTGTGGTTCCGGCAGCGAGCGCGCAGTCGCTGTTCGCCGCGATCGTCAACGACCAGTCGCTCTCCGGCGGCGGCAAGCCCTCGGGCAGCGGCGACTCGTCGTCGTCCTCGGCCTCCGCCTCGCCGAAGGCGTCCGCCAGCGCGTCCCCGACGGCCCCCGCGTTCCCGGCCGCGCAGATCGACGTGCAGGTGGAGAACGGCAGCGGCGTCAACGGCCGTGGCGGCGACCTGGCCAACTACCTGACCGGCAAGGGCTACGGCTCCGGCACCACCGCCGTGACCGCGCCGCAGAACGTCAGCACCACCGAGTTGCACTACGGCTCGTACAGCACCGACAAGGCGGAGGCCGAGACGGTCGCCGCGTCGCTGGGCATCCCCGCCTCGCACATCTCCTCCGACCCCTCGATGCAGGGCGTCGTGCTGCTGGTCGGCACCGACTGGACGACCGGCGACACCTACCCCGGCGGAACCGCCAAGCCCGCGCCGGTCGACACCAAGACGGCACTGCAGGACTCGCACTCCCAGACCGCCAACGACAGCAACGTCTGCGCGCCGGTCAGCACCTACGACACGGTCGAGCTCAACGGCGTCGGGATGACCCCGACCCAGGCCTACGCCGAGTCCGCGAACGTCCCGAACTCCGCGCCATGATCATGCCCGGAGGGCGGGCGGCTGCAGGGTCTGTGCGTTGAGAGGGCCTAGTCTGGTCGGGCGACCGGAGCGGCGAGGCCGAGGATCCGCACGATGCGGGAGGGCGAGGGAGCACGCGAATGGATGACAGCGCTGCCACGGGGGCTGTGGCAGGCAGCGCGGCGGCAGACCGGTACGAGGGGCCCGACCA
This sequence comes from Streptacidiphilus sp. BW17, assembly GCF_041262485.1. Lineage (NCBI taxonomy): Bacteria > Bacillati > Actinomycetota > Actinomycetes > Kitasatosporales > Streptomycetaceae > Streptacidiphilus > Streptacidiphilus sp. BW17. The sequence goes on along the minus strand of NZ_JBGCCR010000001.1, from coordinate 403,598 downwards.
GGGCGTGCTGGAGCAGGCCGCGGCGGCCTTCGGGCTGCTCGCGTCGCCGACCCGGCTGCAGATCGTGTGGATCCTCGCGGCGGGCGAGTGCGACGTCAGCAGCCTGGCCGAGCAGGTCGGCGGGACGCTGCCTGCGGTCAGTCAGCATCTGGCGAAGCTGCGCCTGGCCGGGCTGGTCCGCTCGCGCCGCGAGGGGAGACGGCAGGTCTACCTGGTCGACGACCCGTATCTCGCGGCAGTGGTCCGGTTGATCGTCAGCCAGCTCGCGGAAGACACGACGATGACCGTCGGTGCGGTCTTCGGACCCGCCGTCGGAGCACAGGGCTTTCCCGGCGTGGTCGAGGCGCTGGCACGGAGCGCGACGGTCGGCCGCCAGGCGGCCGAGGAGCTGGCTCGTGGACACGCCGTCTGACCTGTCGGTGCCCGAGTTCGACCGACAGCAGGACCGCTTGACTCGCACGAACGGCACCAACGGCACCACCCGCACAGAACCCCTCACCGGCACGGAACACGTGACCGGTACAGAGCACGCCTCCGACACGGAACGCACCCTCGTGCGGACCCTGCTCCGCCGGGCCGCCCCGGCGCTCGCGCTGTTCGCTGCGATCCGCGTGCTCGGCCTGGTCGTTCTCGCCGTCTGGTCGGGCGCGGAGGGCCGCAGCCCGCACCAGGTGCTCTCGGCCCGCTGGGACGCGCTCTGGTACACCGACATCGCCGGGCACGGGTACCACTGGGCCGGCTACCAGGCGACCCCCGGCACCAGGGGCGCGGGCGTCCACTCCCATCTGGCCTTCTTCCCGCTGCTGCCCTGGCTGGAGCGGGGCCTGCACGTGGCCACCGGCCTCTCCTACGCGGACGCCGGACTCGCCGTCAGCACGGTCGCCTCGCTGGTCGCCGCGCTCGGGATCTTCGCCGTCGGCGAGCGGATCGCCGGTCGACGGGCCGCCCTCGTGCTGGTGGTGCTCTGGGCGGCGCTGCCGATCGGCGTGCTGGAGTCGATGGCCTACACCGAGGCGCTGTTCACCGCGCTGGCCGCCTGGTCGCTCTGGTGCGTGCTGCGTGGCAACTGGATCACGGCGGGTCTGCTCTCCGCGCTGGCCGGACTGACCCGGCCGAGCGCGGCCGCGATCATCGCGGCGGTCTGGGCCGGGGCGCTGCTCGCGCTGTGGCGGCGCGAGGCCCCGCTGTTGCGGGCGGTGGCGGGCATGCTGCTCGCGCCCGCGGGCCTGCTCGCCTACGCCGGGTGGGTCGGCGGCATCCCGGCCTACCTCAGAATTCAGAACGGCTGGGGCAACGGCTTCGACTTCGGCGCCGCCTACGGGCGGTTCGTCTGGCACCAGCTGACGACCAGCCCAGCGGCGGGCGTCGGACTGCTGGTCTTCGTCGGCCTGGTGGTCTGGACGCTCGTCGCCTGCATCCGGCGGCGGCCACCGCTGGCCACCGTGGTCTACGCGGGGGTGATCGTCGCGCTGGCGCTGGGCGCGCAGGCCTACTTCAACTCCAAGCCACGGCTGCTCCTGCCGGGCTTCCCGCTGCTGCTCCCGCTCGCCGCCTGGCTGTCACGGATCAGGACCTCGCGCGCGGCGGCGACGCTGGGCGTGCTGACCGCCGTCTCGGCAGCGTACGGGGCGATCTGGCTGCTGGGCCCGGGACCGCCGTAGGCCGTGCCGGTTTCCTGCGGCGGGCGGCAGGGCTACCGGCGATGGACCGCGATGACGCGGTCGTCCGGCTGCAGCGCCGCCGCCTCCGGATCGGAGTAGCTGAGCCGCCGTCTGCCGCGCACCACGGCGATGACCAGGTCCCCGCAGTCGCGCGGCGACCGGCCCACCTCCTCGCGGGTCACCGGGCGGTCGATGACGTCCAGCCCGTGCCCGGCGGTCAGCAGGTCGTCCAGCACCGCGCCCGAGTTCGGGCTCAGCGTGGAGACTCCGAGCAGGCGACCCACCGAGCTGGAGCCGGAGACGACCACCGTCGCCCCGCTCTCGCGCAGCAGCGGCGCGTTCTCGTCCTCGCGGACCGCGGCGGCGACCACCGCGCCCTTGTTGAGCTGGCGGACCGTCAGGGTGACCAGCACTGCGGTGTCGTCCCGCTGTGGCGCGACGACCACCTGTGCCGCCCGCTCGACCTGCGCGCGGAGCAGCACGTCGGTCCGGGTCGCGTCGCCGACGACGCCGGCCAGGCCGTCCGCGTTGGCCGCCTCGATCACCCGGCGCTGCGGGTCGACGACCACGATGTCGGACTTGGGCGTGCCCTTGAGCAGCAGCGTCGCCACCGCGTTGCGACCCTTGGTGCCGTAGCCGACCACGACGATGTGCCCGTCCAAGTCCTGCCTCCAGCGGTTGATGCGCCAGACCTGGCGGGTCCGGGTGGTCAGCACCTCCAACGTGGTGCCGACCAGGATGATCAGGAACAGCACGCGCAACGGCGTGATCAGCAGGATGTTGGCCAGCCGGGCCCCGTCGCTGACCGGTGTGATGTCGCCGTAGCCGGTCGTGGAGAGGCTGACCGTGGCGTAGTAGAACGCGCCGAGCAGGTCGAGGTGGTCGTGGGCGTTGTCGTGGTAACCCGCACGGCCGAGCCAGACGATGAAGGTGGTCAGCAGCAGCACGGCCATGGCCAACGCCAGCCGGCGCCGGACCGCGCGCAACGGCGGCTCGGCGACCTTGTGGGCGGGCAGCATGATCTGCTGCAGGTCCGCCAGCTCCTCGGGGCCGCCTACTCGGCGACGGGCCCGGAGGGTCTGTCCGACGGATCTCTTCGGACCCGGGGCGGAGCTCAGCTGCACGGGACGTCCAGCACCTCGACCGGCTCGCCCTCGGCGACCCCGCCCGGAGGGACGACGGCCAGGCCCTCGGCCAGCGCCAACCCGCGCAGCATCGCGGGCCCGTCGTGCCGCAGCGGCACGGCTCCGCGTTCCGGCAGCGTCACCGGCACCAGCCGGGTGTGCCCCGGCTGCCCGGCCAGCGCGGCTGCGGCCGGGACCCGGTACGGCTCCGCCTGCGGGCACCCGCCGAGCCCGCGCAGCAGCGGCTCGGCCAACGTCGCGGCGGCGACAGCTGCGGCGAAGGGGTTGCCGGGCAGGCCGACCAGATACCGGGGCCTCGTCTCCCCTGCGGCGCTGGGGAGTTCGGCGGTGGGGAGCTCGGCCGTAGTGAGTTCGGCCAGCAGCATCGGGTGGCCGGGGCGGACCAGGACGCCGTCGACGAGCAGCGTCGCGCCGATCTCGGCCAAGGCAGGGTGGAGGAAGTCGCGCGGACCGGCGGCCGTCGCGCCCGTGGTGACCACGACGTCGGCGCGGCAGGAGCGGAGCGCGGCGACCAGCGCGTCACGGTCGTCGCCGACCCGGCGCAGGCCGGTGAACCGCGCGCCGTAGGAGGCCAGCCAGCCCGGCAGCATCGGACCGAGCGCGTCGCGGATCCGCCCGTCTCGGGACGGACCCTCCGTCAGCAGCTCGTCGCCGAGTACCAGCAGCTCGACGGTGGGCCGCCGATGGACCGTCAGCTCGTCGTGGCCGATGGCGGCGGCCAGGCCCAGTACGGCGGGCGTGACCAGCGTGCCTGCGACCAGCAGCCCCTCACCGGCACGGCACTCCTGCCCGCGCGGCCGGATGTCCCGCCCGAGCGGCGGAGCGGTGACCCCGGTGCGCAGACGGAGCGCGGTCGTCACGCCTGCGCTCCGGTCGGGGGACGCCACTTCGCCGTCCTCGCGGCGCAGCACCGCTGTGGTCCCGGGCGGGACGGGTGCTCCGGTGGCGATTCGGCAGGCCGCACCATCGTCCAGCGCCGCGGCGACGGGCTGTCCGGCCAGCCCCTCACCGGCTGCGGGCACCCGCAGCCGCCACGGAGGCGGTCCGGCCACAGCCCAACCGTCCATCGCCGAGGTGTCGAACGCGGGCACGTGCGTGGTCGCTGCCAACGGCTCGGCAAGCGAGGCGCCGAGCGCATCCGCGAGCGGGCAGCGCTCCACGCCGAGCGGTCGCCGTCCGGCGTGGACGGCAACGGACCGCGCCTGCGGCCAGCTCAGCTCGGCGGCGGAGCCGGACGGGGGCGGGACAGAGGCGTACATATCGTCCGAGCTGGGCACTCCATGATCGCCAACTGTCACGCGCGTGACATTTGGCGATCTTGGTCGGGACGTGTGAGTCAGGCTGAGGGCGTCGTCCAAGGCCTGGTCGAAGTCGGCCACAGGGGACGCATCACGCCCCGGTTGCGCCGGTTCCTCACCCGAGCGATCGGCGACCTCGTAGTCGAACGGGCGGTCCGGCTCCGGCTGTTGCTCCGGCTCGGGCGAGCGTGGCAGCAGGTACGGATACGCCGCCAGCAGGTCAGCCTCGGCGTCAGCCGCGCTGCTCATTGCTCCACGCCTTCTTCCGTACCTCGCCCCTTGCCCTGACTCTTGTCCTCTCCGGTGCCATGCTCCCCACTGTGCTCCGCGCCCCAGCGGGCGGCCAGCGCGGCAGCCTTGCGGTTGGCCTCGGCCACGGCCTCCGGGCCGCCTCCGGCGGAGGCCGCGGCATAGCCGACCAGGAAGGCGGTCAGCGGCGCGGCCGGGCGGGCCACACCATGGGCCACGTCACGGGTCATGTCGAGCAGTCCGGTCACGTCGACGTCGAGGTCGATGCCCAGTTCGGTCTTCACAGCGGCGATCCAGTCATGCAGCACGACACCATCGTCGCCGATGATCAGGCTCAGTCCGTGCAACGGGCTGTGTCGAGTGCGTGTCCGCGGTTCACCGAGGTGGTGGCGGGGTGTACGGAGGGCTGCCCGCGCGGGCGTCCCCGTCGGCGTGGGCGTCCCCGTCGGCGTGGGCGTCCCCGTCGGCGCGGAGTCGCGCTTCGTGCACGTCGTCCCAGGTGTCGCAGTCGACGGCGGCGCGGCGGACGTCCGGCAGCCGCAGCAGGCGCAGGCCCCGGGTCACCGCGCGGAGCGGAGCGCCTTCGGCTGCGGGGAGTTGGGCGAGCGCGGTCCGCAGCGCAGCGGTGCGGTAGGCGGCGGCCAGCGGCTGGTCCCGGCCGTCGGCGTCGACCAGTAGTACGGCATCGGCACCGGCACCGGTCTCAGCACCGGTCTCGGCGCGGAGTTCAGCAGGGAGCGCGGCGACGAGTGCGTGGACGGTGGGCGCGTCGAGGAACGGTAGATCGGCCGCGAGCAGCACGGCAACGTCCGCGGTCACCAACTCCAGCCCGGCCGCCAACCCGGCGACCGGGCCGCCCCCCGGCGGCGTCTCCCGCGTCCACCGCACCGGCCGGGCCGTCGCGCGCTCCGGCCCGACCACGACGGTCCGCTGCGCGGCGGCGCAGGCCGCAAGGACCCGGTTCAGCAGCGAGGCACCGCCGACCACCAGGCCGGGCTTGTCCTCACCGCCGAGCCGCCGGGCCGCGCCACCGGCGAGAACAACCGCGTCGAAGCGAGGAGGAGTAAGCGAGGGCACACCCCTCACTCTGCCCCATCCGGGTTCCATCCAGGCCCTGTCCAGGCTCCGTCCGGGCCCACGTCGGGTTACAGCTGGTGCACGGCCAGCAGGTCGCCCAGTTCCTGATCGAACGCCGCCGCCGGGCCCAGGAAGAGTTCCAGGTGCTTGGCCCAGGCGTGGTAGCGGTGCAGCGGGTAGTCGAGGTCCGCGCCGATGCCGCCGTGCAGGTGCTGGGCGGTCGAGGCGATCGCGCGAACGCCCTCCGCCGACCAGATCTTGGCCGTGGCCAGGTCCGCGTCCAGCGGCAGCCGGTCGGCGAGTTCACCGCCCACCGCGATCCGCCAGGCAGCCTGCCAGAGGGTCACCTCCATCGACCGCAGGTCGATGTACCGGTCCGCCAACTGCATGGCCACGGCCTGGAACGTCGCGATGGGATGGCCGAACTGCTCGCGCTTGGACGCGTACTCGGAGGTCATCCGCACCACCGCCTCGCCCAGGCCCAGGCAGAGCGCGGCGCAGCCGATGATCAGCAACCCGCGTACCGCACGCCAGTTGGACCCGTCGGCCGCCGCCGGACCCACCTGCCACGCGGCCTCGACGACCGCTCCGTCGAAGACCAGCTCGCCCGCCAACTCGCCGTTGGTGGACACCTGGCGGTTGAGCGTGACGCCCTGCCCGCGCGGGTCGACCAAGAGCAGCAGCGTCCCCTCCGGTCCCCGGGCAGGGACCAGGACCAGGTCCATCACCGACGCCCAGGACACACCGGTCTGCGAACCGCGCAGCGACCAGCCGCCGCCCGGGGCCGGTTCGGCCGTGACCGCCTCGTCGGCGGGTTCGTGCCCGGTGCGGCCGTGCGGCGCGACGCCGACCAGCAGACGGCCGGCCGCGATCTCCGGCAGCAGCCGTTGCCGCAGTTCGGGCGCGCCGAAAGCCTGGACCGCCAGCGCCGCCGCGCCCGTCTCCAGCAGCGGCACGCGGGCCAGCACCCGGGCCGCCTGGCGCAGCACCAGGCACCAGGCGATCTCGTCCTGCCCGCCGCCGCCGTACTCCTCGGCCAGCGCGATGCCGAGCAGGTCGGACTTGGCCAGGCGCTGCCACAGCTCCCGGTCGATGTCGGTCGCGACCGGCTCGATACCCAGGGCGGGGCTCGGAACGCCGCCGTCCGGCGGTACGTCGGCGAAGACCGCCTTGGCCGCCTCGGCCGCGGCCTGCTGCTCTTCGGTGAAGGTGAAATCCACGGCTCGTCCCTTCCCAGCCTGCCTCGCTCTGACGATTCGTCAGATTAGAACAAGTTCTAAGTAGGGGGAAGGGTCGCGCGGAACCGCCGCGGGTCAGTACCGTGCTCAGGACTTCACCGGAGTGGCAGGGCAGGTACCAGTGGCAGACGAGCCGAGCATCGAGGCCGCGCGGGCGGCCGAGTCCATACCCGCCGCTCCACCGACACCAGCAACGACATCGGCACCAGCAACGACACAGGCACCGGCTCTGCCCGGTCCGCGCCCACCAGCCGACGACGGCGATCCCGGTGACCCCGGCGGTCCCGGTGACCCCGCGTCGACGGAACGCCGCTGGTCAACGCCGTCGCTCGCGATACTCGGCACGGCGGCCGTGGCGCTGGTCATCGCCGTGGCCTACCACCTCGGCACGATCTTCCTCTCCATAGCGCCCAGCAACCCGATATCGCAGCAGGCGTCGGCCGCCGTCACCGCGCATGTGATGCCGGAGTTCGAGCAGAACTGGCAGCTCTTCGCCCCGAACCCGCTGCAGAACAACATCGCGGTCGAGGCCCGGGTGCAGACCCTCGCCCCCGACGGCAGCCGCACCATTTCGCCCTGGATCGACCTCACCGCCGCCGACGTCGCCGCGATCCGCGGCAACATCGCCCCCAGCCACGTCAACCAGAACCTGCTCCGCCGCGCCTGGGACTACTACACCGCCTGGCACGACCAGCAGGACGACTCCACCGGCTTCGGCGGCCCGCTCTCGGTCGAGTACCTCAAGCGGATCGCGCTCCAGCGGATCGGCCGCCACTGGAACGGACAGCCGGTCATCCAGATCCAGCTCCGCTCCTCGACCACCTCCGTCACCGGCCCCGCCTGGACGGGCGCGCCCGCGACCACCACACCCAGCTACCGAACGCTGGGCTGGTGGCCGGCCAACGACGAGGACTACCAGGGCCTGGGGGTCAGCCGGTGAGCCAGCCGATGAGTCAGCCGGTGAGCGGCAACGCGCCGTCCTCCGGACCGAGCTGGGACTCCGTCGTCTCGGCCGCGGTGCTCAGGGCCTGGGTGGCGTTCACCCGGCACACCATCGCTCCGTACCAGGCGGCGATCGTCCGCATCGGCATCTCCCTCTGCTTCGGCGGCTTCCTGCTCCGCGAGTGGCCGAACCGCCGGGTCCTCTACGGCGATCTCGCACCGTGGAGCGCGGACCTGGCCCGGCAGATGCTGGCGTCCAACCACGCCTTCACCGTCCTGGCCTGGTCGGACGACCGCTGGTGGTTCGAGGCCGTCTACGCGGCGGCGATCGTGGTCAGCGCGCTGCTGCTGGTGGGCTGGCGGACGCGGACCATGTCGATCCTCTTCATGGTGCTGGTGCTCTCGATCCAGAACCGCAGCGTCCTGGTCGGCGACGGCGGCGACAACGTCGTCCACCTGATGGCGATCTACCTGGCCTTCACCCGCTGCGGCGCCGTCTGGTCCCTCGACGCGCGGGCCGCCCGCCTCGGCCGACGCGTGGAGCGGGACGGGACCGGGCTCGCGCTGTGGGTGGTGCTGGGCGCGGCGCTGGCGTACTGCCAGCTGTCCGGCTTCGCCAAGCTGGGGATGCTCGACATGGGTGTCTACGACTGGGGCACGGTCTTCTGGCTGTTCTGGCTCTTCATCGGCGCACGCGAATGGCTGAAGCGCCGTCAGCCGGACAGCGAGGGCGCGGACCTGCTGGACGCGTTGACGACCATGGTGCACAACTCGGCGATGCTGGTCATCGCGGTCGAGGTCTGTTTCATCTACGCCACAGCCGGCTGGTACAAGATCCAGGGCTCCCTCTGGGAGGGCGGCACGGCGCTCTACTTCCCGCTCCACCTGGCCTACTTCGACCCCTGGCCGGGGCTCGCGTCGCTGCTGGGCGGCAACAGCATCCTGGTCTGCCTGATCACCTACGGCACGGTCATCGTGCAGGTCTCCTTCCCGTTCCTGGTCTTCAACCGCCGGATCAAGAACGTGCTGCTGGTCCTGATGATGGTCGAACACGCCGCGATCGCGGTGACCCTGGGCCTCCCGTTCTTCTCGCTGGCGATGATCGCCGCCGACGCCGTCTTCCTGCCCACGGGCTTCCTCACCCGCGTCGGCGCGGGGGTGGCTAAAGGGGTGGCGCGAGCCGTTGACTCGCCAGTCTTGCGCCAATCGATCAAGCGCCCCCGGCGTGCAACCGAAAGCGAGCAGGAGACCGTGTCACTGATCCGATAAGCGGGGTTGTGCAGGGCGCACTGTCACCCACACGAGAGAGCGCGCGCCATGCACACGCGAACGATGAACGCGGAGTTCCCGGACACCGGGCAACTGGTCCGCGTCGTGACGATCGACGGCGAACCGTGGTTCGCCACGGCCGACGTCTGCCGGATCCTCGGCACCACCAGCCCGTCCCGGACCAACCGAATGCTCCGCCCCGGGGACCACCGGGTGGTGAACCTCCGGGCGATCCCCCACCTCGACGTCGTCAGCGAGGGCGGCCTCTACCGGCTGATCATGCGCTGCGACAACCCCACCGCCCGCCCCTTCCAGGACTGGATCACCGGCGAACTCCTCCCCGCCGTCCGGCGCGGCGACACCGACCTCGACGAAGCACCGGTGGGCCGGATCGAGCTGCACGGCCACGCCTTCGAGCTCTACGCCGACGGCTCGCTGCACTGCCAGCACGGCCCGATGGATCCCGTGCTCCCCACACCCGACGAGGACGACGGCCCGCCGTACGGTCCCGGCTTCCGCTGCGCCGAGGTGGAGCGCGTCGGAATCCTGGGCGGCCGACTCCTCCGCCCGTGCCCGACCGTCCGGCTCATCGACCTGGCCCGTCAGTTCCTCAACCCGCCGCAGCCCGCGACCGCGCTGTCCCGACGCCCGCTCCTTGTCATCTCGGGCGAGCCGCGCGAGGTGGTCGAAGTCCTCAACGGTGTCTGCCCGAACGGTCACGCGTCATGACGGCACGCATGATGAACGCGGAGTTCCCCGTCCTGCACAGGTCCGAGACGCGCCGGGTCAACACCCGGACGATTAACCTCACCTCAGGTCAGGTTGATCGCGTTTCCGCTGGTGGGAATGGATACCAACGCGGCAATCCCGTGCTCAACGTCGTCAGCGCTCGGCGCGCAGCGCGAGCGCATGGCCGAGACCTTCGCCAAGGCGATGGACCTGGACGATCCGGCCGTCTCCGCCCAAGCCCGCCCACCCGCCTCTGGTGACGCTCGCGGGTCCGCCGGACTATGTCGCGGAGGTGCTCAAGCTGATGGGGGTTCCGGCGTCGTCGTAGTGTCCACAGCCCGTGGATAACTGCCCCCCTGCCAGTGGAAGAGCGCCATCCCCACGCTCGTGGCGAGGTTGAAGCTGGACACCAGGGGACGCATGGGGATGGCCACAGTTCGGGTGGCCATCCCCTTCACATCATCCGTCACGCCGTGGCGTTCCGAACCGAAAACGAGCAGAGAGTCGTCGGGAAATTCCACCGTGTGGATGTTCTCGCCCTCCGGGTCGAGGGCGAAGACGGGACCAACGGGCAAGTCCTGCAAGGATGTTCGGGAGACCGAGGTGGCGAAGTGGAGGCCCGCCGCGCCGCGGACGACGGTGGGGTGCCAGGGGTCGACGTCGCCGGTGGTCAGGACCCCTGCCGCGCCGAAGCCGGCGGCCAGGCGGACGACCGCACCGATGTTGCCGAGGTTGCGCGGGTTCTCCAGAACGATGTACGGAGCGGGGAACCGCCGACTGTCACCACTGTCCACAGGCTGTGGACGAAGAGCCAGCGCCGCCACGCCCGTGGGATGCGGACGCGGGACCAGCCGCCGCAGCACCTCGGCCGACACGGCCTCGACGTGGGCCCGCTCGTCCACCGCTCCCAGATCCGGCGCGAGCTCCTCCGCCAGGCGGTGCAGTTCGGCCGGATCCGTGGTCACCACCAGCGGCACCGTCGCGCCGAAGCGGAGCGCGTGCTTGAGCGCGTGGAAGCCGTCCAGCAGCACCGTGTCCGGGGAGGACCGCAGCGCGGACCAGCGGTCGTCGAGGTCGTTCGTCGTCACCGGCTCAGCCTAGGACCCCGTGCGACGGAGCGGCGGGTTGGCGGGCGAGAACTCCGGCTCGCTCCAGCGCATCGGCAGCGCGCCCGGGAGTTCGACCGCCTCCGTCAGCGTGAAGGTCACCGCGTGCTCCTGCCAGTCCGTCCGGGCCTCACCCGTGAGCAGGAGCAGGTCACCGGATTCCCAGTCCGGAAGGACGAGACCCGTACGCGGGTTCACCTCGATGTTGCCCAGCGTCATATAGGCACCGTTGCCCGGGTATTCGCGCCACCGCAGCGTCGTCGGCGAGAGCGTCTCGACGAAACCAGGGAATCCGCCACGGTGTGAGGCGTCGGCGCGGCCGTCCGAGGCTGCCGTGGCGACGAAGAAGGTGTCCGCCGTACCGACGTGGAGCCGCTGCGCCGTCGTCAGCTCGGCGGACCGACGTGCCGGGGCCGGCTGGCTGGTCGGGGAGGCCGGGACCGGGCGCCGCTTCTGGATGTACTTCGGACAGTTGGAGAAGACCTGCTCCGCCCGCAGCACCCAGCCGTCCGATGTCCGGCCGTCCAGCAGACCGTTGACGCGCATCCGCCGCCGGGTGGCGGGCTCCAGCGCGATCGTGCCGACCTGCGTCGGGCCCGCGGAGCCGTCCAGCACCGCGAGCAGCGGGTCCTCGGGATGCGGGCCAGCCGCCACGGTCACCGTGCGCTCGTCCGGCACGGCCAGGAAGCCCGGCTCGCCCGCGAGGACCGTCGCCCACATCCGCCCGGACCGATCTTCCGCGCCCACCACGAACAACTGACGCTGCGCCAGGAACTCGGCCGCGACCGGCGGGATGGTGTCGCGGATGCTGCGCCCCAGATGCTCGGCCCGCTCCGTCTCCCCGCTGAGCGCCTGCGCGGTCCGCTCGCCCGGGTGGTAGCCGTTGGCAGCCATTGCGTTGATCCCTCCCCCCGCTCTAGAAGAAACCGCAGGTCGGAGCGTCCGCGAAGGGCGCCGTGCCCTGGCCCGTGAGCCCGCTGGCGGTGAAGATCTCCAGTCGCGTGCCGTCCGGATCGGCGAAGAAGATCCCGCCCGAGTCGCGGCCTTCGCCGTGCAGGGCCAGGCCGTCGTAGTGGAAGGTCGCGCCGCGCTCCTTGAGCGACCACTCCGCCGCGCGGACCTCGTCCACCGTGTCGACCTGGAACGAGAGGTGGTGCAGCCCGGCCCGGTCCCGCTCGTGCGGGCCTGCGGCCTGCTGCCACAGGGTGAGCACCAGCGCTCCGTCCTTGCCGAGCTGGGCGGCCCGCCGCTCCGGCGGGGCGTCGGGGCCGGAGCGGCCGAGCAGCTCCAGACCGAGGACGTCGCGGTAGAAGGCGACCGAGCGGTCGAGGTCGGTGACGTTGATGCCGACGTGTCCGGTGCGAAGCGAGGTGAGCGGGGTGAGCGAGGAGGCAGTGGTCGTCATGGCGGACTCCTGTCGGGAAGGCGGGTCGCGGCGTCGTGCTTTCTAACCGTTAACACTGACCATAGGAGTTAGAACCAGCACAGCGCAACCACTACAAGGCAACTGAACGGTTAGACTCGACGGCATGGACGCCCTCGTCGATCCCCGGCCGCTGCGCGGCGAGCCGATCTCGCTGGACCTGCTGAACACCCGCTGGCACGGTGACCAGCTCTTTCACGACGCCGACGGCCTCGCGATCTGGCTCGCGTCCAACGGCCTGACCGACCGCGCGCCCGACTCCGAGGCGACCCTCGCCGCGCTGCTCCAGACCCGGGACGCGCTGCTCGTCCTCCGCGTGGACCCGGGCGACAGCGCCGCGCTCAACGCCGTGCTCGCACACGGCCGGATCCGCCGCGTCCTCGGGCCTGACGGTCTGCCGCACGACGAGCCGGACGTCGCAGACCCGGCCTGGCTGCCCGCCTGGCTCGCCGCCGACGACTACCTGCGGCTGCTCGCCCGCGACCCGGACCGGATCCGCGAGTGCATGCACGAGAGCTGCATCCTGTGCTTCTTCGACATCTCGCAGAACGGCCGCCGCCGCTGGTGCGACATGGCCCGCTGCGGCAACCGGGCCAAGGCCGCCCGCCACTACGCCCAGCAGACCGCGCAGGCGCAGCAGAAAGGCTGAGTCCCGCCCGGAAGAACCGGACGGGACTCAGCCTCGGGGGTCGAACAGTCAGCTCACTTGGCGCGGTTCGACGTCCGCATCCGGTTGAGGATCTGCGACAGGGCGATGATGGTCATCGTGCCGAGCAGCATCAGCGAACCGATGACGTCGATCTGCGCCGGGTAGGCGCGCTGCACCGAACCGAAGATGTACATCGGGAAGGTCTCCGAGTTGCCCGCGGTGAAGACCGTGATGATGTAGTCGTCGATCGAGATCGCGAAGGCCAGCAGCGCGGCGGCGCCGATGCCCGGGGCGACCAGGGGCAGGGTGACCTTCATGAAGGTCTGCGTCGGCGTCGCGTAGAGGTCCTGCGCCGCTCGCTCCAGCGTCGGGTCCATGCCCGCCAGCCGGGACTTGACCGTCACCACCACGTACGAGATGCAGAACATCACGTGGGCGATGGTGATCGTCCAGAAGCCCATCCCACCGGGGCCGATGGTGTTGAAGAAGAGTGCCGCCAGGGTCGCACCCATGACCACCTCGGGGGCGGCCATCGGCAGGAAGAGCAGCGCGTTGATGCCGGACCGCATCTTGAAGCGGTAGCGGACCATCGCGAAGGCGATCATCGTGCCCAGGAGGGTCGCGATGACAGTCGCCAGCAGGCCGATCTTGAGTGACAGCCCGAGGCTGTCGCACATCGTGCTGTTGCTGCACATGTTGGTCCAAGCCCCGGTGGAGAACTTGTTCCAGGTGTAGTTGAACTTCCCCACCGGCTGGTTGAACGACATCCACAGGATGACGGCGTTCGGCAGCAGCATGAAGACGAAGACCAGCAGCGTGACCACCAGCAGCACGTGCTGCTTGGCCCACGCCCACGGGCTCTTGCGCCGCACCTTCAGGTCGCCGGCGCCCGCACCGGTGCTCGCACCCGTGGGGCTCAGAGTCTGAGTAGCCATCAGAGCAGGTCCTCCGTCCCGGCCTTGTAGATGTAGCTCATGACAATGATCAGCGTGCCGACCATCATCACCACCGACATCGCGGAGCCGACCGGGTAGCCGTTGGTCTGGCGCAGGAAGAGGTCCTCGATGCGCTGACCGACCACCGTGGTGTTCGGGTTGCCCAGCAGCTGGGCGTTGATGTAGTCACCGACCGCCGGAATGAAGGTCAGCAGGGTGCCGCCGATGACGCCGGGCATCGACAGCGGCAGGGTGACCCGACGCCAGGTCTGGTAGCCGCTGCAGTACAGGTCGGCGCCGGCCTCGTGGAGGCGCGGGTCGATCTTCTCCAGCGAGGTGTAGAGCGGGAGGATGGTGAACGGCAGGAAGTTGTAGACCATGCCGCAGACCACCGCGACCGGGCTGGCCAGCACGTGGTTGCCGACGGTCCAGCCGAGCGCCGTGGTGAGCTTCAGCACGTGCAGGTCGTTCAGGACGTGCACCACGCTGCCGTTGTCCGCGAGGATCGTCTTCCATGCGATGGTGCGGATCAGGAAGCTGGTGAAGGACGGCACGATGACCAGGGCCATCAGCAGCGTCTTCCACTTGCCGCCCTTGAAGGCGATGAAGTACGCCACCGGGTAGGCCAGCGCCAGACAGGCCACCGTGGTGATGATCGAGTACAGGAACGAGTGCCAGTACTGCGTCCCGTAGTTGAGCAGCGCGTCGTGGTAGTTGGCCCAGTGCCAGGTGAGCTTGAAGCCGTCGTCGTAGTCACCGGTCTGCACCGACGCCGAGACCGAGGTCAGGATCGGGACCAGGAAGAAGACCACCAGCCACAGCAGACCGGGGATCAGCAGCACCCACGGCGTCCAGTTGCGCCTGGGCTTGCGTTCGGGCAGCTGCTCCTTCGCCGGAGCAGGCGCCTCGGTGAGGACGGTCATGCGGCGGCCTCCTCGTCCGCGTCCGCCCCGGCCTCGATGTCCTGCGTGCCGTCGAGGCCGAAGCCCTGGCTCGGGTCCCAGTAGACGACGACCTCGGCGCCAGGACGCTGGATCTCCTTGCCGGTGTTCTGCTCGAAGACCGAGAGCTCCTCGCCGGAGGCCAGCTTGACCAGGTACTGGGTGGAGACGCCGATGAAGCTGGTGTCGACGACGGTGCCGCCGGTGATCGAGTTGAATCCGGCCGGGACCTCGTCCACGCCCTTGGCGACCTGGACCTTCTCCGGGCGGACGCCCAGGATGACCCTGCCCGTGGTGCTGCGGCAACGCTTGGCGTCGAGCTTGAGCGACTGGCCGTTGGCGGAGACGGTCACCACGCCGTCCGTCTCGTCCTCGACCACGGCCGGGATCAGGTTGGACTGGCCCAGGAAGTTGGCGACGAAGGTGGTCTGCGGGTTCTCGTAGAGCTCGGCGGGGGAGCCGAGTTGCTCGATCCGGCCGTGGTTCATCACCGCGATGGTGTCGGCCATGGTCATGGCCTCCTCCTGGTCGTGGGTGACGTGCACGAAGGTCAGGCCGACCTCGGTCTGGATCCGCTTGAGCTCGATCTGCATCTGGCGGCGGAGCTTGAGGTCCAGCGCGCCCAGCGGCTCGTCCAGCAGCAGCACCTGCGGCTGGTTGATCAGCGCGCGGGCCAGCGCGATGCGCTGCTGCTGACCGCCGGAGAGCTGGGTCGGCTTGCGCTTGGCCAGGTGGCCCAGCTCGACCAGGTCCAGCATGTCGGTCACGGACTTCTTGACGTCCTTGACGCCACGGCGGCGCAGGCCGAAGGCGATGTTCTCGAAGATGTCCAGGTGCGGGAAGAGCGCGTAGTTCTGGAACACCGTGTTGACCGGGCGGCGGTACGGCTTGAGGTCCGTCACCTCCTGCTCGCCCAGGAAGATCTGACCGGCCGTCGGATCCTCAAGACCCGAGATCATGCGCAGCGTCGTCGTCTTGCCACAGCCGGAGGCGCCCAGCAGCGCGAAGAAGGAGCCCTGCGGAATGGTGAGGCTCAGGTTGTCCACGGCGGTGAAGGAGCCGTAGCGCTTGGTCAGGCCGGCCAGGCGGAGGTCCCCGCCCTGGGTCTGGCCGAGTACGTCGTGGGAACTCATCGGAACTCTTCTCTCCGTGGGCGTTACTGGCCGGTGACCTGCTGGAAGCGGGCTGTGTAGTCGTTCAACTGGGCGACGCTGAGCGACATGAAGCCGCGCGCCTTGGCCACCATCTGCGGGGTCGGCACGATCAGCGGCACCCCGGCCGCGGTCGGGTCGAGCTGCTGCAGGGCGGCGACCGCGCCGTCGACCACCGGGATGTAGTCGATGTAGTCGTCCAACTGGGCTGCGACCGTGGGCTCGAGGTAGTAGTTGAGCAGCTTCTCGGCATTGGTCTTGTGCCGGGCGAAGTTGGGGATCACGCAGTTGTCCGACCAGGAGAGCATGCCCTCCTTGGGGAGATCGACGGTGACCAGGTTGGGCTTGCCCAGCTGCGCGACGTCACCGGAGTAGGCCATGGTGACCGCGGTGTTGCCCTGCTGGAAGTCGCTCAGGTAGTCGTTGCCGGAGAACGCACGGACCTGGCCCGCGTTCTTGGCGCGGCGGATGTAGTCCAGCGCCTGGTTGAACTGGGCGTCGGTGAAGTGCTCCGAGTCGATGCCCTGGGCCAGCATCGCCAGCGAGACGGTGTCCTCCATCTCCGAGAAGAGGGACACCTTGCCCTTGAGGTCGGGGCGGGTGAAGATCTCGGCGATCGAGGTGATCGGCTGCTTCACCAGGTCGGAGTTGTACGCGATGGTCGTGTAGCCGTAGGCCCACGGGATCGAGTGCATGCGACCGGGGTCGGTCGGGTCGTGCAGGACGTTCGGCAGCAGCTTCGAGTGGTTGGGGATGTTGGCCAGGTTCAGTTCCTGGATGTAGTCGTACGCCCGGTACTTGGCCACCATGTAGTCGGAGACGACCATGATGTCGTAGCCGGTGTCGATCCCCTTGACCAACGACGGGTCGACCTTGGTGTACCAGTCGTTGTTGTCGTTGATGATCTCCAGATACTGGACGGAGATCCCGGTCTGCTTGGTGAACGCGTCCAGCGTCGGCCGGTCGTTGGAGTTCTTCGGATTGATGTCGATGTACGCCGGCCAGTTGGCGAAGACGACCGTCTTCTCCGCCTCGGAGTAGTCCTTGCCGGCCTGGCCCACATCTTTGGAGCCGGGCGGCAGGACATGGCCTTGAACGCCGCACGCGGAGAGCGCGCCCGCGCCCGCCACGGCGAGCCCGCCGGCCGTCACGCCGCGCAGCAGCGAGCGACGACTCACGGCGCGAGTCGTCGCAGCCAACCTGGTGCGGTTGACATAGCGCGAGAGCTCGGTGAAAGAGCTGGAACCCGTCATGTTGGGAGGAGTGCCTTTCTCAAAGACGCGGGGGCTGGCCGAAGTCCTTTCCAGCAACGGTCGTGCGGGCATGCGACGGAGGACGAAGCTGCTCCGTTTGTGGCGATGGGGACCGAGATTAAGGCCCGGAAGCTGCGCTTTCCATGCCCTGATGGCCATCTGGCGGCGGAATCGTTATCAACGCTCCGCATTCGCGACGTGATCCGCATCTGTGCTCACCCTGCGTGATTCCAGGCCTCTTCGGCTACCTACAGCCTGTAAAAGGCGCAACAAACTGCCTACACCCCTGTCAATGGAAAGCAGCATGGGCCGCCGGGGAAAATCTCCCCGGCGGCCCATGTCAGTGTGCGGAGCAGCTGATTCTCCGCGGCGGCTACCCGTCAGCTGGGACGGCGGACCTCCATCACGCGGAACCGCGAGGCGACGAACGCCGCGTCGCAGTAGGCCGCGTTCGCGGCCGGGTTCGCGCCCGTGCCGTGCAGGTCGGAGAAGGCCGCGGTCTGGTTCACGAAGACGCCGCCCGTCAGGTTGAGCGACAGCGAGACGCCCGCGTCCACCGCCGCCTCGACGACCTTGGCCTCGACCTCGGGCGAGGTCGTGTACGCCGCGGCGGTCATCGCGCCCTGGGTGCGGACGGTCTCGCGCAGCAGCTCCACGCCGGCGTCGGCGGAGTCCACCGCGATGGCGAAGGCCACCGGCCCGAAGCACTCGCTGGGCAGGGCGTCCTTGGCCGCGTCCAGCGTGACCAGGGCGGGGGTGCGAATCACCGCGTCCGGGAACTCCGGGCTGACCACCGCGCGCGGCGCCAGCGCCAGCTCGCCGTACTCGCCCTTCTCGGCCCGCTCGATCCGCTGCCGCACGCCCGGGTTGACGATGGCCCCGAGCAGCTGCGCGGCCTTCGCGTCGTCGCCCAGCAGCTTGCCCAGCGCGTCGGCCAGGTCGGCGACGACCTCGGCGAAGGACTTGCTGCCCTGGTCGGTCTGGATCCCGCCGCGCGGGATCAGCAGGTTCTGCGGCGTGGTGCACATCTGGCCGCTGTAGAGGGAGAGGCTGAACGCCAGGTTGCCCAGCGCGTTGGCGTAGTCGTCGGTCGACTCGATCAGGACGGTGTTGACGCCGGCCTTCTCGGTGTAGACGAGCGCCTGGCGGGCGTTCTCCTCCAGCCAGTCGCCGAAGGCGGTCGAGCCCGTGTAGTCGATGATCGCGACCTCGGGCCGGGTCGCCAGCGTCTTGGCGAGACCCTCACCGGGCTGCTCCGGCGCGAGCTGGACCAGGTCCGCGTCGAATCCGGCCTCGGCGAGCACGTCCCGGGCGATCTCCACGGTCAGCGCCAGCGGCAGCACGGCACGCGGGTGCGGCTTGACGACGACGGGGTTGCCGGTCGCCAGGGACGCGAAGAAGCCCGGGAAGCCGTTCCAGGTCGGGAAGGTGTTGCAGCCGATGAGCAGGGCGACGCCGCGCGGGCGGACGAGGAACTCCTTCTCCATCGTCAGCGGGTCGCGCTTGCCCTGCGGCTTGGTCCAGTTGGCCTTGGCCGGGATCCGGGTCTGCTCCGCGTAGGCGCAGGCGACCGCCTCAAGACCGCGGTCCTGCGCGTGCGGCCCACCGGCCTGGAAGGCCATGCCGAAGGCCTGCCCGGTGGTGTGCTGGACGGCGAAGCCGAACTCGACCGAGCGCGCGTTGATCCGCGCCAGGATCTCCAGACAGACGGCGGCGCGCAGCAGCGGGGTCGCCTGCGCCCACGCCGGCTGGGCGGCGGTGGCGGCGGCGATCAGCGCGTCGGCGCTGCGGTAGCCGTAGGCGATGTTCAGCGCCTCCCCGAACGGTGAGGTCTCGCCTCCGGCGTCGGCGTCCGGGCCGACCAGTTCGCCTCCCGCGGCGGCCAGGCGGGTGGTGCCCTTCAGCGCGGCGAAGGCGGCTCCACCGACGGCGAGGGCGTCCTCACCGTACGCCTTCGGGAACTCCGGGTAGGGCGTCCAGTAGTCCCGCTCGGCGAGGGCGCTCACCGCGCGCTCCAGGGTCTCCTGATGACGGTCGATCAGCGGGTGGTCCGTGGTTGCGGACATGGCAACGCACTCCTCGTGGGTCCGGGCGACTCTGCCAGCACCTACGGTAACCGAATGATCGGTCGGGAGGAACGGTCACTTTTGAGCGGTGGGGAGGTGGCAACCTCCAGGGGCGCGAGGCTCTGCTGATATGCGGCTCCGCCGCGCGGGCGCGACGCGTCACCAACACTCCCGCAGGTGGTTGCACTACCCAGGGGCGCGAGGAACGGCGCGAGAAACCACTGACGCGCGGGTGGCCCTGCTCGTTCGGTGCTCTACCTACGTGGGTGGCTTGTCGCGCCGTTCCCCGCGCCCCCAGCGTGCTGCAACTTCCCGCCGCGCGCGCCGCTCAGCTGGGCAACTTCCCCAGGATGCGATCCAGAGCATCGAGCTCTTCCGGCGGCAACGCCGCAAGCTCGCGCGGCGGGGTCTCGAGTATCTCCGTCGCCTGCCGCGCGGCCACCCGCCCGCTCGCGGTCAGCTCCACCACCCGGCAGCGCCGATCCGCGGGATCAGCACTGCGGGCGACCAGCCCGCGCCGCTCCAGGTCGTCGACGACCACCGTGGTGAACGGCTTGTCCGTCAGCAGTACGCCCGCCAGCGCGCTCATCCGCATCGGGCCGCCCGCCAGGGCACGCAGCGCCTTGGCCCGGCTGAAGCTCATGCCCAGCGCGTCAGCGACCCGCTGTCGCCGGTCGTCCGACTCCAGGACCAGCCGCCGCATCACCGCGTAGACCCGTTCCGCGCTCACTTCACACTCACCGTGCCCCCAACGCGCTCCGTCCTCGCCGGGGCGAAGACCCGTTCCGCCGTTCCGCGTGCCCACTTGCCCGTCGTGGCCAGGCCCAGGACCAGGACCGCGACGGCGCAGCCCAGGATGATCCACCAACCGATGTGACTGGCCTCGGCGAAGCCGGTCTTGAACGGCTGGACGACCGCCGAGGTCACCGCGGAGCCGATCACCGCGACGCCCAGCGCCGAGCCCACCTGTCGGCTCGTCGAGGCTACCGCCGCCGCAACGCCCGCCTGGGTACGCGGCATACCGGAGACCGCCGTGTTGGTGATCGGCGCGTTCAGCATCCCGAAGCCGATCCCGAAGAGCAGGTAGGACAGCAGCAGCACCCACAGCGGCGTGCTCGCGTGCAGGTCGAGCAGCAGCAGCGCGCTCGCGGCCATGGCGACGCCCGCGACGATCAGCGGCAGCCGGGGCCCGCGCGAGCCGACCACGCGACCGCTGACCGGCGCGAAGACGACCGTGGCGGCGGCCATCGGCAGCGTGCAGAGGCCCGCGACCAGCGCGCTGTAGCCGCGAACGTCCTGCAGGAACAGGGTGTTGAGGAAGAGGAAGCCGCCGAGCGCCGCGAAGCCGCAGACGGCGATGACCGTCGCGCCCGCGAACGGCGCGCTGCGGAAGAAGCGCAGCTCGATCAGCGGTTCCTCACGGTGCGTCTCGACGACCAGCAGCGCCACCAGCGCTGCCGCCGCCAGGACGAAGCAGGCGAGCGACTGTGCCGAGCCCCAGCCCGCCTTGGGGCCCTCGATGATGCCGTAGGTCAGCGAGCCCAGCAGCACGATGACGGCCAACTGCCCCCACGGGTCCACCCGGCGCGCCCGCGGCGCCTTGGACTCGGGGATGAAGACTCCGGCCAGGACCATCGCCGCCAGGCCGACCGGGATGTTGATCCAGAAGATCGACTGCCACCCCACCGTGCCGACCAGCAGACCGCCGACGACCGGGCCGAGCGCCATGCTGAAGCCGACCGTCGCGCCCCAGACGCCTATCGCGCGGGCGCGCTCCTTGGCGTCGATGAAGGTGTTGGTGATGATCGACATCGCCACCGGGTTGAGCATCGAGCCGCCGACCGCCTGCAGCATGCGCGCGGCGATCAGCCAGCTCAGGCTGGGCGCGAGGCTGCACGCCAGCGATCCCAGGGTGAACAGGACCAGCCCCGTCTGGAAGACCCGTCGCCGACCGAGCCGGTCGCCCGTGGAGCCGGCCAGCATCAACAGGCTCGCCAGCACGACCACATAGGCGTCCACGACCCACTGCAGACCGGACACGTCGGAGTTCAGGTCCCGCGCGATGGACGGCAGTGCGACGTTCACGATCGTGCTGTCGAGCCCGACGATGAACAGGCTCATGCAACAAATGGCCAGGACCAGGAGTCGTCGTCTCGACGAGAGTTCCACTGTGTCCATCCCTCGCCCCCGGAAGTGGTAGCTGAAGCAGTATCAGAAGTAGTTGTACGTCTATAACAGTTATAGCACCACAATCATCCGGCGGCCCTACCCTGGTTCCGTGATCGCCATCTCCCCGATGCGGGCCGAGCACGCGGACGCGGTGCTCGCCGCCTACCGCCAGGGCATCGAGACCGGGAACGCCACCTTCGAGACCGAGGTGCCGACCTGGGAGGCCTTCGACCGCGGCCGGCTCCCCGCCCACCGCCTGGTCGCTCTCGACGACGGTGGCCCGGAGGCCGCCGCGACCGTCCTCGGCTGGGCCGCGACCAGCGCAGTCTCCTCCCGCCCCGCCTACGCCGGCGTGCTGGAAGTCGGCATCTACGTCGGTGCCGACGCGCGCGGACGCGGTGTCGGCCGGGCACTGCTGGACGCGCTGATCGCGTCCACCGAGGCGGCCGGTGTCTGGACGCTGCAGGCCGGGATCTTCCCGGAGAACACCGCCAGTCTGGCGCTCCACACCACCGCGGGCTTCCGCGTGGTCGGCACCCGCGAGCGGATCGGCCGCACCCCGCAGGGCCGCTGGCGTGATGTGACCATGCTGGAGCGACGGAGCAAGCAGGTGATGTGATACTCGACCCCATGGTCGAGACCTCCCGCCCCACGCGCCGAGACAGCTACACGGTCGACACGTTGCTCGCCGTCACCGTCGGCGTCTTCAACGAGCGTGGCTACGACGGCACGTCGATGGAGGACCTGTCGCGGGCGGCCGGGATCTCCAAGTCCTCGATCTACCACCACGTCAAGGGCAAGGAGGAGCTGCTCCGGCTGGCCGTGGGCCGCGCCCTGGACGGCCTCTTCGCCATCCTCGACGAGCCCGAGGCCCGGAGCGGCACGGCGATCTCGCGCCTGGAGCACGTGGTGCACCGCACCACCGAGGTGCTGCTGGCCGAACTCCCGTACGTCACACTGCTGCTGCGGGTGCGCGGCAACACCGCCGCCGAGCAGTGGGCACTGCAGCGCCGCCGCGAGTTCGACCACCGGGTGGCCGAGTTGGTGGCCGAGGCGGTCGCCGAGGGCCAACTGCGCGCGGACGTGGAGCCGAGGCTGGCCACCCGCCTGCTCTTCGGCATGATCAACTCGCTGGTCGAGTGGTACCGCCCGGACGCGGACGACCGTGCCGCCGCCCGCGTGGTGGACGCCGTCACCGAGCTCGCCTTCCACGGCCTGCGCGCGCCCTGAGGCCGAACGTCCAGCCGGCCTGCGGCTCTCGGGCTACTTGTCCAGCTCAGGCATGACCGGTATCCGGTCCGTCTCCTCGAAGACCAGCAGCGTCTGGGTGCCCAGCACGCCCGGGATCGACTGGATCCGATTGAGCACCAGCTCGCGCAGCGCCCGGTTGTCGACCGTGTGCACCAGCATCAGCACGTCGAACTCCCCGCCCACCAGCGCGATGTGCTCCACCCCCGGCAGCTCAAGCAGCGCACTGCGCACGCTCCGCCAGGAGTTCTGCACCACCTTCAGCGTGACGTAGGCGGACGCGCCCTGACCTGCGCGTTCGTGGTCGACCCTGGCGGTGAAACCGCGGATCACCCCGTCCTGCACCATCCGCGCGATCCGCGCGTACGCGTTGGCCCGGGAGACGTGCACCCGCTCGGCGACCGAGCGGATCGAGGCACGCCCGTCCTGCTGCAACAGCCGCAGGATCGCCTTGTCGATCCGGTCCAGCGGACGCTGCTCCGCCCCCGTGGCCATCTGTTCAGCGGTCATGGCCCCCTGCCCTCCCATGGTGGACGACCTGATTCCAATGAAGCGCCGATGGAACCGTTTGTCCATCTCTGCGGCGCAAGAGTAGTCAGTTCGATCTCTCGACCGAACAATCGGTAGGGAGAGACGCCCTCTCCGCGGTCCTCCCGGTACCCCGAGTGGACCTCTGCTGCCCGCACCACCCCACCCTCACCGGGCCAACCCAGCGTCACCCCCAACCCCACCCCCTGGAGGTGCCGAGATGACCCTTCTCGACCAACCCTCGGGCGCGCCGCTCGGCTCTGTCTGGCCGCCCGACGCCCACGGCCCGCGCCGCGACCCGGCGCCACTGCTGCCCGATCCCGAGCCGTTCCGCATCCTCGGCACCGAGGCCGCGGCCAAGCTGGACCCGGAGCTGCTCCGGGACCTCTACCGCCGCCTGGTCGCGGGCCGCCGCTACAACCAGCAGGCCACCACCCTGACCAAGCAGGGCCGCCTCGCCGTCTACCCCGCCTCCACCGGCCAGGAGGCCTGCCAGATCGCCGCCGCGACCACGCTGCGCCCCACCGACTGGCTCTTCCCCAGCTACCGCGACACGCTCGCGGTCGTCTCGCGCGGCGTCCGCCCGCTCGATGCGCTGACCCTGCTGCGCGGCAACGCCCACAGCGGCTACGACCCGTACGAGCACAAGGTCGCCCCGCTCTCCACCCCGCTGGCCACCCAGGCACCGCACGCGGTCGGGCTCGCCCATGGGGCCCAGTTGCGCGGCGACGACGTGGTCGCGCTGACCATGGTCGGCGACGGCGGCACCAGCGAGGGAGACTTCCACGAGGCGCTCAACTTCGCGGGCGTGCTGAACGCGCCGGTGGTCTTCCTGGTGCAGAACAACGGCTATGCGATCTCCGTCCCGCTGGCCAAGCAGTCCGCCGCGCCGACGCTGGCGCACAAGGCCGTCGGCTACGGCATCAGCGGCCGTCTGGTCGACGGCAACGACGCGGCCGCGATGCACACCGTCCTCCGCGAAGCCGTCGAGCACGCCCGCTCCGGCCGCGGCCCGGTGCTGGTCGAGGCGGTCACCTACCGCCTGGAGGCGCACACCAACGCCGACGACGCGACCCGCTACCGCACCCCGGACGAGGTCTCCGCCTGGCAGGCCCGCGACCCGCTGGCGATGCTGGAGCAGCACCTGCGCGACCACGGCCTGATCGACGACGCGGGCGTCGCGGAGGCGACCGAGGCGGCCGAGGCCCTGGCCGCCGAGATGCGCGCCGAGTTCCACGCCGACCCGGAGCTGGACCCGATGTCCCTCTTCGCCCACGTCTACGCCGAACCCACCCCCCAACTGCGCGAACAGGCGGCCCTCCTGGCAGCGGAACTCGCCGCGGAGGCCGAAGCAGAATGACGACAGCCACGCTTGCCCAGGCGCTCAACACCGCGCTGCGCGACTCGCTGCGCGAGGACCCCGACGTGCACGTCCTCGGTGAGGACGTCGGCACGCTCGGCGGGGTCTTCCGGATCACCGACGGCCTGGCCGCCGAGTTCGGCGCACAGCGCTGCCTGGACACCCCGCTGGCCGAGGCCGGCATTCTCGGCACCGCCGTCGGCATGGCCATGTACGGCCTGCGGCCGGTCGTGGAGATGCAGTTCGACGCCTTCGCCTACCCGGCGTTCGAGCAACTCGTCTCGCACGTCGCCAAGATGCGCAACCGCACCGCCGGGAGGATGCCGCTGCCGATCACCATCCGGGTCCCCTACGGCGGCGGCATCGGCGGCGTCGAGCACCACAGCGACTCCAGCGAGGCGTACTACGCGCACACCCCCGGCCTGCACGTGGTCACCCCGGCGACGGTCGGCGACGCGTACGGGCTGCTGCGGGCGTCCATCGCCTCCGACGACCCGGTCGTCTTCCTGGAGCCGAAGCGGCTCTACTGGTCCAAGGACGAGTTCACCCCGCAGCCGGCCCCGCCGATCGGCCGCGCGATCGTCCGTCGCCAGGGCACCTCGGCGACGCTGCTGACCTACGGCCCGTCCGTGCCCATCTGCTTGGAGGCCGCCGAGGCGGCCAAGGCCGAGGGCTGGGACCTGTCCGTGGTCGACCTGCGCTCACTGGTCCCCTTCGACGACGAGACCGTCTGCGCGGCGGTCCGGGCGACCGGACGCGCGGTGGTCGTGCACGAGGCCTCCGGCTTCGGCGGCATGGGCGCGGAGATCGCGGCGCGCGTCATGGAGCGCTGCTTCCACCACCTGGCCGCGCCGGTGCTACGGGTCACGGGCTTCGACATCCCCTACCCGCCGCCGATGCTGGAACGGCACCACCTCCCCGGCGTCGACCGCATCCTCGACGCCGTGGCCCGACTCCAGTGGGAGCAGTGACGGCCATGGCCTCGGTACGCGAATTCGCCCTGCCCGACCTCGGCGAGGGCCTCACCTCCGGCGAGATCGTCCGCTGGCTGGTCGCGGTCGGCGACGTCATCGCCGTCGACCAGCCGATCGCGGAGGTGGAGACGGCCAAGGCGGTCGTTGAGGTGCCCTGCCCGTACGGCGGCGTGGTCACCACGCTGGCCGGGCCGGAGGGCACCGAAGTCCCGGTCGGCGCACCGCTGATCACCGTCGCGGTGAGCGAGTCGGCGACGGCCGGCGTGGCGTCCGGCACGTCCTCCGGCTCGCAGGACTCCGGCTCCGGCAACGTGCTGGTCGGCTACGGAACCAGCCACGCGACCGGTCCGCGCCGCAGGCGGGTTGCGCACCCCGGAGCAACAACCGCAGCGACAACCGCAGCGGCAACCGCCCCGGCGCAGCCGGTCGTTGTCGCAACGCCGGCCCCAACTCGTGAGGCCGGTGCGGTCGCCGTCATCTCCCCGCTCGTGCGTCGCTTCGCGCGGGAGAGCGGGGTGGACCTGGCCACCGTCGTTGGCACCGGCCGGGACGGGCTGATCATGCGCGGAGACGTCGAGAAAGCTGTGCAGGCGGCGAGTAGCGGTCCGCTCCAACCCTCCACCGCCGAGGGCGAGTTCGTCGCCTTCCGGGCCGCCACGCGGGTCGCGGCCGAACGCTTCACCCGCAGCCGGAGCGAGATCCCGGACGCCACCTGCTGGGTGGACGCGGATGCGACCGCGCTGCTGGAGGCCAAGGCCGCCGTCGGCGTCGGCGTGCTGCCGCTCTTCGCCCGGATCTGCGTGGCGGCGCTCGCCCAGTACCCGGCGCTGAACGCGAGCGTCGAGCTAGGCCCGGACGGCAGGCCCACCGGCGCGCGACGGCACGGCGCGGTCCACCTCGGCTTCGCCGCCTCGACCGATCGCGGCCTCGTCGTCCCGGTCGTCCGCGACGCGCAGCTGCGCTCCACGGCGGGCCTGGCCGAGGAGATGGCGCGGCTGACCGAGTCCGCGCGAGCCGGGACGCTCACACCCGCCGAGCTGACCGGCGGGACGTTCACCCTCAACAACTACGGCGTCTTCGGCGTGGACGGCTCGACGCCGATCATCAACCACCCCGAGGCGGCGATGCTCGGGGTGGGCCGGATCGCACGCAAGCCGTGGGTGGTCGGCGACGACGAGCTCGTGGTGCGCAGCGTGGTGCAGCTGTCGTTCACCTTCGACCACCGGGTCTGCGACGGCGCGACGGCGGGCGGCTTCCTCCGCTTCGTGGCCGACGCGGTCGAGTCCCCGGCCCGGCTGCTGCGCTTCGTCTGAGCGGACGGTACGACACATACGGCGGGCGGGCGGCAGGGAAGTTGTCCCAGCCGCCCGCCTGCGTCACCCACCAGTGCGCGTCAGCGACGCGGATGCACGAAGCGGAACAGGTCGCCGTCCGCGCCGTCGCGGGCGAAGCCGACGCGGGTCAGCACGGCCTGGGAGGCGGCGTTGGCGGGGTCGGTGTGGGCGACGACCAGGTCCACGCCGTCGTGGGCCAGCGCGTACGCGGTGACCAGGCGTGCGGCGGCACTGGCGAAGCCCTGGCCGCGCGCGGACGCCGCGAGGTCGTAGCCGATCTCCACCACACCGTCGAGCGGCGCACCGTGGAAGCCGCAGCCACCGATCGCCAGGCCGTCGGCGCGGCGGATCACCGCCCAGGCACCCCAGGCCTGCTGGTAGACGCCCGCGGCGTCCGCCTTGAGCAGCGCACCGCAGGCGTCCAGGGTTCCCCCGAACGGGCCGTCGTGGACCCAGGCGAAGCCGCCCTTGCCGCCGGACCGCAGGTCCGCCGCCGCAGGGATGGTGATCGGACGCAGCTCGACGCGGTCGTCGCGGAGCTGATGGGCCTGCTGGGCTTGGGTCTCGGCGGTGCTGTCGGTCATGTGAGCCTCTCCAACGATCCGGCCGTCGGGGCGGGATTCACCCGTCCGGGCTCATCATTGCCGATCAGCCCTGCTCGGGCACCTGATTTGGCCCGACGGAGTTTCCTGCGACGAGGATCTGGGCGTCGCGGTTCTGGGCTACCCGGTTCTGGGCTACCCGGTTCTGGGCGACGCGGTTTCGCATGACGACGTCCGCGCGTCCGTGCTCGGCGAAGAGCGCGGCCACCTTCTCCCGGTCGGACGGCTCGAACCGGCGGTAGGCGAGGGCGGCGTCGGCGTCCCAGTGCTCGAAGGGCCGCCAGAGCACCAGATCCGGGCCGACCGCGTCCCAACGCTCGTCGCGCAGGCCGGTCTTGGCGGTCTTGTGGGTCGCCGTCACCGGCATCCGGGACACGAAGCGGACGAAGCGCGGCGGCATCTTGGTCCCGAGGTCGGGCTGCGCGGCGAGGAACCGGGCGAACGCGGCGGCCAGCTGCTCCGGCCGCTGCTCCGGATCGACGGCGGCGCGCCCGGCCGCGTCCGGGCGCAGCTCGACGGCGGCCATCACCTGGTCCCCCGCCACCGGGTCCGGCACCGCGTAGACGGCGACGGCCGCGGCCGAGTCCCAGCGGGCCAGGATGTTCTCGATGTCGGCGACGGCCAGGTTCTCGCTGTCGACCCGCAGCCAGTCGGCGCTGCGGCCCGCGAAGTGGAGCCAACCGTCGGCGTCCCGGTGGAACAGGTCCCCGGTCCAGTACCAGCCGTTGCGGAGCCGGGCCGAGCCCGCCTCCTCGTTGCGCCAGTAACCCTCGAAGCCCGCACGGGCGTTGCGGTTGACCAGCTCGCCGATCGCCTCGTCGCCGTTGAGCAGCCGACCGGCCGCGTCGCGGCGGGACGGCGGGCACTCCGCGCCGGTCTCGGGGTCGACGACGGCGAGGTCGTCGTTCGGGCCTGAGCCCTTCCTGCCGACCGCTCCGGGCGGCGCGGCTGGATCCTGCTGCAGGTTGCAGCCGCCCTCGGAGGAGCCGTACCCCTCCACCAGGCGGCAGCCGAAGCGCTGCTCGAACCGCCGCGCGTCGACCGCGCCCGCCTCGGTGCCGAAGCCCAGCCGCAGCGGGTTCTCCCCGTCGTCGGCGCGCTCGTCGGTGGCCAGCACATAGGAGACCGCGCGACCCACATAGGTGAAGTAGCCCGCTCCGAACTCCCTTACGTCGTCCAGGAAGTGGGAGGCGGAGAAGCGGCGGCGCAGCGCGATCGCGCCGCCGGCCGTCAGCAGCGGCGCCCACAGGCCCATCAGCGCGTTGCCGTGGAAGAGCGGCATGCAGGCGTATCCGGTGTCGGCGTCGGTGAGCCCGTACTGCGCGCGCAGCTTGTCGCCCGCGCGGGCGATCCGGCCCTGGCTGCACATGACCGCCTTGGGCGCACCGGTCGAGCCGGAGGTGAAGGTCAGCAGCAGCCGGGTGTCGGGCGCGGGCAGCGAGCGCGGCGGCTCGGCGTCGGCGTAGGGGAGCAGCGTCGCCGCGAAGTCCGGACCGTCGACGACGAGGACGGGCGGGGCGGCACCGCCGCTGCCACCGGTGACGTGGCCGCCGTCAGTGCCGTGGCTCCCGCCAGTGACGTGGCCGCCGTCGGTGCCGTGGCTGCCGCCGAGGTCCAGCCCGGCCAGCAGCGGCAGCAGCCGCTGCTCGGTGACCAGCAGCGCGCAGTCGGTGTGCCGGATGTCGCGCAGCAGGTCCGGTCCGCGCCGGGTCGGGTTGATCCCGACCACGGTCGCCCCGGCCAGCGCGGCGGCCTGCAGCCAGCAGACGTACTCGGGGGTGTTCTCCAGCAGCAGCCCGACGTGCGGGAACTCCGCCCTCGCCAGCCGCTCGCCGAGCAGCGCGGCGCGGGCGCAGGCCATCCGCAGCACGGCGTCCCGCGAGTGCCGGAACCCCTCCCCGACCAGCGCGGGCCGCTCCCCGCCGCGCTGCGCCAGCACCGCGTCCACGAGTGCGTTCATCCGGCAGCCTCCATCCGTCTCTGACGCTTTGCTTCTGACGCTTCATTTCTGACGTATCGTCAGCTGACGTGCCACAGCGTTGATACCCCGGCTGCCGTCCCAGGACAAGGGCGCCGCCGGGCCGGAGCACGGCTGGCATGTTCCGTCCCGGACGGTTTGTGCCAGGCCCACAGGCCCCGCACGGCCGCCCGCGCCGACCAGACTGACGAGCATGAGCCAGACCGCCCTCGCCCCGACCCCGTCCCCGACCTCCTCGTCCACTCCGTCCACCCCCGGCGCGCGACCGCGACTGCGGCGGCAGATCCGGCCGCTGGTCCAGCTCAACATCGGCCTGGTCCTCTACGGCGCGAGCACCGCGCTGCTGCTCCGCGCGGGCTTCGGGGTCGACCCGTGGACCGTGCTGCACCAGGGCCTGCACCAGGTCACCGGCCTCTCCGTCGGCACCGCCGCGGTGCTCACCAGCCTGCTGGTGCTCGCCCTCTGGCTGCCGCTGCGCCAGCGGCCCGGCCTCGGCACGATCCTCGACGGCCTGCTCGTCGGCCCCTTCACCGACGCGACGCTGGCCCTCTGCCCGACTCCGCACGCGCTGCCGGTCCGGGTGGCGCTGCTGGTCGGGTCGATCCTGCTCAACGGCGTGGCCACCGCCTGCTACATCGGCGCGGGCCTGGGCGCGGGTCCGCGGGACGGCCTGATGACCGGGCTCGCCGCCCGCGGTCTCTCGCTGCGCGGCACCCGCACCCTGATCGAGCTCGGCGCGCTCGGCGGCGGCTGGCTGCTCGGCGGCCCGGTCGGCATCGGCACCGTCGCCTACGCGGTCTCGATCGGCCCGCTGGCCCAGCGCCTGCTGCCGCTGTTCACCCTGCGGACCACGACGACCTGCGGTTCCCTTCCGTTGGCAGACTGACCACCGAACGTAGCGCGCACTGGACGAAGGGGGACGTCATGCCGACCGCGCCGGGTCTCGCCGCGCTGGGTCTGGAACCCGAGCAGGAGCGGCTCTACCGCCTGCTGCTCACCCGCCCGGACACCCGCCTCGACGCACTCCCCACCGCCCTCGGCCTCCCGCGTCCGCAGGTCGACGCGATCGTGGAGCGGCTGGTGGAGCTGTCCCTGCTCTCCTGGTCCGGCGGGTCGGGCCGGGCCGGCGGGGAGCTGCGCCCGGTCAGCCCCGGTCCCGCCCTGCACGCGCTGCTCGCCGAGCGGCAGGCACAGGCGGCCCGCGACCAGCGCGACCTGGCCCAGGCCCGGGACTCCATCGAGGAGTTGGTCGCCGACGTCTCGGCCGCCGCCGCGGAGCGCGGCCCGGCCGCACCGGCCGAGTACGTGCTCGGCGCGGACTCCGTCCGGGTCCGGGTCGAGCAACTGGCCGCCCAGGCGCGGCGGGAGGTGCTGACCCTGGCGCCGCGCGTCCGGCTGGGCCCGACGGTCGACGGTCTGCTGCGGCGCGGAGTCACGGTCCGCACCGTCTACCTGGACAGCGTCGTCAACGACCCGGCGAAGCGCGCCCACGCCGAGCACCTGGTCTCCCTCGGCGCGCAAGTCCGCACGGCGCCGGTGCTGCCGCTGCGGCTGCAACTGCTGGACGGCGAGGTCGCCGTCGTCCCCGCGGACCCGGCCGAGCCGGGCCGTGGCGCGGCCCTGGTCCGCGAGCCTGGCGCGGTCGCCGGACTCCGGGAGCTGTTCCAGACCGTCTGGCGCGCGGCGCTCCCCTTCGGCGCGGACGTGCCGGTGCGGAACGACGACCTGGTCACGCCGGAGGAGCGGGCCCTGCTTGACCTGCTCGCGCAGGGCCTCACCGACGAGGCGGCGGCCCGCCGTCTCGGCGTCTCGCTCCGCACCGAGCGCCGCCTGATCACCGAGCTGATGCGCCGTCTGGAGGTAAGCAGCCGCTTCCAACTCGGCCTGCGTGCGGCCCGGCTCGACCCTTCCGGGTCGGCTGACTAGCGTGGCGGGCGCGGCACTAGAGAACGAACGCGTCACCCTGCTCGCTGACGATCCCGCGCCCGGCGGCGTCCCACGCCAGCATCCCGCCGTCGACGTTGACAGCCTTCCGGCCCTGCTGGACCAGGTACTGCACGACCTGCGCGGACCGCCCGCCGACCCGGCACACGACGTAGAGCGGCTCGGCCTCCGGCAGCTCACCGATCCGCGCGACGAACTCACTCATCGGGACGTGCAGCGCGCTCTCCGCGTGGCCCGCGTCCCACTCGTCCTGCTCCCGCACGTCCAACAGCACGGCGTCCGCCGGGACGGAGGCGATGTCGACGGTGGGGACGGACTGCTGGAACATGCGGATCTCCTGAGGCTCTCCTGAGTGGGCCCATCCATTGTGACGCACACATTCGGTGCGCAGGGGGCCATGCACCATCCAGGGGCGCGGGGAACGGCGCGAGAAGCCACTGATGAGCGGATGGCCCTGCGCATTCGGTGCTCTACCTGCGTGAGATGGGGGTCCCCCCGCCGAAGGCAGGGGTGGGGGTCCCCCCGCCGAAGGCAGGGGGATTGTCGCGCCCACGCGGCGGAGCCGCACATGAGCAGAGCCCCGCGCCCCTGAGGTACGTGCAACTTCCCCGCTGCCCCGGCTACTGGAGCAGAGCGTCCAGCTCCGCCTGCCGCTCGGCCACCGACGCCAGCAACTGTTCCGCGAGAACTTCGAGAAGCGCGTCCGGGTCGTCCGGCAGCAGCATCAGCAGTTGGCCCATCGGGCCGTCCGCGAGCTCCGCGCGCAGCTGCTCCAGCCTGCGCAGTCGGCTCTCCAGCCAGTCCAGCCGCTGGCGCAGCCACCCCGCACGCTCCGGCGTCCCGGACGCCGGGACGCCGGACGGGTCGCCCTCGGCCCACTCGCGGGCCAGCGCCTCCAGCGTCAGCACGTCGCCGGCCGCGTAGGCCTCGTTGACGCGGGCGATGAACTCGCCGCGACGGGTGACCTCCTCCGGGTCCTGGGCCAGGTCGGGGTGCGCGCGGCGGGCCAGGTCGCGGAAGAGGCGCTGGGCCTCGCGGTCCGGGCGGATGCGATCCGGGGCCTGCGGCATGGCGACGGCCGGCTGCTCCCCATCCTGCGAGCCTTCCGCACCCTCCGACCCCGTGCCGTTGAAGAAGGCCTCCAGATCCGGCATCGGGTCCAGCACGCTGCGGGCCTCGTACGCGCGGCGCAGGTCCTCCGCGTCACCGCTGCGGGCGGCGCGCACCTCCGCGATCAGCGCGTCCAGCTCGTCGAGGCGGACGTACATCGGGCCCAGCCGCTGGTGGTGCACCAGCGCGAAGTTGTCGAGCTCGATCCGGAGAGTCTCGACCGCGACCTCCGCGTCGACCCACTCGGCCTCGGCGCGGACGACGCGCGCCTCCAGTTCGGCCTCCTCCGGGTCGGTCCAGGGCACGGGGGCCTGGGACGTCGGCTCGCCGACACGGTCGGTAGTCATCAGGAACCTCACTGGTCGTTCTTTGACGCGGGCATCCGTCGCGTCACCCTACTGTCCCCGTCTCCGGCACGAAGGGCGCACACTAGGGCGTGCGCGCCAGCGCGCACAACCGGACACGGCAAATGTTCTCCAATATCGGGTTAGCTCCGCAGGAATCGTGCTTGCCTGGGGTACCCGAACCCATGGAGCCTTCGGAGCCGCAGAGAGAGGGTGAGATGACGGAGGAGACCTTCGCAGCGGCGTCGCAGCAGGCGACAGGCGCCGAGGAGGGTGTGCCCGGGGTGGTCGTGCTGGCCCGACTCGCCGCACTGACGGTCGACTCCGACGGTCGGCTCACCCACTGGAACCTCGGCGCGGAGGAGCTCTTCGGGCACCGCCGCAACGACGTGCTGGACCGCACCACCACAGGTCTTCTCCCCCTCTCCGGCCCGTCGGCGGGCGACGCGCTCGACCGTCTCGACGACCTGGTCAGCGTGGCCAGGCCCTGGGCGGGCGAGTTGGCGGTGACGGACCGTGACGGACGGCTGGTGAAGATCCACTGCTGGGCCTGGCGCACCGTCGAGCCGAGCGGACGCGGCATGCTCGTCCTCGCCGCCGACGCGCGGCAGTTGCGCGGCCCGGGGCTGCGGATCGCCGTCGGGGAGCAGTTGCTGCCGTTCACCGCGGCGATGCCCGGCGGACCGGGCGGCGGCGCCCTGAGCGCGGAGCCGGTCCACATGCCGTGCGGGAGCAAGGATGCGTGCGAACGCACGGTCCGACGCCTGCTGCCGCTGCTGCCCCGCGCCGCAGACGAGCGCCGCCGGGCGCTGCTGGCACAACTGGTCGAGGCGGGCGCACCGGCGCTGCGGCTGGACGGCCTGACGCTGCCGTTGAGCCCTGTGCCCGACCACGAGCCTCCCGTCCCCGCGAGGGCGCGGAGCACGGCGAAGACGAACGCCAACGCCACCGTCAACACCAACGCCAAGGGCGCGAGCAAGACGACGCCCGCCCCGCTCCGCCCCGAGCGCGCGGACCTGGTCGAGGACGACGGTCTTCTCGCAGACGCCCTCACCGAACAGACCGAGCACACCGGCGAGCTGCGCAGCCACGTGGCCGTCCCGGCCCAGGCACGCCCCCGCGCCGAACCCACCGAACCCGCGGAGCTCGCAGAACCCCCGGAGTTCGGCGAACGCGCCGAGGACGACGGCCCGTTCACCGGACCGCCCTCCCGGCCCAGCGTCAGCCTGACCGGAAGCGAAACCCCGGAGCCGGACGACGGCGAACAGCCCGTCAACCCCCAGCTGCGCCTGCTCAGTGACGTCGGCGCGCGCATCGGCACCACGCTCGACCTGGACCGGACGGTCCACGAGCTCTGCGACGTCGTGGTCCCCGGCATCGCCGACTTCGCCTCGGTGGAGCTGAGCGACCGGCTGATCAGCGACAGCGAGTCCCCGCGCGACCGGGCGGACGACGCCGCCCCGCTGCGCCGGGTCGCCTGCGCCTTCGGGCCCACCACGCTGCCGTGGAAGCACCTGGTCGTCGAGGGGAGCCTGGTCAGCCTGGCCGAGGACACCCCGTCCGGCTACGCGTTGGACCACGGCCAGCCGGTGCTGGTGCCGCGGGTCGACCCGGCCACCGCCCGGGCCTGCGCGGCGGGTCGGGGCGGGCCCGCGCTGGACGCGCTCTTCGAGGGCCGGTCCATGCTGACGCTGCCGCTGGCCGCGCGCGGCACGGTGCTCGGCGTGCTGGTGCTGCTGCGGGACGCCCACCGTCCCGCCTTCGACGAGGCGGACGCCTCCTACCTGCGCGAACTGGCAGCCCGCGCCGCGCTCTCGATCGACAACGCGCGGCTGCACCGGATGGAGGCGCGCACCGCCCTCACCCTCCAGCGCAGCATGCTGCCGACCCGACCGCCGCGGATCCCCGGCGTCCAGGTGGCGCACCGCTACCTGCCCGGCGACCGCCGTGCCGAGGTCGGCGGAGACTGGTTCGACGCGGTGCAACTGCCCGGCAGCCGGGTCGCGTTGGTGGTCGGCGACGTGATGGGCCACGGTCTCCACTCCGCCGTCGCGATGGGCCGGTTCCGCACCGCGCTGCAGACGCTGGCCGCGCTCGACCTGCCGCCGGGTCAGATCCTGCGCCACCTCGACAACCTGTCGCAGCGTCTGGGCGACGACCATCTCGCCACCTGCCTCTACGCGGTCTACGACCCGATCGCCCGGACCTGCACGCTGGCCAGCGCGGGGCACGTGCCGCCGGTGCTGGTCCATCCGGACGGGCGCGGTGAACTGCTGGAGATCCCGTCCGGCGCGCCGATCGGCGTCGGCGGAGTGCCGTTCGCCTCGCGCGAGGTCAAGGTCACCGACGGCTCGATGCTGGTGCTCTGCACCGACGGCCTGGTGGAGATGCGCGGCGGCGACATAGGGGACGGCCTGGCCGCACTCTGCGGCGACATCGTCGACCCGCGGCGCAGCCCGGAAGAGGTCTGCGACACCGTGCTTGAGCGGCTGCACACGGAGGACCGCAGCGACGACCTGGCGCTGCTGATCGCCCGGTTCGACGGCATTCCGCCGCAGGACGTGATCTCCTGGTCGCTGCGCCTGGACACCAGCGAGGTGCGCCGCTCCCGGAGCCTGGTCCAGGACCAGCTGACCCGCTGGGGGCTCACGGAGCTGTCGGAGGTGACCCAACTGCTGGTCAGCGAGCTGGTGACAAACGCCCTGCGGGTCGCCAAGGGCAGCGTCGAGCTCCAACTGATGCGGGTGGGCAAACTGTTGGTGGAGGTCAGCGACGACGACCACAACCTGCCGTCGCTGGAGCCCTCCGAGCCGCTGGACGAGGAGGGACGCGGGTTGAGCCTGGTCAGTCAGCTGTCGGCGCGCTGGGGGACCAGCCGCAAGGCGGTCGGCAAGGTGGTCTGGTTCGAGTTGCCTCTGCCGGTCCGGGCCTGAAGACCGGTGTGCGGAGCGCGAGTCTTGGTTGTATAGTGCAACCATGAGTACCCCGCTTCAGTCGCGCTCCCGTACCGAGGGCATCGACAGCATCCAGCGCGAACTGACGGCCTTCTCCCGACGCGCCCGGGCGATGGCCTCGCAGATCCACCCCGGGCTGACCCTGGTCAGCTACGCCATCCTGGACCACCTGCGCGAGTGCGGCGGCTGCCGCGGCACCGACTTGGCCACGCACTTCCTGCTGGACAAGTCCACCGTCAGCCGCCAGATCGCCACTCTGGAGAAGCTCGGCCTGGTCGAGCGCAGCCCCGACCCCGAAGACCAGCGCGGCCAGATCATCCGGCCCTCCGACCACGGCGCGGAACTGCTGCGCGCCGCCGGCGAACAGCGCCGTCAGGCCTTCCTCAGCCGCCTCGCCGACTGGTCCGACGACGACGTCGAGCACTTCGCGGTGCTGCTGGAGCGCTACAACGCCGAGCGCTGATCCACCGCGCCGAAACGATCTCGCGGACCTATCGTGGTCCGATGACGAAGAAGGGCAAGACCGGGAAGCGTCGCGACGCCGGCGGCAGACTGCCGAAGAAGCTCTACGACGACGAGCTGTTCCGCCTCCAGGCCGAGTTGGTGACGCTCCAGGAGTGGGTCAGGGCCACCGGCGCCCGAGTGGTCGTCATCTTCGAGGGCCGCGACGCCGCCGGGAAGGGCGGCGCGATCAAGCGCGTCACCCAGTACCTCAACCCCCGCATCGCCCAGATCGTCGCCCTGCCCGCGCCGACCGAGCGCGAGCGCGGCCAGTGGTACTTCCAGCGCTACGTCGAGCACCTGCCCGCAGCGGGCAAGATCGTCCTCTTCGACCGCAGCTGGTACAACCGCGCCGGGGTGGAGCGGGTCATGGGCTTCTGCACCCAGGACGAGTACCACCGGTTCCTGCACCAGTGCCCGATCTTCGAGCGGATGCTGGTCGAGGACGGGATCATCCTGCTCAAGTACTGGTTCTCCGTCAGCGACCGCGAGCAGGAACGCCGCTTCCGGGCCCGCCGGGACGACCCGATGCGGCGCTGGAAGCTCTCGCCGATGGACCTGGAGTCGATCACCCGCTGGGAGGACTACTCCCGGGCCAAGGACGAGATGCTCGTCCACACCGACATCCCCGAGGCCCGCTGGCACGTGGTCGAGAGCGAGGACAAGAAGCGCGCACGGCTGAACATGATCGCCCACCTGCTCTCGGCCGTCCCCTACGCCGAGCAGCCCGCGCGCACCATCGCGTTCCCCGACCGCCCGGGGCCCACCGGCTACGTCCGCCCGCCGCGTGACGAGCAGCACTATGTGCCGGACCACGCGGCAGAGCTGCTGCGGAACGGCAGAACCGACGAGGCGGAGTAGTCCCGAATCAGCCCGGATCAGCCCCCGATCAGCCTCGGAATTACAGAACAGGGAAAAGGAAAATGGGCCTTGATTGTGACTTCCGTCACGATCAAGGCCCACTCTCATGGTGCGCGAGGGGGGAGTTGAACCCCCACGCCCTTTCGGGCACTGGAACCTGAATCCAGCGCGTCTGCCTATTCCGCCACCCGCGCATCTGGGTGATGTCTTCGACTCTACCGAAGGTCTCCCGGAGCTTCCAAACCGGCTTTTCCCGGTTGTTTCCGCTCCGCGTTTTCTGCGGTGTCGCCTTCCGACGAGAAGAACAGTAGCACGTCGGAGGGGGTCCGCTCACACTCGCTTCACCCGCCCGCCACCTGGCCGGAGACCGCAACCAGGCCCGGCCGAACGAGTGAGACGCGGATGCCCCCTACCGGCGAGGGGTACCAGTCCACTGGCATCCTGCTGTGGGCCGGAAGAGCGAGGAACCACACGTGCGCCCCGGGCGTAGATACGATCAGTAAGGCAGACAAGCAGCAGCCGCCCGCACGCCGCCGCAGTGAAGCGACACGGTGGGCGGGACGACGACACCCGAGGGAAGGGGGTGCCCCGTGGGAGCCCTGAAGAAGTTCGAGCAGCGACTCGAGGGCTTCGTCAACGGCGCCTTCGCCAAGGTGTTCAAGTCCGAGGTGCAGCCCGTCGAGATCGCAGGAGCGCTCCAGCGCGAGTGCGACAACAACGCCAGCATCTGGAACCGGGACCGCACCGTGGTGCCCAACGACTTCATCGTCGAGCTGAGCCCGCACGACCACGAGCGTCTGAGCCCGTACTCCGGGCAGCTCGGGAGCGAGCTCGCCGGCATGGTCCGCGAGTACGCACAGGCGCAGCGCTACTCCTTCATGGGCCCGCTCCAGGTCCAGTTGGAGCGGGCCGAGGACCTGGACACCGGCCTCTACCGCGTGCGCAGCCGGATCGAGGCCGCTCCCGACGCCGCCCAGGGGCACCAGGCGCAGCAGGGCTACCGCCCGGCTCCGCCCGCGCCCTACGGCGGCCAGCAGGCCCAGAGCTGGCAGCCACCGCAGCCGCAGCGTCCCGCGCAGCCGCCCCAGCGCAGCGAGGAACCGCCGCTGCCGCCGACCGCGCCCGCCTTCCCCGCCGTCAACCCGCTGGCCGGTCCTCCCGGTGCCGGTGGTCCCGGCGGCCGAAGTGATTTCGGCAACTCCGGCGGCCCGGGCGGCCAGGACGACGCCCGCTACCCCGGCCCGCCTCCGGCGCACCCGCCGACGGTCGGCATGGGCGGCCCCGCCGCGCCCGGCTCCGGCGCCACGCCGCGCCGCTGGCTGGAGATGAACGGCCAGCGCCACCAGCTCGACCGTCCCGTCGTGGTGCTCGGCCGCAGCACCGAGGCCGACCTCCGCGTCGACGACCCGGGCGTCTCCCGCAAGCACGCGGAAATCCGCATCGGAAACCCGTCGATGGTGCTCGACCTCGGCTCGACCAACGGCATCGTGGTCGACGGCCAGCACACCACCCGCGCTACGCTCCGGGACGGCTCACGGATCGTCGTGGGCAGCACCACCATCGTCTACCGGCAAGCCGAAGGGTGACGCAGGACACATGTCAGAGCTGACCCTCACGGTCATGCGGCTCGGTTTCCTGGCCGTCCTGTGGCTGTTCGTCATCGTCGCGGTCCAGGTGATCCGCTCGGACCTGTTCGGGACCAAGGTCACGCAGCGCGCCGCCACGGCCCGCCGCGGCGGCGGTCCGAGCACGGGCCGCCAACAGGCTGCGACGCCTGCGCCGCCGCAGCGCCAGCAGTCGCAGCAGCAGAGCGGGGGCCGGCAGCGCCGTGGCATGCCGACCCACCTGGTGATCACCCAGGGCTCGTTGTCCGGCACCACCGTCGCGCTGCAGGGGCAGACCATCTCGCTGGGCCGGGCCCACGACTCCACGATCGTGCTGGACGACGACTACGCGTCCTCCCGCCACGCGCGGATCTACCCGGACCAGGCGACCGGTTCCTGGTTCGTCGAAGACCTGGGCTCGACCAACGGGACCTTCCTCGACCAGATGCGGCTGACCAGCCCGATGCCGCTCCAGCCCGGGTCGGCCGTCCGCATCGGCCGCACCGTGATCGAGCTCCGGAAGTGACCGACGCAGTGACCGACGCGACGACGCCGCCCCGTCCGCCCGGGGGGAACGGGCCCGCCCCGGTTCCGCCGCTCCGGCCCGGTGGGCCGTACGATGCAGCAACGCACGCTGCACCGGGGCATCGCGCAGGGGACCGAGGGAAGGGGGCGGACAGGGCATGAGCCTCGTGCTGCGATTCGCCGCCGGTTCGCACAAGGGCATGATCCGCGAGGGCAACGAGGACTCCGGCTACGCCGGTCCCCGCCTGCTCGCGGTCGCGGACGGCATGGGCGGCCAGGCCGCCGGCGAGGTGGCCTCGTCCGAGGTGCTCTCCAGCATCGTCGACCTGGACGAGGACGTCCCCGGTACCGACCCGATGACGGCCCTGCGCGACGCCGCCGAGCGCGCCAACGAGCGACTGCGCGTCCTCGTCGAGGCAGACGCGAGCCTCGAAGGCATGGGCACCACGCTGACCGCCCTGCTGTGGACCGGTCAGAGCGCCGCCATGATCCACATCGGCGACTCCCGCGCCTACCTGCTGCGCGACGGTTCGCTGACGCAGATCACCACCGACCACACCTGGGTGCAGCGCCTGGTCGACGAGGGCCGGATCACCGAGGAGGAGGCCTCCACCCACCCGCAGCGTTCGCTGATCATGCGCGCGCTGATGGGCACCGGTGAGGTCGAGTCCGACCTGTCGATCCGCGACGTCCGGGCCGGCGACCGCTACCTGCTCTGCTCCGACGGCCTCTCCGGCGTGGTCAGCCACCAGACCATCGAGGAGACCCTCGGGAGCTACTACTCGCCCGAGGACACCATCGCCGAGCTGATCCAGCTCGCGCTGCGCGGCGGCGGGCCCGACAACATCACCTGCGTCGTCGCCGACGTGCTCGAGGTCGACGACGCGGACCCGGCCGCGACCCACTTCGACCACGCGCCGATGGTGGTCGGCGCGGTCGCCGACGGCCCGCCCACCGTGGCCCACCCCACCGTCGCCAACACCCCCGCCTCGCGCGCCGCCTCACTGGGCCGCAAGCCCGAGCAGGGCGAGCAGCCCGAGCAGGGCGACGGCGCAGCCGCTGACGGCGCCGACGGCGAACACGGCTACCAGGAGTACGACGAGTTCGAGGGCGGCTTCGACGACGACTACGAGCCGGAGACCCGTCGCGGCCGCCGCCGCGCCAAGGAGCGCAAGCGACGCGGCTGGGTGCTGCCGACCGCGCTGGCAGCCGCCCTGGTGGTACTGCTCGGCGGCGGCGCGTACTTCGGCTACCAGTGGACGCAGACCCAGTACTACGTCGGCGCCAACGGCGACCACGTGGCGATCTACAAGGGCGTCTCGCAGAACCTGGCCGGGCTCAAGCTGTCCTCGGTCTACGCCGACCAGCCGCAGGTGGCGCTCAAGTACCTGCCGCCGTACGAGCAGACCAACCTCAAGGACTCCATCTCGGCGAGCAGTCTGACGGACGCTCAGGACCGGGTGAGCCAGCTGGCCCACCAGGCGCAGGTCTGCCAGATCGTGGCCCAGCAGAAGACCAAGCCCGTCACGTCGCCCAGCCCCACGCAGACGGCGAAGTCAGGGGCGAAGGCGGACAGCACCCCCAAGGCCACGCCGCACCCGAGCACCTCGCCCAGCGCGACCCCGTCGGCGAGCCCCTCGCCGTCGCTGAGCGCGGCCGACCAGACCCTGGCGCAGCAGTGCGTGACCTCCTGAGGCCGCTCGCTGAGCTGAGCCTTCCGGGCGCGCGCCGCCCGGTCGGGCCGACCCGGAACGCTCCCGGGAGGCCCTGACGGTGAGCGGCACGGGGAGCTTGACCGCCACGTTCGCCCCGCAAGGGGCGCCCAACCGTCGCAACACCGAGCTCTCCCTGCTCGCCTTCGCCGTGCTCGTCCCGGTCCTCGCCTACGCGGAGACCGGGATCGCCATGGACGGCCGACTGCCCGCCGGCATGCTCGGCTACACGCTGGGCCTGGGCTTCTTCGTCCTGCTGGCCCACCTCTCGGTGCGGCGTTTCGCCCCGCACGCCGACCCGCTGCTGCTGCCGCTGGCGGCCCTGCTCAACGGCCTCGGCCTGGTCTTCATCTGGCGGCTCGACAAGTCCGTGCAGCTGCACCCCAACTTCCCCGCCGCGCAGCTGCAGCTGCTCTGGTCCGGGCTCGGCATCGCGCTCTTCATCGCGGTGATAGGGCTGCTGAAGGACCATCGGATGCTGCAGCGCTACACCTACCTGTCCGGCTTCGCCGCGCTGGTGCTGCTGGCGCTGCCGGCCTTCTTCCCGACGCGGGCCGCCGACTTCGGCGCGAAGATCTGGATCCACTTCGGCAGCTTCTCGATCCAGCCGGGGGAGTTCGTCAAGATCCTGCTGCCGGTCTTCTTCTCCGGCTTCCTGATGGTCAAGCGGGACGCCCTGGCGCTGGCCAGCCGCCGGCTGCTGGGCCTCTACCTGCCACGCGGACGCGATCTCGGGCCGATCGTGGTGGTCTGGGCGCTGAGCGTGCTGATCCTGGTCTTCGAGACCGACCTCGGCACCTCGGTGCTCTTCTTCGGCATGTTCGTGGTGATGCTCTACGTCGCCACCGAGCGGACCAGCTGGATCCTCTTCGGGCTGCTGATGGCCGGGCTGGGCTTCTGGACGGTGGCGCGTGCCGAAGGTCACGTCCAGGCCCGGATCCAGGAGTGGCTGCACCCGCTGCTGACCCAGGGCGGCAACGGAGTCGGCCAGATCGGCCAGGCGCTGTTCGCGCTCGGCGCGGGCGGCACCATCGGCACCGGCCTGGGGGAGGGCCACTCCTGGCTGATCGGCTTCGCCGCCAAGAGCGACTTCATCCTCGGCACCATCGGCGAGGAGATCGGCCTGGCCGGGGTGATGGCGGTGCTGGTGCTCTACGCGCTGATCGCCGAACGCGGGCTGCGCACCGCCCTGGCCGCCCGCGACCCCTTCGGCAAGCTGCTGGCCGTCGGCCTCTCGGCGGCCTTCGCGCTCCAGGTCTTCATCGTCGCCGGAGGCGTCACCGGTACCATCCCCCTGACCGGCATGACGCTGCCCTTCGTCGCCCAGGGCGGATCCTCCGTGATCACCAACTGGGCGCTGGTGGCGATCCTGCTGAAGGTCAGCGACGTCGCCCGCCGTCCGGCACCCGACGCGGTACCCGTCACACCGGGTCGGCAAACGGAACCGGAAAAGGCCGCTTAGCCGTCGTTGTATCGTGCCGTAATTGTCGACGACCGGAGTGAGCGCACCGTGAACAAGCCGATCCGCAGGGTCTCCGTGTTCTGCCTGCTCCTGGTGCTGGCACTGATGATCCGGGCCAACTGGGTCCAGGGGCTGGACGCGAGCGCGCTGAACGCCAACGCCCACAACAAGCGGACGATCATCGAGGAGTACAGCTACCCGCGC
The DNA here is from genome assembly GCF_041262485.1 of Streptacidiphilus sp. BW17. NCBI lineage: Bacteria > Bacillati > Actinomycetota > Actinomycetes > Kitasatosporales > Streptomycetaceae > Streptacidiphilus > Streptacidiphilus sp. BW17. Next base: position 361,052 of record NZ_JBGCCR010000001.1, on the reverse strand, counting down.
GGCGACATCATCGTCGGCGGCCAGCCGGTCACCAAGAACCTGCTGGTCAACGGCAACTACTACAAGTACCGCCGGGCCTACGTGAACGGCCCGATGTACGCGCCGGTCACCGGCTTCGACTCACAGGCGTACGGCAGCAACCTGCTGGAGAACGTCGAGAACCCGATCCTTTCCGGCACGGACTCGCGCCTCTTCTTCGGCAACACGCTGGACATGCTGACCGGCAAGCAGAAGCAGGGCGGCGACGTGGTCACCACGATCGACCCCAAGGTGCAGCAGGCGGCCTGGAACGGCCTCCAGGGCAAGACGGGCGCCGCGGTCGCCCTCGACCCGACCACCGGCGCGATCCTCGGCCTGGTCAGCGTCCCGTCCTACGACCCGACCAGCATCGCCGGGGTCACCAGCGACTTCTCCAAGAACTGGACGAACCTGAACGCCGACCCGAACCAGCCGATGCTGAACCGGGCGCTGCGCCAGACCTACCCGCCGGGCTCGACCTTCAAGCTGGTCACCGCCGCGGCGGCGCTGGAGACCGGCCAGATCACCGACATCAACGCGGCCACCGACTCGCCGAACCCCTACATGCTGCCGGGCACCAACACCCCGCTGCCCAACGAGGCCGGGGACACGGGCTGCACCAACGCCTCGCTCAACACGGCGCTGGCCCTGTCCTGCAACACCGTCTTCGGCAAGCTGGGCGCGGAGATCGGCCCCTCGCGGATGCTCCAGGAAGCGAACAAGTTCGGCTTCAACAACTCCAACCTGACCATCCCGGTCGGTGTGACCGCGAGCAACTTCGACAGCAACATGAACCTGGCCCAGACCGCACAGTCGTCCATCGGCCAGTACGACACCCGGGCCACGCCGCTGCAGATGGCCGAGATCTCCGCGGCGATCGCCAACAACGGCTCGCTGATGCAGCCGTTCCTGGTCTCCGAGGAGCGCGCCGCCAACAACTCGGTGGTCTCGCAGTGGCAGCCGAAGCAGCTGTCGCAGGCGACGACGCCGGACGTGGCCCAGCAGATCCAGACCATGATGGTCAACGTGGTCCAGAACGGCACCGGAACCACCGCGCAGATCCCGGGCGTCCAGGTCGGCGGCAAGACCGGTACCGCCCAGCACGGCATGAACAACTCGGACAACCCCTACGCCTGGTTCGTCTCCTGGGCCAAGGGAACGAACGGCAAGGAGATCGCCGTCGCGGTCGTCGTCGAGAACAGCGACACGCAGCGCGGCGACATCTCCGGCATGATGCTCGCCGCGCCGATCGCCAAGGCGATGATGCAGGCATACGTCCAGTAGCACACCCCGGGTGGGTATCCTCCGACCGGTTGGGACGAAACGGGTGACCGACAACACGTTTGCCACATTCGTCCAGCGCAGACGTATTCCAGTCTTGTATCAGGTCGCTCGGTGGGCCCGCTTTGACTTCCGGGCCCGGTAGCGTATCCGCCAGCAGCGGTCTGTCCGCCTGCGACCGATACGAAGCCGGGCTGGGCAGACTGGAGAGGGAGAGGGCTCGAACCATGGAAGAACCGCGTCGCCTCGGCGGCCGGTACGAGCTGGGCGGCGTTCTCGGACGCGGCGGCATGGCCGAGGTCTACATCGGCCACGACATCCGGCTCGGACGCGCCGTCGCTGTGAAGACGCTGCGGACCGACATGGCCCGCGACCCGTCGTTCCAGGCCCGTTTCCGCCGCGAGGCGCAGTCTGCTGCCTCGTTGAACCACCCTTCGATCGTGGCGGTCTACGACACGGGCGAGGACTACATCGACGGCATCTCCATCCCGTACATCGTGATGGAGTACGTCGACGGTTCCACGCTGCGCGAGCTGCTCCACAGCGGCCGCCGGCTGCTGCCGGAGCGCGCCATGGAGATGTGCATCGGCATCCTCCAGGCGCTGGAGTACTCGCACCGCAACGGCATCGTCCACCGCGACATCAAGCCCGCGAACGTCATGCTGACGCGCCAGGGCCAGGTCAAGGTGATGGACTTCGGCATCGCCCGCGCCATGGGCGACGCCGGGATGACCATGACCCAGACCGCAGCGGTGATCGGAACCGCCCAGTACCTCTCCCCGGAGCAGGCCAAGGGCGAGCAGGTGGACGCGCGGACGGACCTGTACTCGACCGGGTGTCTGCTCTACGAGCTGCTGGCGCTGCGCCCGCCGTTCATCGGCGACTCGCCGGTCGCGGTGGCGTACCAGCACGTGCGTGAGGAGGCTCAGCCGCCCTCGGTCTTCGACCCGGAGCTCCGGCCCGAGTACGACGCCATCGTGATGAAGGCGCTCGCCAAGGACCGCGACGTCCGCTACCAGTCGGCCGACGAGATGCGTGCGGACATCGAGCGCGCCCTCGACGGCCTGCCGGTGGCGGCTGCCTCGGCGCCCACGATGGCGCTCGGTATGGGCGGCTACGGCCAGGGCGGCGCGGACGGCCGGACCATGGCCATGCCGGCCCAGCCGGGCGGCTCCGGCCAGGCGGGTGCGACCAGCATCCTGCCCGGCGTGGGCGGCGGTTACGACGCGGGTGGCGACGGCTACGAGCCGGGCGCCGGCGGGTACGACGACGACGGGTACAGCAGCCGTTCGGACCGCAGGCGGGCCGGGAACGGCGGCGGCAGGAGCCGCAACACCTCGGTGATCATGCTGGTCGTCGCGGCGGTGCTGGTGCTACTCGGCTCGTTCTTCGTGGCGAAGTCGATGTTCGGCAGCAACGCCAACAACACCACCACCGGCGTGCCCTCGCTGGTCGGCGAGGACTACACGACCGCCCAGGGCCAGATCACCAACCTCGGCAACAACATCAAGCTGGTCAAGGGCCCGGCCATCGCCTGCGACTCGGGCACCGCCCAAACGGGCAAGATCTGCAAGCAGAACCCGGCGGCCGGCCAGAACGTCCAGTCCGGCGGGACCATCACGGTCCAGCTGAGCAGCGGCCCGATCACCGACGGTGTCCCGAACATCGCGAACATGACCGTTCAGCAGGCGACCAGCACGCTGCAGAACGCCGGGTTCCAGGTCGGCCAGCAGTCCACTGCGGCGAGCGCGACGGTTCCGAGCGGCGACGTCGTCTCCTACTCGCCGACCGGAGCTCAGCCGAAGGGCGCCACCATCAACCTGGTGGTCTCCTCCGGTCAGCCCCAGGCGCAGGTCCCGAGCCTGCTCGGGCTCTCCCCGGCCGACGCGCAGACGGCGCTCACCAAGCTGGGCCTGGTCCCGGCCCCGCAGGGCGACGACCCGCAGGCGACGCAGTACGCGCCGGGCACGGTCTCGCGCCAGTCCGTCGCGGCGGGCACCTCGGTGGCTCCGGGCACCCAGGTGCAGTACTGGACCGCGCCGCAGTCGCAGAGCCCCTCGGGGTCGCCGTCGCCAAACCCTACCGACACCGGAAACCCCACGGGGGGACCTGGTAACAACGGAAACGGCAACGGGAACACCGGCAACCCCTTCGGCGGGTGGCCGGGCGGCTGAGGCCGTACGTAGCAGCGCCGAAGGAGCGCCCAGGGACCTCGGGTCCCTGGGCGCTCCTTTTGTGCCCCGCCCGTCCCCGACTTGTCCCGCCTTACTGCCGCCTTGCTGCCGCCTTGTCACCGTCTTTACGGGTCACCAGACTTGGCGCCGTGAGCGGGAACATGAACGTGAGCACGACGACCACTGCGGCGGAGCTGATCCGGACCCACACCCGGCTGTCCGCCAACCCCTTCGTCCCCGAGGTGCGCCTGCACCTCGCCGACCAGGTCTTCGACCTGTGGTCGGAGACCGAGTCCGCCGGCGGGACCAGCAATCCCCCACCGCCCTTCTGGGCCCAGGCCTGGGCCGGCGGTCTGGCGCTGGCCCGCCACGTCCTGGACCACCCCGACACCGTCGCGGGCCGCCGGGTGCTCGACCTCGCCTCCGGCTCCGGCCTCGTCGCCATCGCCGCCCTCCGCGCGGGCGCGGCGAGCGTGGCGGTCAGCGAGATCGACCCCCTGGCCCTTGCGGCCCTGGCCCTCAACGCGGCAGCCAACGACGTGTCCGTCGGCGCGACCCTCGGCGACGTCCTCGACACCGATCCGGCAGCGCTGGGCGAGGTGGACCTCGTCCTCGTGGGCGACGCCTTCTACGAACGCGCCATGGCCACCCGGGTGTTGGCCTTCCTCCAGCGTGCCCGCGCCCTCGGCACGACCGCGCTCGTCGGCGACCCGGGCCGCGCCTATCTCCCCCGCACCGAGTTCGAGGCCCTCGCCGACTACCCGGTCCCGGTCCAACGCGAGCTGGAGGACGCGCAGATCAAGCACACCACGGTGTGGCGGCTCTGCCCCGCCTGAGCCTGGTCGCTCAACCGCCGTTCAGCGCGGCGGGCTTGATGCCTTCGCTCTTCGGCAGGTCCTGGATCATCCGTCCCCAGACCGCCATCCGGTAGGTGGAGGTGAACTCCGGTGTGCAGGTCGTCAGCGTGATGTAGCGGCCGGGCCCGGTGAAGCCGCTCTGCGGCGGGACCGGGGCGATGACGCTGACGTTGTCCGGCGAGGTCTGCGGCAGTTGGCTGGTGACCTCGTAGGTGTACCAGTCGTACGCCGTCTCGACCACGATCTTGTCGCCCGGGACCAGCTTGGGGATGTAGCGGAACGGCTCGCCGTGCGTGTTGCGGTGACCGGCCAGGGCGAAGTTGCCGGTGGCGTCCCACGGGAACGCCGTCTCCTGGGCGCCGGTGTAGTGGCCGACCATGCCGTTGTCGAGGATGGACTCCTTGTCAGTGCCCTCCGCGACCGGCGTCTCCACGTCCAGCTTGGGGATGTAGATGATCGCGAACCTGGTCCCGAACGGGAACGACGACGGATACGCCGGATGCGTGGCCGACCCGGAGGTGCCGCCCCACTGCTGCTGCAGCGTCGAGGCCTGCGCGTGGGCGTAGTCGTCCGCCCGGACGTTGGTCCACCACAGCTGGTAGACCACGAAGAGGATCATCACCGCGCCGAACGTGATCATCATCTCACCGAAGACGCGGACCGCGATGATGCCCGGTCCTTCCTTGCGTCGCTTCGCCGCCCGCCGCCGGGCCGCTCGCCCCCCGGAGCGCGACCCGGTCGGCGCCCCGGTGGCGGCGGCAGTCGTCGTTCCCGGCGGGACGCGCAGCTGCATGGTCGACTCGTCGAGCGCCCAGCTCTCCACGTCCGCCGGGTCGTACGCGGGTACGGCGGGGCCCTCACCGGGCTCGTCGCCGTACTCGTTCTGCGCCCCGAACTCCGGGCGCAGCGCGGTCACGCGACCGCCGCCCGGCCGATCACCGGGGCCAGCCCGGTCGATCGGGCCACCGCCTCCGCGTCGCCGCAGGCGGCCAGCCAGTTGGCGAGCATCCGGTGGCCGCCCTCGGTCAGGACCGACTCCGGGTGGAACTGGACGCCCTCGACCGGGAGTTCACGGTGCTTCAGGCCCATGATGACGCCGCTGTCGGTCCACGCGGTGACGTGCAGCTCCGCCGGGACGGTGTCCCGCTCGACGGCCAGGGAGTGGTAGCGGGTCGCCGTCAGCGGCGAGGCGAGCCCGGCGAAGACGCCGCCGTCCTCGTGGCTGACCGGCGAGGTCTTGCCGTGCAGCAGCTCCGGCGCCCGGTCGACCACCGCGCCGTAGGCGACCGCGATCGACTGCAGACCGAGGCAGACACCGAACACCGGCAGGCCGATCCCGGCGCAGTGATGCACCATCTCGACGCAGACCCCGGCCTCCTCCGGCGTGCCGGGACCGGGGGAGAGCAGCACCCCGTCGTACGCCTCGCGGGTCACCGAGGCGACGTCGACCTCGTCGTTGCGCAGCACCTCGCACTCCGCGCCGAGCTGGTACAGGTACTGGACCAGGTTGAAGACGAAGCTGTCGTAGTTGTCGACGACCAGGATCCGGGCGGGACGGTCGAGCGGGGAGATCCGGGCGGCGGTCATCAGGCTGCGACTCCGTACGTCTGGTGCTGGTTCAGGGCCGGGCCCACGACCGGGATGCGGGGCGCGCCGTTGAGTGTGGACGCGGACGGGCCGGGGGAGGGCGGGGCGGTACTGCTCGTGCCCGTCCCGGATCCGGTGCCGTTGACCGTCACGTCACCGAAGGGGAGCAGCGGCTCCAGCTTCGGGAAGGCGAACTGGAACAGCACGAAGACGACCGCGAGGAAGATCAGCAGGCACTGCAGTGCGCGCAGGGGTGTGCCGCCGGGCAGCTTGCGCCACAGAAAGCCGTACATCGACCGACCTCACTCCCGTCCGCTCTGCCTGTCCGTCACTGTTCGCTCTGTCCGCACCAGATTATCCGGCGGCCTTCCCGCTCCCGGCCGGATCGCTCCAAGCTTCGGACGATTCACAGCCGAGGTGGTAGAGCGGCCCCGCTCATACGCAGTGCACTCTGACACTTGTGCGAGCGATCCGTTCACGCGTTGACCCCGTTCACGCAGAGACCCCCGTTCACGCGTTCACCCCGGGCGGCGGGCCCTGCGAGACCGGCGTGGTGGAGACCAGGTGCCCCCACTCGATCAGCCGGTGGCTGTGTCCCCACGCGGGGTCGCAGGTGGTGAGCGTCAGGTAGGAGCCCGGCGTGGTGTATCCGGACTCCGGCGGGACCGGGTCCAGCACGTGGATGTCGGTCGGCAGGGTCCGGAACGGCTCCCGGTCCAGGACGTAGACGTACCAGTAGTGGCCGTCGTCGATGAAGATCTTGTCCCCCGGCCGCAGCAGCGGGAAGTCGTTGAACGGGTTGCCCCACGTCCGCCGGTGCCCGGCGAGCGCGAAGTTGCCCGGTTGGCCCGGCTCCGCGGTGCCGGTGTAGTGGCCGATGCCCTTCTGCAGGTCGGTCTCGGCGACGCCCTCGATGATCGGCTTCTTCCAGTCCGGGCCCAACCGCGGGATGTAGAGCACCGCGAAGGCCTGGCCCGGCGGATAGGCCAGCAGTGACGGCGAGGGCGCGGGGCTCGGCGTCGTCCCGGACGTCGCCACCGTCGGCTGGTCCGTCGGCCCGACCGCCCCCTGCCCCGACGACGCGGCCTGCGCCGAGCTCCACTGCTGCTGCAGCCGGCTGAGCTCACCGGCCATGGCGTTGTTCGCGGAGATGTCGGTCCAGAACAGCAGATAGCAGGTGAGCAGCACGATCAGCGCGCCCACGGTGATGCACAGCTCGACCAGCGTCCGGCCGATGACGCGTCCCACGTCCAGGCCCTCCCCTTCGGCCGCAGCGGGCACGGGGCCCTGTCGGACGGACCTACTTCCCCGCCGTGGCGTTTTGGAGGTCCACTGTGCCCGAGTAGGCGGGAAGAGTCATCGCCTTCGACTGATCGACTTTCCAGCCCAGCCCGTACGCGGCCACGTACTGCAGGTACGTCTGGATGTAGGTGTCGCCGTTGAGCGCGGTGAGCAGCGCCTGCGGCGATCCCACCGCCTTGATCACGTACGGCGGGGAGTAGACCCGGCCCTGCAGGATCAGCTGGTTGCCGACGCAGCGCACCGCGCTGGTGGAGATCAGCCGCTGGTCCTGGACCTGGATCCCGGTCGCGCCGCCGCGCCACAGCGCGTTGACCACGGCCTGCAGGTCCTGCTGGTGGATGACGAGGTCGTCGGGCTGCGGCTGCGGCACTCCGGGGATCCGCGCGGTGGCGTCCGTCGGGGCGTCGTTGAGCGTGACGGTGAGGCCTGCGCCAGTGAGCGGGTCGAGGCCCGCCTCCTTCTCCAACGCGGCCAGCTTCGCGGCGTCGGCGGGGTTCTGGGCGTGCTGCTGGGCGAGCTGGTCGATCTGGGCGCGCAGCGCCGTGAGCGAGACGTCCGCCTGCGCGTTCTGCTGGCTGCGCTGCTCTATCAGGTCGGACAGACGCAGGAGGGTGTTGTCGTTGCGGAGGTCGGTGCCGTGCGAGGCGAGGGCCCCGGCGTAGCAGAGGAAGCCGGCAAGGCCGAAGACCAGACAGCTCAGGGCACGCCCGACATATCGCTTCCGCCGGGGCTTCGGGGCGGCTACCGCCTCGGTTCCCTCTTCGGAAGGATTTTGCGGTGGTGGCGGAACTTCTCGGGAATCAGACACGTACCCTTATCTCCTTCTGACTCCTGGAGCCACTACGCTAACGGACGCTGGCGTAGTGTGCGGTGCCCGGTCCAGCCCGATCCGGCCGGGTACCTGCTCGAAGCTGCCGCACCTGCTGTTGGCCCACAGTCTCCGGGAGCCCTTCTCGTGCCGAAGTCACGCATCCGCAAGAAGTCGGACTACACCCCGCCGACCCAGACCGCGACAGCGGTGAAGCTGAAGTCCGGTCGCGGCTTCATCGCACCGCTGATGCTGGCGTTGTTCCTGGTCGGGCTGGTGTGGATCGTCCTCTACTACGTGACCAGTGCCGCGTATCCGATCAGTGCGCTGGGCAACTGGAACATCGTCGTCGGCTTCGGCTTCATCGCCGGCGGCTTCGCCGTCTCGACCCAGTGGAAGTAGCACCGGAGCAGCAGTCTCCGCGGCATTATCCACAGGGCTGTCCACACTGGGGAAAAACCCTGACTATCTGTGGATAACTTGATCCGGCACACCGCTCCCCCACTCGGCGGTTGCGGGACGGTCCGCAGGTGGACACGCGTAGCGAAGGTCACACGAAAGAGGCCCGCACACCTGTGCGGGCCTCTTCGCTTTGCCTGTGGAAAACCCGGTGCAACGGGGCCGCTCCGGTCGGTGACCTGCCTCGGCCGACGCCCCGCTTTAGCTGGTGCCCTGCGTCAGCTGGTGATCTGTGCGACCGCGTACAGGCTAACGCCGACCACCAGCAGTGCCGCGGCCACCACCACGGCGGCCTGCACCGCGTTCCGGCGCGCCGCCGGGGCGTAGGCGTAGCCCGCGGCGATGAGCCCGCCGACGGCCAGGCCGCCGATGTGCGCCTGCCAGGCGATGCCGCTCAGCGTGAACGTCGCGACCAGGTTGACCAGCAGCACAGCCATGATCGGCCCGAGCTGGTAGCCCCGGTGCCGGTGGATCACGATCACCGCCCCGAACAGGCCGAAGATCGCCCCGGACGCCCCCAGCACCGGCTCGGCCGGCACCAGCAGCATCACCAGCGCCGAGCCGCCGATCCCTGCCAGCAGGTAGAGCGTGAGGTACCGCAGCCGTCCCAGCGCCTGCTCCACATACGGCCCGAGCACCCACAGCGACCACATGTTCAGGGCGATGTGGAGGATCTGCTGGTGCAGGAAGATCGAGGTGATCATCCGGTACCACTCGCCGCTGCTGGCCACGGCGTCGCCCTGCATGATCCACCGGTAGACGAAGTCGTTGCCGCCGGTGAAGGCGAGCAGCCAGACCACCACGTTGACCGCGATGAGCAGCTTGGTGACCAGCGCGCCGTCCCGGGCGACCCGGCCGCCGTACTGGGTGCGCGGCGCGGTGGTCCGCACCGAGGCGCGGGACTGCTGCGCGCAGTCGAGGCAGTGGAAGCCGACCGCCGCGTCCACCCGGCACTCGGGGCAGACCGGCTTCTCGCAGCGCGTGCAGTGCACACCGGTCTCGCGCCCGGGATGCCGATAGCAGTCCGGCAGCATGACCGTCGACTCTCCTCCGGGATAAGCGCTCACGACTCTGGTCCTCGCTGGGAATGGGCCACTCACGGGGCCGTTTGCTGGGGCAACGAACGCGACATGGCCCAGTCTCCCTCACCGGGGGACTGGGCCATGAGAGCCGATCCTGTGAATCCCGTTAATCCGGAAGCCGGACCCGGGCGGACGTCGGCAGGGCCGGCGTCACCGGAGGGCGGGCTTCAGCGGCGGGTGATCTCCACCGACTCGATGACGACGTCCTCGGCCGGGCGGTCGTTGCGGCCGGTCGGCAGGGCCGCGACGGCGTCCACGACCTTCTTGGAGGCCTCGTCCGCGACCTCGCCGAAGATGGTGTGCTTGCGGTTCAGCCAGGTGGTCGGGGCCACCGTGACGAAGAACTGGGAGCCGTTGGTGCCCGGACCGGCGTTGGCCATGGCCAGCAGGTAGGCACGGTCGAAGCTCAGCTCGGGGTGGATCTCGTCACCGAACTCGTAGCCGGGGCCGCCCACGCCGATGCCCAGCGGGTCACCGCCCTGGATCATGAACCCGGAGATCACCCGGTGGAAGATCGTCCCGTCGTAGAGCTTGTCCGTGGTCTTGGCGCCGGTGCCCGGGTGGGTCCACTCACGGCTGCCCTCGGCCAGCTCGACGAAGTTCGCCACCGTCTTCGGGGCGTGGAACGGGAAGAGCTTGACCACGATGTCCCCGTGGTTGGTGTGGAGGGTGGCGAACAGTTCCTCGGCCACGATGCGCCTTCCGTGCTTCTGACTTCTGACGGAAGGAATCCTCGCACGGGCTGTACATCGCATCCCAAAGGAGCAGGATGCCAAGGAGAGGCCCAGAACGGATTTCACGGCTTTTCTGCCCGTTCAGCGCGCCTGGGCACGATTCAGGCGGCATGCTCTTTGATTGGGTGGATACGCGGATAGATGAGACAAACCTGATGAACGCGATGAACCTGATGAACGCGATCAACGCGAGGAACAGGACGCCCCAGGAGGAGGTTCCCGGTGAGCCGGATCGACGCAGCTCGCGAGGCAGCCAGTCGCACCCGTGAGCAGCTCACGCCATACGCCGTGAGCGCCAAGGACACCGCAGCGCAGTACGCCGACGAGGCCCGGCAGAAGCTGGCTCCGGTCGTCGGCTCAGCGGTCGAGCACGCCCGCCTGGCGGCCCAGGGCACCGTGCAGGGACAGGTGGTCCCCCTGTGGGCGCAGGCACGGGCCAACGTTCCCCCGTCCGTCGTGGACGCCGGCGGCGCCGTCGGCAAGGCCGCAGGGCGGGCTCGAGCCGCCGCACGACAGGCCCGGGCCGTCGCCCTGGACCAGGTCCTGCCGGCCGCCCAGACGGCCGTCCACGAGGTCCACGACCGCTCGGCGGCGGTGCTGCCGGTGGTCCGGGGCGAGGTGTCTCTCGCGGAGATCGAGGCGCTGACCGCCGCCCACGCCCGCGCGACCGCGCGCCGGGGACGCTGGCTCCGCCGCGGAATCACCCTCCTGGCCCTGGGCGCCATGGCCGGTGGCGGCCTGGCGGCCTGGAAGTGGTACCAGAAGCAGAGCAACCCGGACTGGCTGGTGGAACCGCCCACCACCCCGATCCCGCTCCGGGAGACCGGCCCGCAGCCCGGCGGCTCCAGCGCCAGCGCGGCGGTCAACGGCTCCGCAGCCCTGGACCCGGAGGTCGCCGCCAAGGAGGCCGAGCAGAGCGAGCAGGGCGACGAGGCGGGCGCGGCGAAGGGCAGCGCCAAGAAGCCGCGCCCGGAGTCCTGAGACCGCGCCCACCAAGATCGCCAAATGTCACGCGCGTGACAGTTCGCGATCTTGGCGTCGGGAACGCGCACACGACGCACCGACGACCCAACGACAATGGCTCCCGCCCGTGTCGCCACGGGCGGGAGCCATTTCGTCGTCTGTGGAGCCTAGGGGAGTCGAACCCCTGACATCCGCCATGCAAAGACGGCGCTCTACCAACTGAGCTAAGGCCCCGCGAACTGCCGCGCACAAGCGTACCCGCTCGGCACGGCAGCACGGACCACCACGATCACTCTCCAACGGGCCGACCGCACGGGCCGACCGGGCTGGATGCTCCGCTCAGCGGGAGCCGGCCGGGATCGGGTCGGTGGCCTCGGTCCACAGGTCCTGCTCGGCGCGGTCCGCCTGCACCTGGCGGTAGACGAAGTACCCGCCCAGAGCGGCCAGAACAACCAGCAGAAGCTTCTTCACCGCGAGACCTCGACTTCCTCGATGACGTCCTTGCCGCGATGCTACACCCCGCCGTACAACGCCAGGCACGACTATGGCCACGTCGGCCGACTGCGGGTCATCTCCCTGCTGCGGCACGGCCGTAGCGGAACACCCGAACAAGCCGAACCACGTCCTGACGAGCGAGCCCGGTGGGCCGCGATCACCGATGCAGCCGCAGGACCTCTCCGGGCCTGATCCGATCGGGGTTGCCGCCGACCGTGTGCCGGTTGAGGTCGAAGAGCGCGGGCCAGCCGCCGACGACGTGGGTCGTCGCCGCGATGCCGGCCAGCGTCTCGCCGGGCCTTACCGTCCAGGCTGCACCCGTCCACGCTCCGCCGTGATCGGCGCCCTGGACTCCGTGCGCGGTGTGATGCGGTCGACCCGCGTGCGCGCCGAGGGTGCCGCAGACGGGCCACGGCTCCAGGCCGCGCCGTCCCGCGAGGTGGTTGGCGATGTTGATCTGCTGGTTCCTGTCGGCAAGGTCAGCACGGGGCGCGTACGCGAGGCCGCCGTTGGCCCGCCAGGTCGCCTGGTTGAACTGCAGTCCGCCGTAATAGCCGTTGCCGCTGTCGGTCGCCCAGTCGCCGCCGCTCTCACATCGCGCGATCCTGTCCCAGTCCACTCCGCTCCTGCTCTCGTGCGCGGCAACCGCCCGCACGGATTCGGCGTGAGCCGACGGCACGAACGCGGTGAGCATGGCGAGCGAGCACAGGATGAGCACGAGCAGTTTCAGGGCCTTGAGCGGCAGAGAAGCAGACGGCAGCACAGGCACTCCAGACCTTCGACAACAGGGACTCGGGCACCGAAGCGCCGCTATCCCAGCGACGCACTCCACCCGCGGAACCGGTGGACGACACGACCACGAGTCACCCGTCCAGCCGCGGCACACCACCCGCTCGCCCCGGTACCGCGTACACGAAGCGTTCCCGAAGGCACCGTCAGAAGGAGGGCCACAGGAGGCTTGTCGGCGCAGGAGGCGCAGGGGCGCGCTCGCCCGGAGGGCACCCGATCCGGGGCCGACGGCCCTACTGGGGCAAGAAACGGGCGCACGGCCCAAATGCAATGCCCCGGATGGAGATCCATCCGGGGCATTTACGCTGGTGGGCCTAACAGGACTTGAACCTGTGGCCTCTTCCTTATCAGGGAAGCGCTCTAACCGTCTGAGCTATAGGCCCGCGCTGCGTTGCGTTAGAAGATTAGCGCACGTGCAGCGGTCTGCCCAAATCAGCTCCGGAGAGCACAACCCCGAGGTCACCGGGCGGGCCCGGTCAGTCCTCCTCGGCGAGGGTCAGCTCCACGCCGCCGGTCATGCCCGCCGCCGTGTTGTAGATGAACGAACCCAGCGTGCACAGGGCCGTCAGCAGCACCACGTCGATCACCGCGACCAGCAGCGTGAACACGAAGACGTTGCCGAACGAGAGGTACGACTGCAGGTTGAAGCCGCTGCTGGCGTCGGCTCCGGTGGTGGCCTGCTGGAGCGTGCCTCCGACCGAGCTGAAGACGCCGGCCGCGTCGAGGACCATCCACAGCAGCGAGACGCCGACGATGGTCACCACGCCGAGCGCCACCGACAGCAGGAAGCTGACCTTCATGACCGTCCACGGGTCCGTGCGGACCACCCGGAGGCGGGCACGGCGGGTACGGCCGGACGGCGGAGCGGCCGGAGCCGGACGGCGCGCGGCGTCGCCGTCGGTACCACCGCCGCCGCCGGGGCGCGGCGCCTTGCCCGGGCGGCCCGGCACCGGGGTGCCGCGCGGCGGGGTGGGCTGCCCCTTGGAGTACGTCGTCGGCGTCGAGTAGCCGCCGGCCGCCGTGGCGTCGCCGGCACCGCCCGAGGCCTCCGCGGCGGCACGCTGTTGCGCCTGCTCGCCGTTGGCGCCGCCCTGACGGCGGCGGGGGGCCTGGGCCGAGCCGTCCGGTCCGACCGGGGGCATCACCGACGTCGAGCCCGCGTCACGGCCGGACGTGCCGCCGCCCGTACCGGCGGCGTCCTGCGCGCGCCCTGCGGCACCGGCCGCTCCCGTGGGTCCACTCACCCTGGTCCTCCCGCAATTCGTGCAAGTTGTTCACATCGCAAGCACTGATCTGGGCAGCATCCTGGCACGGGCCCCGGCGGATCGCACCGGAGCCCGTGCCAGAAAGCAAGATCACTCCGCCCCGGGAGCCGCCTCGTCGCCGGTCGTGCCGTCGGTGTCGGCCGATTCGACCGATTCCTCCGACGCGGCCGTCAGCACGGCGTCCGCGGACTCGTCGACCTCGGCGTCGTCCACCTCGTCCACACCCTCCGCATTGCGGGCGATGCCGACGACGGCGTCCTTCTTCCCCAGGTTGATGAGTTGGACGCCCATCGTGTCACGCCCGGTTTCACGGACCTCGGAGACCCGCGTACGGATCACTCCTCCGCCGAGGGTGATCGCCAGGATCTCGTCCGACTCCTCGACGACCAGCGCGCCCACCAGCGAGCCGCGGTCCTCGACGATCTTCGCCGCCTTGATGCCCAGGCCACCACGCCCCTGGACGCGGTACTCGTCCACCTTGGTGCGCTTGGCGTAGCCACCGTCGGTGGCCGTGAAGACGAACGTACCCGGCCGGATGACGGACATCGACAGAAGTTCGTCGTCCTCGCGGAAACTCATCCCCTTCACACCCGAGGTGGCGCGGCCCATCGGGCGCAGCGACTCGTCGGTGGCGGTGAAGCGGATGGCCTGCGCCTTCTTCGAGATCAGCAGCAGGTCGTCGTCGGCCGAGACCAGCTCCGCGCCGATCAGCTCATCATCCGTGCCCTCCTCGTCCTGGCGCAGGTTGATCGCGATCAGCCCGCCCGAACGCGGCGAGTCGTAGTCCTTCAGCGAGGTCTTCTTGACCAGGCCCGAGCGGGTCGCCAGCACCAGGTACGGCGCGGCCTCGTAGGTGCGCACCGCCATGACCTGGGCGATCTGCTCGTCCGGCTGGAACGCCAGCAGGTTGGCCACGTGCTGGCCGCGGGCGTCCCGCCCGGCGTCCGGCAGTTCGTAGCCCTTGGCCCGGTAGACCCGGCCCTTGTTGGTGAAGAAGAGGATCCAGTTGTGCGTGGTCGTCACGAAGAAGTGGTCGACGATGTCGTCCTGCTTCAGCTGCGCACCGCGCACGCCCTTGCCGCCGCGCTTCTGCGAGCGGTAGAGGTCGGAACGGGTCCGCTTGACGTAGCCGCCACGGGTGATGGTGACGACGATGTCCTCTTCGGCGATCAGGTCCTCGACGGACATGTCGCCGTCGTAGGCGATCAGCGTCGAGCGCCGGTCGTCGCCGAACTTGTCGACGATCGCGGTCAGCTCCTCGGAGATGATCTCGCGCTGCCGCTCCGGCGAGTCCAGGATCGCGTTGTACTCGCGGATCTTGGCCATCAGCTCGTCGTACTCGGCCGTGATCTTCTGGCGCTCCAGAGCGGCCAGACGGCGCAGCTGCATCTCCAGGATCGCGTTGGCCTGGATCTCGTCGATGGTCAGCAGCGCCATCAGCGCGGTGCGGGCGACGTCGACCGTGTCGCTGCGCCGGATGGTCGCGATGACCTCGTCGATCGCGTCCAGCGCCTTGAGCAGGCCGCGCAGGATGTGGGCGCGCTCCTCGGCCTTGCGCAGCCGGAAGCGGGTCCGACGCACGATCACGTCGATCTGGTGGTTGACCCAGTGACGGATGAAGGCGTCCAGCGAGAGCGTGCGCGGCACGCCGTCGACCAGGGCCAGCATGTTGGCGCCGAAGTTGGTCTGCAGGTCGGTGTGCTTGTACAGGTTGTTCAGCACGACCTTGGCGACCGCGTCGCGCTTGAGCACGACCACCAGGCGGGTGCCGGTACGGGACGAGGACTCGTCGCGGACGTCGGCGATGCCGCCGATCCGGGCGTCCTTGACCAGGTCGGCGATCTTCAGCGCCAGGTTGTCCGGGTTGACCTGGAACGGCAGCTCGCTGACGACCAGGCACTGACGGCCGTGGATCTCCTCGACCTCGACGACCGCGCGCATGGCGATCGAGCCGCGACCGGTCCGGTAGGCGTCCTCGATGCCGCGGCGGCCCACGATCAGCGCCCCGGTCGGGAAGTCGGGGCCCTTGATCCGCTCGATCAGGGCCTCAAGCAACTCCTCGTTGGAGGCCTCCGGGTTGCGCAGGTACCACAGGGCACCCGAGGCGACCTCGCGCAGGTTGTGCGGCGGGATGTTGGTGGCCATGCCGACCGCGATGCCCGTGGCGCCGTTGACCAGCAGGTTGGGGAAGCGCGCCGGCAGGACCTGCGGCTCCTGGGAGCGGCCGTCGTAGTTCGGCGAGAAGTCGACGGTCTCCTCGTCGATGTCCCGCATCATCTCCATGGCCAGCGGCATCATCCGGCACTCGGTGTACCGCATGGCGGCGGCCGGGTCGTTGCCCGGGGAGCCGAAGTTGCCGTTGCCGTCCACCAGCGGCATCCGCATCGACCACGGCTGGGCGAGACGCACCAGGGTGTCGTAGATCGAGGTGTCGCCGTGCGGGTGGTAGTTGCCCATCACGTCGCCGACGACGCGGGCGCACTTGTAGTAGCCCTTCTCGGGGCGGTAGCCCCCGTCGTACATGGCGTACAGGACGCGGCGGTGGACGGGCTTGAGGCCGTCGCGGACCTCGGGCAGGGCGCGCGAGACGATGACGCTCATCGCGTAGTCGAGGTACGAGCGCTGCATCTCCGTCTCGAGCTCGACCTGCTCGACCCGGGTACCGCTGCCGTTCTCCTCGGCCGGGAGGTCCTCCGGCTGCGCGCCCTCAGGGCTGTTGTCGTCGACCACGGGTGGTCAGTTTCCTTTCGCTGCTGGCTGTCTGCCGGGCTGCTGCTTCGCTGCTGCCGGAGGACTTACACGTCGAGGAAGCGGACGTCCTTGGCGT
Organism: Streptacidiphilus sp. BW17; assembly: GCF_041262485.1. Lineage (NCBI taxonomy): Bacteria > Bacillati > Actinomycetota > Actinomycetes > Kitasatosporales > Streptomycetaceae > Streptacidiphilus > Streptacidiphilus sp. BW17. Next base: position 344,411 of record NZ_JBGCCR010000001.1, on the reverse strand, counting down.
TGCGCTGGATGAAGGACCGGCGCGCCTCGACGTCCTCGCCCATGAGGATCGAGAAGAGGTCGTCGGCGCGGGCCGCGTCCTCCAGGGTGACCTGGGAGAGCAGACGCAGATCGAGGTCCATGGTGGTGACCCGCAGCTCCTCGGCGTTCATCTCGCCGAGGCCCTTGAAGCGCTGGATCGCGTCGTCCTTGGGGAGCTTGCGCCCGCCCTGACGCCCCGCCTCGAGGGAGGCGTCGCGCTCACGGTCGGAGTAGACGTACTCGATGTCGTCCCGACCCCACTTGATCTTGTACAGCGGCGGGCGGGCCAGGTAGACGTGGCCGCCCTCGATCAGCGGGCGCATGAAGCGGAACAGCAGGGTCAGCAGCAGCGTGGAGATGTGCTGGCCGTCGACGTCGGCGTCCGCCATCAGGATGATCTTGTGATAGCGGAGCTTGGCCAGGTCGAAGTCGTCGTGGACGCCGGTGCCGAAGGCCGAGATCAGCGCCTGGACCTCGGTGTTCTGCAACACCTTGTCGATGCGCGCCTTCTCGACGTTGAGGATCTTGCCTCGGATCGGCAGGATCGCCTGCACCCGCGGGTCACGGCCCTGCTTGGCCGAGCCGCCGGCGGAGTCACCCTCGACGATGAAGATCTCGCACTCGGTCGGGTCCTTGGACTGGCAGTCCGACAGCTTGCCCGGCAGCGAGGCCGACTCCAGCAGGCCCTTGCGGCGCGTCAGGTCACGGACCTTGCGGGCGGCGACACGGGCGGTGGCCGCCGTGATCGCCTTGCGGATGATGTCCGCGCCCTCGTTCGGGTTCCGGTCCAGCCAGTCGTTGAAGTACTCGTGGACGACCTTCTGCACGAAGGTCTTGGCCTCGGTGTTGCCCAGCTTGGTCTTGGTCTGGCCCTCGAACTGCGGCTCGCCGAGCTTGACCGAGATGATCGCGGTGAGACCCTCGCGGATGTCCTCACCGGTGAGGTTGTCGTCCTTCTCGCGCAGCAGCTTCTTGTCGCGCGCGTACCGGTTGACCAGACCCGTGAGCGCGGCCCGGAAGCCCTCCTCGTGGGTACCGCCCTCGTGGGTGTGGATGGTGTTCGCGAAGGAGTAGACGCCCTCGTTGTACGAGGTGTTCCACTGCATCGCGATCTCCACGGAGATCTTCTTCTCCTTGTCCTCCGCCTCGAAGTCGATGACGGTGGGGTGGACCACCTCGCCCTTGCGGGAGTTGAGGTAGGTCACGAAGTCGGAGATGCCGCCCTCGTAGTGGTACCGCACCGAGTTGGGCTTGCCCTCGTCGTCGGTGTGGTCCGGGCGCTCGTCGGTGAGGGAGATCGCCAGGCCCTTGTTGAGGAAGGCCATCTCCTGGAACCGGCGGGAGAGGGTGTCGAAGGAGTAGTCGGTGGTCTCGAAGATCTCCGGGTCGGCCCAGAAGGTGACCGTGGTCCCCGTCTCCGGGGTCTCCTCGTGACGGGCCAGCTCGGCCACCGGCACGCCGCTCTTGTACTCCTGCGTCCAGCGGTAGCCGTCGGTCCGCACCTCGACCGCGAGGCGGTTCGACAGCGCGTTGACGACGGAGACGCCGACGCCGTGCAGACCGCCGGAGACGGCGTAGCCGCCGCCGCCGAACTTGCCGCCCGCGTGCAGGACGGTGAGGACCACCTCGACGGCGGGCTTGCCGGTGGTCTTCTCCACACCGACGGGGATGCCACGGCCGTTGTCGATGACGCGGACCGCGCCGTCCGGAAGGATCGTCACCTCGATGCTGTCGGCGTGGCCGGCCATGGCCTCGTCGACGGAGTTGTCCACGATCTCCTGCACCAAGTGGTGCAGGCCACGCTCGCCGGTCGAACCGATGTACATGCCGGGGCGCTTGCGTACGGCTTCGAGCCCCTCCAGCACCTGGATGGCGCTGGCGTCGTACGACTTCTCGAGCTCGTCGTTCTCGTCAGGTGACTGGTTGGGGTTGCCGGACTCGGCCACGAAACGCCCTCTCTGGCACAGCGCGGGCCGCTCCCTCGCCCTGCGGGCAGGCTGGAGGCGGCCACGGCGTTCGACTCAGTACCGCTTCATACCGCAAGCGGCAGTGTTTGGGTTTCAGTCTACCCGTACGACTGACAGAGATGGGGCTTTGCCGCCCTCTGAACGGCCCGTGCCGGACGTCAACCACCGTCCGACATGTCCCCACACCGGACCAGGGGGCCTACGGCGCTCTGACGGCCGTTTCTCGGATCCATCGCCTACGGCGGGTCACCACCCCTGCCGTGAGCGTCAGCCAGGGGTTCTACCTGGGGTTCAGCCAGGGGTTCAGCCCCAGGTGTCCCCGGGCCCCTTGCTGCCCGGCGCGCGCAGGCGCCCGCGGTAGCGGGACGGGCCCGCGGCGGGGCCGTTGACCTTGATGAAGCGGACCGTTCCGTCGCCCAGGGAGACGTTCAAGGTACGCATCAACTGCGGTGCCATCAGTCGGAGTTGGGTGGCCCAAGCGGTCGAGCTGCAGCGCACGGAGAGGACCCGTCCGTCCTCGTCGAAGTGCTCCGGCTCGCAGTGCGCGGCGATGTCCTTCCCCACGATCTCCGGCCACCGCCCCATCACTCCACCGACGGCCGCAGGCGCCTCCCACCCGCGCTCCGCGAGGAGGCGAGTGATCGCCTTGCCGAGTGGCTGCGGATCCCGGCCGTCCGCGCGAGCGCCCGACCGCAGGCCGGTCCGGCGGGCCTGCCGCTTCTGCGAGGCGGCTTCGCCGCGAGCACGCGCCTGGTCCTTCGCGGCACGGAGCGCGACCCGGGCGAGGTCGACGCCGCTGAGCTCAGGGGTCTCCTCCGACACGTCGCGCCTCGCTTTCCCCAGGATGTGGACAAGCGTCCAGAGTACGCGGGAAGCAAACCGGGGACGGACACCGTGCAACACCTCAAGGGCGCGAGGCTCTGCTGATGCGCCGTTCCGCCGCGCGGGCGCGAAAAGGCGCTCCTTTCGGCTCCCGCGCCCCTGGGCAGTGCGCCTGCTCCACGTGCCCACACGCAGGTCAGAGTCGGGTGACTTCGCCGTCCATGACCGCGTAGCGCGTTCCTTTGAGCGCCTCCGGGACGTCTTCGGGGACCGCCGCCGTCACAAGCACCTGCTCGCCGATCGCCACCCGCTCCGCGAGCCTCTCGCGCCGCCGCGCGTCCAGCTCGGCGAAGACGTCGTCCAGGACCAGGACCGGTTCGCCGCCGTCCGCGCGGAGCAGGTCATAGGAGGCCAGGCGCAGCGCCAGCGCGTACGACCAGCACTCGCCATGCGACGCGTACCCCTTGGCCGGCAGCTCGCCGAGCCGCAGGCCCAGCTCGTCGCGGTGCGGGCCCACCAGGGTCAGGCCGCGCTCGATCTCCTGCTTGCGGGCCGCGCCCAACGCGGCCAGCAGCGCCGCGTACAGCGCCTCGCGGCCGCCGCCCAGCGGGACGCCCTCGCCCATCGACGAGCGGTACTCCAACACCGTCCCGCCGCCGCCCGGCGCCAGCTCCTCGTACGCCCGGGCCACCAGCGGCTGCAGCGCGGCGACCAGATCCAGCCGCTGCGCCAGCAACTCCGCACCCGCACGGGCCAGATGGTCGTCCCACACGTCCAGCGTCGACAACTCCACCCGGCCCGACGAACGCCGGGCCGTCGCCGCCGACTTCAGCAGCGCGTTGCGCTGCTTGAGCACCCGCTCATAGTCCTGCCGGACACCCGCCAGCCGCGGCGCACGCAGCGTCAGCAGCTCGTCCAGGAAGCGGCGGCGCTCACCCGGGTCGCCCTTCACCAGGGCCAGGTCCTCGGGCGCGAACAGGACCGTCCGCAGCAACCCCAGCACGTCGCGCGGGCGGACGTTGTCGCTGCGGTTGATCCGCGCCCGGTTCGCCCGGCCGGGGTTGAGCTCCAGCTCGATCAGCGTCTGGCGCTCGTCCCTGACCACCATTCCGCGCACGATCGCCCGCTGCGCGCCCTGCCGGACCAGCGGGGCGTCGCCCGAGACCCGGTGGCTGCCGAGCGTGGCCAGATAGCCGACCGCCTCGACCAGGTTGGTCTTCCCCTGGCCGTTGGGCCCGGTGAACGCCGTTACGCCCGGGTCGAGCGGAACCTCGACCCGGGCGTAACTGCGGAAGTCTGCCAGCGACAGATGCGCGACGTGCACAGCTTCCTTCGCAGGTTGTGGATGAACTACCGGCTCGCTACTTGCTCTCGACCGCGTGGCCGCCGAACTCGTTGCGCAGCGCGGCGATCATCTTCATCTGCGGCGAGTCGTCCTGACGGGAGGCGAAGCGGGCGAAGAGCGAGGCCGTGATCGCCGGCAGCGGCACGGCGTGGTCGATGGCGGCCTCGACCGTCCAGCGGCCCTCACCGGAGTCGGCGGCGTAGCCCTTGAGCTTGTCGAGGTGCTCGTCCTTGTCGAGGGCGTCCACGGCCAGGTCCAGCAGCCAGGAGCGGATGACCGTGCCCTCCTTCCAGGAGCGGAAGATCTCGCGGACGTCGGTGACGCTGTCCACGGCCTCCAGCAGCTCCCAGCCCTCGGCGTAGGCCTGCATGATCGCGTACTCGATGCCGTTGTGGACCATCTTGGCGAAGTGGCCCGCACCGACCTTGCCGGCGTGCACGGAGCCGTACTCGCCCTCCGGCTTCAGGGCGTCGAAGATCGGCTGCACCTTGGCGATGTCGGCGTCGGAGCCGCCGTACATCAGGGCGTAGCCGTTCTGCAGGCCCCAGACACCGCCGGAGACACCGCAGTCGACGAAGCCGATGCCCTTCTCGGCCAGGTCCGCGGCGTGCTTCTCGTCGTCGGTCCAGCGGGAGTTGCCGCCGTCGACGACGACGTCGCCCGGCTCCAGCAGCTCGGCCAGCTCGTCGACGGTGGACTGGGTCGGCCCACCGGCCGGGACCATGACCCACACCACGCGCGGCGCGGCGAGGGAGCCGACCAGCTCCTTCAGGCTCGCCACGTCGGACAGGCCGGGGTCGCGGTCGTAACCGATGACGGTGTGGCCCGCGCGGCGGATGCGCTCACGCATGTTGCCGCCCATCTTGCCGAGACCGATGAGTCCGAGCTGCATGATCAGTCCTTTGCTGTGTACTGACTGTCCGCGGCCCCGTTGCCGCCCGAAGTTGAGCCTATCCCCGTTCTCCGGTTGCACTACCTGGGGGCGCGGGGAACTGCGCGACAAGCCACCCTGCGTGGTCTGTCCCCGAACGAACAGGGCCATCGGCACGCAGTGGCTGGTCCCGCAGTTCCCCGCGCCCCTGAGGTCAGGGCAACCGGGCGTCAGCCGGAGAGCCGCACCGGCATGATCAGGTACTTGTACGCCTCGTCGGCCTCGCTCTCCTGCGAGGCCTTGCCGCTGAGCAGCGCCGGCTTCGTCGCCGTGGTGAAGCTGAGCTGGGCGATCGGGGAGTCGATGGCCGACAGGCCGTCCAGCAGGTAGGCCGGGTTGAAGGCGATCGAGATGTCGTCGCCCTCCAGGTCCGCGTCCAGCCGCTCCGTGGCCTGCGCGTCGTCGCCGGAGCCGGCCTCCAGGGTCAGCACGCCCTGCTCGAAGTTGAGCCGCACCGGGGTGTTCCGCTCGGCGACCAGGGAGACGCGCTTGACGGCGTCCACAAAAGCCTGGGTGCCCACCGTGCCGACCGCGGAGAACTCCGTCGGGAAGAGCGAGCGGAACTTCGGGAACTCGCCCTCCAGCAGCCGCGTGGTGGTCCGGCGGCCGGCGCCCTCGAAGCCGATCAGGCCCTCGCCCTTGCCGCTGCCGGCCAGTGCGATGGAGACGCTGTCGCCCGCACTGAGCGACTTCGCGGTGTCCAGCAGGGTCTTGGCGGGGACCAGGGCCACAGCCGAGAGACCGGGCTGCTCCGGCTTCCACAGCAGGTCGCGGACGGCGAAGCGGTAGCGGTCCGTCGCGGCCAGGGTCACCCGGTCGTCCTCGATCTCGACGCGCACACCCGTCAGCACCGGCAGCGTGTCGTCGCGACCGGCGGCGACAGCGACCTGGGCCACGGCGGCGGCGAAGACGTCACCGGGAACCACGCCGGAGACGGTCGGCATCTGCGGCAGAGCCGGGTACTCCTCCACAGGCAGGGTGGGGAGTGTGAATCGCGAGCTGCCGCAGACGACCAGCACGCGCACGCCGTCGGTGGAGATCTCCACAGGCCTGTTGGGAAGCGAGCGGGAGATGTCCGCGAGCAGGCGACCGGAGACCAGGACCGTGCCGGCCTCCTCCACATCCGCCTCGGTCTCGACGCGGGCGGAGACCTCGTAGTCGAAGCCGGACAGGCTCAGTGTGCCCGTGCCGCCCTCGCTCTCGGCCGTCAGCAGCAGCCCGGCGAGCACCGGCACCGGGGGCCGGGCCGGGAGGCTGCGCGCGGCCCAGGCCACGGCCTCCGCGAGGACGTCACGCTCGACCCGGAACTTCACCGGTAACCGCCTCCTGAGGTGGATGTCGCTCTGCGCGTCGGTGCGCGCACGCGCTCTCTCTGTTCATCTGCACTGCATCTACGCGGCATCTGGACGGGCGGTTGAGGGCCCGCGACGGAGGGGATGCTCCTGGCGTCCGCTCCTGTTGCCGAGGAACAGTCTGACGCATACCACGGACAGCTGAGGCAGATGGTCCGAAGTCGGTCTCGAACGCGTGGGCAGTCCGCGTTCTCCACAGATCCACCGCCCACCTTCTTTTGGATCAAGACCGAGCTATCTCTAGTGGGTAGTAGTAGTAGGCCTTGTGGAAACCGTGGATAACCCCCTCCTGCGCAGGTCGAGGCCGCTTTTTCATCCACATTCCCTGGGGACGCAGGAGTGGAAAAACTAGGGGCCCCTGTGGACGTAACCCCCGCTGTGCACAGGGGTCCTGGGTTGTGCACAGGTTGTCCACCGCATCGTCCCCAGCTTTTCCCCCGGTTACCCACAGCCCCTGTGGCAACATCACGTGCCTTATTTCGCTCGACCCAGTGAAATGGCCCTTGATGTTGCCGCTCTGTGGACATTCTTGTGGAGAAACAGGCCGCTGCTGGGGATAACCGGGCCCAGCCTGGGGACAGCGCGTGGATAACCTCGGCACCGGGTTGACGGCCGATCAGTTCTCCACAGGCTGTGGACGACCGGTTCCCACAGACCCACAGGCGGGTGACCTGGGACGATACTTCCAGAGCCGGACAGCCTGTGGAGAGATTCTGGATAACTCGCTTCTCCCCAGGGTGTGGACGGGCAAAGGTACCCATGACTGTGGGGAAACGACAGGAGGGGCGCCTACAGGGCGCCCCTCCATGGTGCTCGGGTGTGTGCCGAGGCTCCTCGGCCGTCGGCGTCAGCTCTTGATGCGGTTGGTGAGCTCGGTGACCTGGTTGTAGATGGCCCGCCGCTCGGCCATCATCGTGCGGATCTTGCGGTCCGCGTGCATGACCGTCGTGTGGTCGCGGCCGCCGAAGGCCGCACCGATCTTCGGCAGCGACAGGTCGGTCAGCTCCCGGCACAGGTACATGGCGATCTGGCGGGCCGTCACCAGCACCCGGCTGCGCGAGGAACCGCACAGGTCGTCCACCGACAGCCCGAAGTACGCGGCGGTCTGCTGCATGATCACGCCGGCCGTGATCTCCGGCCCGTCGTCCTCGCCGCCCGGGACCAGGTCCTTGAGCACGATCTCCGCCAACTGCAGGTCCACCGGCGCCCGGTTGAGGCTGGCGAAGGCGGTGACGCGGATCAGCGCGCCCTCCAGCTCGCGGATGTTGCGCGAGATCCGCGAGGCGATGAACTCCAACACCTCGGCAGGGGCGTTGAGTTGCTCCTGGAGCGCCTTCTTGCGCAGGATCGCGATCCGGGTCTCCAGCTCGGGGGGCTGGACGTCGGTGGTCAGGCCCCACTCGAAGCGGTTGCGCAGCCGGTCCTCCAGCGTGACCAGCTGCTTGGGCGGCCGGTCGGAGGAGATCACGATCTGCTTGTTGGCGTTGTGCAGGGTGTTGAAGGTGTGGAAGAACTCCTCCTGGGTCGACTCCTTGTTCTGCAGGAACTGGATGTCGTCGACCAGCAGGATGTCCATGTCCCGGTAGCGCTGCCGGAAGCCGTCGCCCTTGTCGTCGCGGATCGAGTTGATGAACTCGTTGGTGAACTCCTCGGAGCTCACGTACCGGACCCGGGTGCCCGGGTAGAGGCTGCGGGCGTAGTGGCCGATGGCGTGCAGCAGGTGCGTCTTGCCGAGGCCGGACTCGCCGTAGATGAAGAGCGGGTTGTAGGCCTTGGCCGGGCTCTCGGCGACGGCGACCGCAGCCGCGTGGGCGAAGCGGTTGCTCGCCCCGATGACGAAGGTGTCGAAGAGGTACTTGGGGTTCAGCCGCGCTGCGGGCTCGTCCTTGCCGCCTGCGGGCAGCGAGGAACTGCCGCTGGATCCGGTGCCGGGCCGCGGCATCGGCGAGACGGCCGGGACCGCCGGGCGCTGGCTCGCGGCAGGCAGCGCGGGCGCGTTGGACGCCGGCGGCTCGGGCTCCGGCCGGGGAGCAAGCTCGGTGGAGGACGACTCGGGAACCGCGGGCGGCTGAGTGCGCGACTGCCGGTCCTCCCCGGAGGGCGAGCCGTGCTGGGCAGGCTGGACGGGCCGGGGCGGAAGCTGCACCGGCAGCTGCGGCACGCTCCACTCGTCGCGGTACGCCTGCGGCTCCGCGGGCTGCTGGTAGGGCGCGGGCTCCGGGTACTGCCGCGGCTGGGGCTGGTGCTGGGCCTGGGGCTGCTCTGCGTGCTGCTGGTACCCGTGGGATTCCTGGTACCCGTGGGACTGCGGGGAATCCGGGTACGGCCGGGGATTCTCCCCAGGCTGGGGATAGCCGTAGCCGGTCTGCCACGACGTGGGCTGCGACTGGTGGCCCTGTTGGCTCTGGTGCCCCTGGTGCTGCGGCTGCTGGGGTTGCGGCTGGTGGGCCTGCGGGGCGGGGGCCGACGGCTGGGGCAGGGCGCCCGCGTTGGCGTCGACGACGACGGCGATCAGGATCGACCGCTGGAACTCCGAGCCAAGCAGCTCGGTGATCTGCCCGATCAGGCGGCCCTCCAGCACGCCCTTGGCGTACTCGTTGGGGGCGGCCAGCAGCGCGGTGTTGTGCATCATCCCCATGGGGTGGGTGCGCTGCAGCCACTTCTTGTCCATGGACTCGACGCTCGGGTCACTGGCCAGTCGCTCGACGACCCGCGCCCATGCGGAAGCGAGATCGTTTGTCGGTTCAGCCACTGGTGCACGCCTTCACTGTGGGCAGGGAGATCCATGGAAAGTCTGTCAACGGTAGGCGGCTGGCATGCCCCGATTCAAGTTGTTGTCCACAGGGTGTGGGTAGCGTGTCGCCGCTGGTCCGTGGCCGAAACCGCCCGGGTCTCTCCGGTGGCGTCCGCCGAGGTCAGGTCGGTTGGTTTGACCCATGGACGTCGTTCCACGTACCGTAACGAGGTCGAGTTGTCGATGGCCGCTGCCGCCTGCCCGCGGAGTCTCCTCAGTCGAGGCGCGCAGCTATCTGGCGTCGTGGATCACCGTACAGAACGGGTTATGGCGATCACGCGGACGCACGGTGACGGCCAAGCGATGCCCCGCCGCCCCTTCGATTGACCTGGAGTTACCCCCGTGAGCAAGCGCACCTTCCAGCCGAACAACCGTCGTCGCGCCAAGACCCACGGCTTCCGTCTGCGGATGCGTACGCGCGCCGGTCGTGCGATCCTCGCCGCTCGCCGCGGCAAGGGCCGCACCAGCCTGTCGGCCTGATCGCCTTCCGAATCACCAAGGTCGTCATGTCGTGCTGCCCTCCGATAACCGGCTGAGGCGGCGCGAGGACTTCGCGACCGCGGTACGGCGGGGCCGGCGCGCCGGTCGTCCGCTGCTTGTCGTGCACCTCTTCACCGGGAGTACCGGTGTTTCGCCGGAGACGGCGGAGGTACCGACGACGGAGCCTGCAAACCCGCACGGCGCCGGGGGGAACTTTCTCCCGGCACGTGCGGGTTTTGTTGTCAGCAAGGCTGTCGGGGTCGCCGTGGTCCGGAATCGCGTCAAGCGTCGCCTACGTCACCTCATGGCCGAGCGTATCGGCCGCCTGCCCGCAGGTAGCCTGATAGTGGTACGCGCGCTGCCCTCGGCTGCCGAGGCGGAGTACGCGGACCTGGCACGCGATCTGGACTCCGCGCTGCGCAAACTGAGCGCTTCGTTGCCGACGGGAGCAGGGCAGTGACGTACCTGCTGTGGGTGGGGGTGGCACTTGCCGGGCTGTTCGCCGGCAAGTACGTGCTGCTGGGGCTGATCAAGCTCTATCAGCTCACCGTCAGCCCACTGCTGGGCCCGGTGTGCCGCTACCACCCGTCCTGCTCACGCTACGGCTTCGAAGCGATCAAGGTCCACGGCGCGATCAAGGGCACAGCCCTGACCGCCTGGCGGATTCTACGGTGCAACCCGTGGACGCCCGGCGGCTTCGACTACGTCCCGGAACGAAAGCACCCGGTCTGGTACCGGCGGCTTCGGAAGCCGGTCCACCCGACCACTGCCCAAGGAGTCTGACCCGTGGGGTTCCTCGACTCGATCCTTAAACCCCTGTACTACGCCGTCTCCTGGGTCGTGGTCCAGTTCCATGCCGTCCTCGGGTCCATCTTCGGCCCGAACTCGGGCTGGGCGTGGGGCCTCTCGATCGTCATGCTGACGGTCTGCGTGCGCGCGGCGATGATTCCGCTGTTCGTCAAGCAGATCAAGTCCATGCGGACGATGCAGGCGCTCCAGCCGAAGATGAAGGTCATCCAGGAGCGCTACAAGAACGACCGGCAGAAGCAGTCCGAAGAGATGATGAAGCTCTACAAGGAGGCGGGTACCAACCCGGCTGCGAGCTGTCTTCCTCTTCTGATCCAGTCGCCGTTCTTCATGTCGCTGTACGGCGTGCTGCGTAACGTCGCCGACAAGAAGGCGGTCGGTGTGATCACCGGCTCGCTGCTGGTGAGCGCCTACAGCGCGCACATCTTCGGTGCCCCGATCTCGGCCACCTTCGTCGGCTCCAGCCAGACCAGTGTGAAGGTCGTCACCGCGATCTTCATCCTGACCATGTGCTTCTCGCAGTTCCTCACCACGCGCCAGCTCATGACGAAGAACGTCGACCTCACGGTCAAGACGCCGTACATGCAGCAGCAGAAGATGATGATGTACGTCCTGCCGGTCATCTACATCTTCTTCGGCATCAACATGCCGGTCGGTGTCCTGGTCTACATGGTCACCTCCAACGCCTGGACGCTGGGCCAGCAGCTGGTCGTCATCCGCCGCAACCCGACCCCGGGCTCGATTGCCTGGAAGGAGCGCCAGGCGCGGCTCAAGTCGCAGGGCAAGCTGAACGCCGACGGCACCGAGGTCAAGGCCTCGATCGCCTCCCTGGTGAAGGGCGGCGCCGACGCTCCCGAGGACGTCGAGCCGGAGCCGACCCAGGTGCGGGTGCAGCCGAAGCGCCAGACCAAGTCGCAGCGCACGTCCGGCGGCGGTCAGCAGCAGTCCGGTGGTGCCGCCAAGTCCGGCGGGGCCAAGGCGGGCGGCGGTACCAAGACCGCTCCGGCCCGTGGCCGGGCCACGGCTGGTGGCGGCGGGGGCAACCGCGGCCAGGGCGGCGGTCAGTCGTCCAAGAAGAAGTCCTGAACCCCATCAGCCCCACCTCCACCCCCACCCTCATCCGATCCACCCCCGTTCACCAAAGGAGTCGATCCGTGACGGACGGCACCGTGGCCCCCGCCGAGGGGACTGCGTCCAAGCGCGAGCTGCTGGCCAACCTCGAGCAGGAGGGCGAGATCGCTGCGGACTACCTGGAGGCCCTGCTCGACATCGCCGATCTTGACGGCGACATCGACATGGACGTCGAGGGCGACCGTGCCTCGGTCTCGATCGTCGGTGAGGGACCGGGGGCTGATCGCTCGCTGCGGCGCCTGGTGGGCCAGGACGGTGAGGTGCTGGAGGCCCTGCAGGAGCTGACCCGTCTGGCCGTGCACCGGGAGACCGGGGAGCGCAGCCGGTTGATGCTGGACATTGCCGGGTTCCGTGCCGACAAGCGGACCGAGTTGACGGCGCTGGGCGAGCAGGCGGCCAAGGACGTCAAGGAGTCCGGCGAGCCGGTCCGCCTGCGTCCGATGACGCCGTTCGAGCGCAAGGTGGTGCACGACGCCGTGGCCGCGTCGGGACTGCGCAGCGAGTCGGAGGGCGAGGAGCCCCAGCGTCGCGTGGTCGTGCTTCCGGCCTGACCGGCCGGAGCGGCCCGCCCGCACGTCGGGCGTGTACGCGGACGCGTGATGGACGCGTGAGTGGTATCGGACGGTCCGGCCCCGTTGGCGGCGATCATGGTGATTGCTGCCGGCGGGGCCGTCGTGAGTTGTGGCACGTGTGGTCGCGGCACAGGAAGTGCCGCGGTGGACGCGAGATGAGGAGAGGTGCGGCGTGGAGGAGCCCCAGCCCGAGGAGCTCTCGACTGAGCTCGGGGAGACCCCGGCGGTCGCGGCTGAGATCTTCGGCGACCGGCTGGAGCTGGCCGTGCGCTACGCGGAACTGCTGGCGGACGCCGGTGTCACCCGTGGGCTGATCGGGCCCCGTGAGGTGCCGCGGCTCTGGGAGCGGCACATCCTCAACTGTGCGGTGCTGGGCGAGGCGCTTCCGGAGAAGCGGTCGCTGTCGCTGTGCGACGTCGGCTCCGGGGCCGGGCTGCCCGGCATCCCGGTGGCGCTGGCCCGGCCGGATGTCCAGATCACGTTGCTGGAGCCGCTGCTGCGGCGGACGACCTTCCTGGAGGAGGTGGTCCGCGAGCTGCGCCTGGACAACGTGACGGTGCTGCGCGGTCGCGCCGAGGAGATGGTCGGCAAGGTCCAGGTGGACGTGGTGACGGCGCGCGCCGTGGCGCCGCTGGACCGGCTCGCGGGGTGGGGGCTGCCGCTGCTGCGCCCGTACGGGGAGATGCTGGCGCTCAAGGGCGACTCGGCCGAGCAGGAGGTCGCGGAGCACAAGGCCGCCCTGCAGAAGCTGGGCGCGGAGGAGTGGTCGGTCGAGGTGATCGGCGCCGATGTGGTGTCGACTCCGACGCATGTGGTGCGGGTCAAGGTGGGCGAGAGTCCGGGCGGCGTCAAGGCCGCGGCCCGCCGGGCGAAGGCTGCGCGCGCTTCCCGGGGTGGCGTGAGGCGTCGGCGCTGAGGCGGTGACCTCGAGGCCGGGCAGTCCATGATCGCCAACTGTCACACGCGTGACACTTGGCGATCATGGAACAGAGGACCAAGATCATTAACTGTCACACGTGTGACAGTTAATGATCTTGGTCCTTCTTGCATTCCAAAGTGCGGCCGGGAGGCCCGCAAAAAGCGCCGGAGTGTCGAACCGTCAGATTTCGCATAAAACGGGCATCGTGTTGCTCGTGAAACGTCGCTCCTTGCTCAGCGGCATCCTGAGCCGAAGCCGCGAGGCCGCCCAACGCACCCGACCCCCCCGTCCTTCGAGTGAAGATCTGGCACCCAGGGGGCTGGAACGTCCCCAACTGCCCCCCGTGCCCCGGGAGCTGCGCGATGATTCTGGCGACAGCCCGGAAACAGAGGGGGGCGGACCCATGTCAGCCGAACTTCCTGCCGTCGTCGAGCCGGTTCCTGGTCCCAGGACGACATCACCTGTTGTCCATCCCACACCGTCGCATGAAACACTGACGGACATGCAGGACTCCGACACCCCTCCGCTTGCGGACGACACCCCGATCGGTCGCGCGGCCCATGCCGCGGTCACCGCGATGGCCCGCGTGGGCGAGCCGCTGCCGCGTCCTGCGCAGACGCGCGTGATGGTGGTCGCCAACCAGAAGGGCGGCGTCGGGAAGACCACCACCACGGTGAACCTGGCTGCCTCGCTGGCGATGCACGGTGCCCGCGTCCTCGTGATCGACCTGGATCCGCAGGGCAACGCGTCGACCGCGCTCGGCATCGACCACCACGCCGAAGTCCCCTCCATCTACGACGTATTGGTCGAGGGCAAGCCGCTGGCGGATGTCGTCCAGCCGGTGCTGGACGTGGAAGGGCTCTTCTGCTGTCCGGCCACCATCGATCTGGCCGGTGCCGAGATCGAGCTGGTCTCGCTGGTGGCTCGCGAGAGCAGGCTCCAGCGGGCGATCGCGGCCTACGAGCAGCCGCTCGACTACATTCTGATCGACTGCCCGCCCTCACTGGGCCTGCTGACGGTCAATGCGATGGTCGCCGGTCGCGAGGTGCTGATCCCGATCCAGTGCGAGTACTACGCGCTGGAGGGTCTGGGGCAGCTGCTGCGCAACGTGGACCTGGTCCGGGCGCACCTCAACCCGGAGCTGCACGTCTCAACCATCCTGCTGACCATGTACGATGCGCGCACCCGGCTGGCCTCCCAGGTCGCCGATGAGGTGCGCAACCACTTCACCACCGAGGTGCTGCGGACCAGCATCCCGCGTTCGGTGCGCGTCTCCGAGGCGCCCAGCTACGGGCAGACCGTGCTGACCTACGACCCGGGTTCCAGCGGTGCGCTGTCCTACCTGGAGGCCGCCAAGGAGATCGCAGTGCGCGGCGCCCCGGTGGATGCCGCTGCCGCCGAGGCCACCTATGTGGCGGACGGCGCATCGGGCGTCTACGCCCAGCAGGCCCGCACGATCGAAGAGCAGAGCACGATGGAGGGGCAGCGGTGAGTGAGCGTCGTAGGGGTCTTGGCCGTGGGCTGGGGGCGCTGATCCCCGCTGCGGCGTCACCGGTCACCGCGCCGGTTCCGGGGGCGGCCTCGCCGTCGTCCCCGTCCGCCGTGCCGGTGTTGGGTTCGGAGCGGGGGGTGGCCGCGGTCAAGGTGGCCGGGCTGGGCGGTCCGGCCGGCCCGGCATCGATCCCTGTCGGCACGGGGGTAGGTGGCGGAGCAGGCACGCTGGAGCGCGAGCCGGCGCCGGTCGTCACCACGGTCGTCGAGGACGATCCCTCGGAGCTGCGCCCGGTCGACGGTGCCTACTTCGCCGAGGTGCCGATCGACTCGATCACGCCCAACCCGCGGCAGCCGCGTGAGGTTTTCGACGACGAAGCGCTGCAGGAACTGGTCACCTCCATCAAGGAGGTCGGGCTGCTCCAGCCGGTCGTGGTGCGTCAGGTCGGCCCTGAGCGCTATGAGCTGATCATGGGTGAGCGCCGCTGGCGCGCCTCCCGTGAGGCGGGTCTGGATGCGATCCCGGCGATCGTCCGCTCCACCGACGACGAGAAGATGCTTCTCGACGCACTGCTGGAGAACCTGCACCGGGCAGAGCTCAACGCGCTGGAAGAGGCTGCCGCCTACGAGCAGCTGATGTACGACTTCTCCTGCAGCCAGGGGGAGCTGGCCGACCGGATCGGCCGGTCCCGTACCCACGTCAACAACACGCTGCGGCTGCTCAAGCTCTCGCCGTTCATCCAGCGTCGGGTGGCAGCAGGCGAGTTCGCCGCCGGACACGCGCGGGTGCTGTTCCTGGTCGACGACGAGGAGACGCGCGAGAAGCTCGCCGCTCGGATCTCTCCCGAGGGTCTTTCGGTGCGCGGGCTGGAGGAGGTCGTCACGCTGATCAACTCCGAGCAGCCGACCGCGTCCCGCAAGCCGCACGTGCCGCGCGCGGGTCGTCGGGTCTCGCCGGCGTTTGCGAGTCTGGCCAGCCGCCTCTCGGACCGCCTCGACACCCGGGTGAAGGTGGAGCTCGGTCAGAAGCGCGGCAAGATCGTGGTCGAGTTCGCCTCCGTGGAGGACCTGGACCGGATCCTCGGCTCGTTCGCGCCCGGTGAGGGTGCGCTGCTCCGCCAGGGGCTGGAGGGCGACGACGGCCACGCCGAGCCCATCGAGGAGGGGCAGGACTGAGCAAGATCGCTAACTGCCACACGCGTGACAGTTAGCGATCTTGAAATATCTGCTCTGCAGAAGCCCCCTGTTTCATCCGGAACGCGGGGGCTTCTGCATGTGTGGACGACTCACTAGGCTCCGGGGCATGGGCAGGCGACGCCGCACCACCGCTCTCTGTGTCCTTGGAGTCCTCGGGTTCGGCATGGGTGGCCTCGGAGGGTTTGTGTCCGGGCTGCTCCGTGATCATGCTGCCACTGAGTCGACTCTGCGCCTATCGTGGAGTCATGGGACGCAGGCTGGTACCGCTCACGCTCGACTCGCTCGCCGATCTCCCACTGCCGTGCCGCTCGTGCGTCTTCTGGGAGTTGGACCCCGTCAGCGGTGAAGCCGCCGTCAAGGACGGGCGGGCGGAGCAGGAGAAGGAGTCCTGGATCTCCGCCGTGCTGCTGGAGTGGGGCTCCTGCGGGCGGATCGCCTATGTGGACGATGTCCCGGTCGGCTTCGTGCTCTATGCGCCGCCCGCCTATGTGCCCCGCGCGCTGGCCTTCCCGACCAGTCCGATCTCGCCGGACGCGGTGCAGCTGATGACGGCGCGGGTCCTGCCGGGGTATCAGGGGCAGGGCATCGGACGGACCTTGGTGCAGACGGTGGCCAAGGATCTGGTCCGGCGTGGCTTCAAGGCGATCGAGGCCTTCGGCGACGCGCACTGGGACGGGCCGGGCTGTGTGTTGCCCGCCGACCATCTGCTGTCCGTCGGGTTCAAGACCGTGCGTCCACACCGCCGCTATCCGCGACTGCGACTGGAGGTCCGGTCGGCGATCTCCTGGAAGGGCGAGGTGGAGGTTGCCCTGGAGCGGTTGCTCGGTGCTGTGCAGAAGGAGCCGTCGCTCCGGCCGCTCTGATGCGAGGCCCGGACAGAAGCGGTGGCGCGCCGGCGTAAGCACCGACCAAGATCGTTAACTGTCACACGTGTGACAGTTAACGATCTTGGTCGGTGCTTCTTCAGGCGAGGGCGTGGGGCAGGTGCAGCATGCCTGTCGGGGAGTCGTCCTCCGGCGGCAGGTAGACCCGCTGGACGGCCACGGCGATCGCCTCGACGGCCTGCGCCCGGATCTCCGAGGAGCGCAGTCGCGCCGCGTCCTCGGCGTTGCTCAGATAGCCGAGCTCCAGACGCACGCAGGGCATTCGGGTCGAGCGCAGCAGGGTCCAGGAGCGGGCATGGCTGCGGAGGTCGCCGAGGCCGCAGCGGGCCACCAGCTCGCGCTGGACCAGGCCGGCGAACTGCTTGCCCGTGTGGGACCAGCGCCCCCGGGACTCGTCGCCGAAGTAGTAGCTGGCGACGCCGCCGATTTCAGGGTTGGCGTGGCCCTCCAGATGGAGCGAGATCATCAGGTCGGCGCCGGTCTGGTTGGCGAAGCGGGCCCGCTCGGCCTCGTCGGGGTCGCTGTCCACGGTCCGGGTCAGATAGGTCCGGACGCCCAGCGCGGTGAGTCGGCCCTCCAGGCGGCCGGTGATGTCCCACACCAGTGCGGCCTCGGAGAGCCCGTCGGCCGACCGCACGCCGTGGTCGTCGGCGCCGTGGCCCGGGTCGATCACGATGACCTTGCCGCTGAGCGCAGGGCCGGAGTGGCGCAGCATCTCGGTCTCCCGCATCACGTGTGGCGCGCCGCCGACGACGGTCCGGGAAAGGCGTTCCAAGACGACGAAGGTGGTCGGTCCGAGCGTGCCGTCCGGATGCAGGCCCATGTTGCGCTGGAACTCGCCGACCGCCTGGGCGGTGACGGCGCCGTAGATGCCGTCGACCCGGCCGGGGGTGAAGCCCATGTCGAGCAGTCGCTGTTGCAGATGGGCGACGTCGTCGCCGACGACCATGTTGCTGGGGATGTAGGTGAGGACCCGGTCGCCGAGCCGCCAACGGGCCTCGTTGAGGTGGCGGTAGGTCTCTGGCCCGACGATGCCGTCCGTCGTCAGGCCGCGCTGCTGCTGGAAGTGACGGACCGCCGCGTCGACCTCCATGTCGAAGAGCGCCTCGGCGGAGGGGATGGCGCGGCCCCCGGAGCGGGTCGGCGGGGTTTCCGGCAGCAGACCGAGCAGAGTGAGCTTGAAGCGGATCTCGGCGACCGCGGGACCGGTGTCCCCGAGCTTCCAGTGGTACGCGTGGGAAGGGCGCTGCTGGGACATAGCCAAGATCGTACGCCGAGGCCCCCATGATTCACGGGAAACATGGGGGCCTCGGTGGTGAAGATCCATCCGGATCTCATGCTGTCAGGTCAGCCGACCAGCTCAGCGGTGGACTCAGCCGATGAACTCGGCCAGGTCACGCAGCAGGGCGCTCTTCGGCTTGGCGCCGACGATGGTCTTGACGACCTCGCCGCCCTGGTAGACGTTCATCGTCGGGATCGAGAGCACGCCGTACTTGGCCGGGACAGCCGGGTTCGCGTCGATGTCGATCTTCGCGATGGTGAGCTTGTCGGCGTACTCGGCGGCGATCTCCTCCAGGGCCGGGGCGACCTGGCGGCACGGGCCGCACCAGGCGGCCCAGAAGTCGACCAGCACGGGCTTGTCGCTCTTGAGGACCTCGGTATCGAAGGTTGCGTCGGTGACGGTGATGGTGGCGCCGGCCACGGGATCTCCTTGGGGATTGCGGGTGAGTCGGTGAAGTACGGGCGGTCGAGCAGGCGGTCAGGCCGTGGTGTGGCCAGACCCGAGTACGGTCGGACCCGAGTGTGGTCAGACCGCGGCGGTGACGGCCGTGTCGGCGTGCGCCTGGGCGGCCAGGAAGCGCTCGGCGTCCAGCGCGGCGGAGCAGCCGGTGCCCGCAGCAGTGATCGCCTGACGGTAGGTGTGGTCGACGACGTCACCGGCGCCGAAGACGCCGGTCACGTTGGTGCGCGTGGACGGCGCGTCCACGCGGAGGTAGCCCTCGTCGTCCAGCTCCAGCTGGCCCTTGAAGAGCTCCGTGCGCGGGTCGTGGCCCACCGCGATGAAGAGGCCGGTGACCGCGAGCTCCCGGGCCTCGCCGGTCTGGGTGTCCTTGAGCGTCACCGAGCTGAGCTTGCCGCCCTCGCTGTGAAGGTCAGCGACCTCGCTGTTCCAGGCGAAGGAGATCTTCGGGTCGTTGAAGGCCCGCTCCTGCATCGTCTTGCTGGCGCGCAGCGAGTCGCGGCGGTGCACCACGGTGACCGACTTGGCGAAGCGCGACAGGAAGGTCGCCTCCTCCATGGCGGTGTCGCCGCCGCCGACCACGGCGATGTCCTGGTTGCGGAAGAAGAAGCCGTCACAGGTGGCACACCAGGAGACGCCTCGTCCGGACAGCTCGTCCTCGTGCTCCAGGCCGAGCTTGCGGTGCTGCGAACCGGTGGCGACGATCACGGCATGGGCGCGGTGGACCGTGCCCTCGGAGTCGGTGACGGTCTTGATCTCGCCGGTGAGGTCGACGGCCACGATGTCGTCCGGGACGAGCTCGGCGCCGAAGCGCTCGGCCTGCGCCCGCATGTTGTCCATCAGCTCCGGGCCCATGATGCCGTCACGGAAGCCGGGGAAGTTCTCGACCTCGGTGGTGTTCATCAGCGCACCGCCCGAGGACACCGAGCCCTCGAAGACCAGGGGCTTCAGCGAGGCACGCGCCGTGTACAGGGCGGCTGAGTAGCCGGCCGGGCCTGAGCCGATGATGATCACGTTGCGGACGTCGCTCACTGAATCTCCTGAATGCATCGCACCGGGTTGCCGGACTCTCGGGTGGCCGCGTGTTCCACCCGGCTCAACGGTTCCCCAGTGTCTCGCATTCCCGGAGCTTCATGTGCGCGGCACGGTGCGCTGGAGGAGGACCAGCGGTGAGGAGCAGGAGTCCTGCACCAGGAAGACGTCCCAGGTATGCGCCGGGTCACCGGTGTCGGGGTAGACCAGCGCGAAGACCTGGACGCCGAGGTACTCGCCAACCGCCTCGTGGACCGGGACGCCGGGCTGCTTCGCAGCGGACAGCACGCAGGCGGCCGCGCTGGGCGAGGCGGAGGGCGCTGCGGTCGCTCCCGTCCCGCCCGGTGTCGGCAGCACCGTGCTGGAGCCGTTCCCGTTCGGTGAGGCGTGTGTCCCGGCGGTGGGCGCGCCGGACGCGGCGGCGGACGCCGTCCCCGGGGAGAGGGAGGCCATCGGGGCCTTGGTGTGGTTCTGGCCTGCGGCGGCATCCTGGCGCACGATCGCCTGGACCTGCCCGTCGAGGCCCGCGTCGGTGAAGACGAGCTGGCCGGCGTCGGCGTGCGTGGCGCTGGTCCGCGGGGCGGTGGGAGCACCGTCGATGGCGGGGCTGGCGCTGCCGGCCCCGGCGTCGATGTCGCCGCCGCTGGAGACCGCGACCCCGATGCCGCCGGCTGCCACCAGCACGGCCATCGTCACCAGTGCCTGACGCAGGCGTCGCCGCCCGCGCGCGGGCGCGCCAGGACGGGCCCCGGGGCGGTTGTCGGCCGGACCCCGCCCGGCTCCCGGGGAGGGCGCCGATCCGGGCTCGGCGGACTCTGCAGACTCTGCGGACTCAGTGGTGGCTGCGGCTTCGTCGGTCTCGGCCAGCTCGGCAGCAAGCTCGGCTGTGCCTGCGTCGTCCGTCACGTCCGCGGCTGGGGTCGCCGCAGCGGCGGCCAGGGCGGCGTCGATGCGGGCGGCGACGTCGCCCGGGATCGGGTCGTCCGCGGAGGAGCGCTCGGCCTGGAGCAGCTCACGGATCTCCAGCAGCGCGTCGTACGTCTCCCGGCAGTCGGTGCAGCCCGCCAGGTGCGCCTCGAGCTCAGTGGTCGGCTCGGGCGAGAGGAGGCCCTCGACATGGTCCGCCAGGGCATCGGCGTCCGGATGGGCCGAGGGTGACGGCAGATCGGGGTGAACGGTCGACTCGTTCATGCGCTCCGTCCACCTCCTCGGGCTTGGCGCGCTTCCGGTGCTGTCGATGGGACGTCCTGCGCCGGATCCGGGTTCCCTGGGGGCTTGGTTTCCGGACCAAGATCGCTAACTGCCACACGTGTGACAGTTAGCGATCTTGAAGCGCTCGGCGGTGAATCGCCCGCTCCTCGGCTACCGCTTCCGCCGCCTCCGCCGCTCGTGCCCCCGCTTTTGGCTGCGCTGGGTCCCCCGTCTTCACGGGCTCCGGCTGCGTCACGGGCACCACCGGCCCGCAGATGGCTCAGCCGCGGCAGCAGCTTGGCCCGCGCGCGGGCGCAGCGGCTCTTCACCGTGCCCGACGGTACGCCAAGAATCTGTGCGGCCTCGGCGACCCCGTAGCCCTGGAGATCCACCAGGACCAGGGCTGCCCGCTGCTCCCCGGGCAACGTGGCGAGTGCGGAGGCGAGCTCGCGCCGGAGTTCGCCCCGCTCGACCGAGACGTCGGCGCCCTCGTCCTGGCCCACCGCCGTCTCCAGGGCTGTCTCGTCGTCGACCAGCCGGGCGCGACGTGTGGACGCCCGGCGGGCGCGGTCCAGGCAGGCGTTGACGACGATCCGGTGCAGCCAGGTGGTGACGGCGGAGCGGCCCTGGAACGTGTGCGCGGACCGAAAGGCCGAGACCAGCGCGTCCTGGAGCGCGTCCGCGGCCTCCTCGCGGTCGCCGAGGGTGCGCAGCGCCACCGCCCAGAGGCGGTCCCGGTGGCGCCGCACGAGCTCGCCGAAGGCGTCCGGGTCGCCCTCCACATGGCGACGCAGCAGCTCCGCGTCATCGGCGACCGGTTCGGTCGTCACCTGCACTACACCCCCTCGATGCCCGGGAAAGTCGGGACAAGACTGCCATCTCGGAGGTGTTCGCGTCAGCCCAGGACCGTGATCTCCGAGATCCCGCCCCGGTAGTTGCCTGCCTGGGTGGGGTCGGGCGGCAGCGAGGTGATCCGGACCAACACGAAGCGGGTGCGCACCGGTTGGGCCAGCACGCCGCTGTCCAGGTTGGTGCCGGAGACGACGGTGCTGTTGCTGATGCGCTGGGTGAATCCGCTGGTGTCGGCCGGGATCGCGGTGGCGTCCGCCGGCGCCGCCAGGATCTCCATCGTCTGTCCGCCGGTGATCGGGATGGTCAGTTTGACCTCGGAGACCGACTGCACGCTGCCCAGGTCGACCACGATGCCGCTGCCGTCCTTACGGAGGGGCAGGTTGCCGAAGTTGGCGTAGCCGTTGTAGGTCGAGGTGATCCAGGCGGTGCTCGGGTCGCCGTCGATGGCCAGCGGGGCCTTGTCACCCGCTATCGGCTGCGGGTCGAGCGGGGAGAACTCGGTCGCGCTGAAGAGCTTCAGCTTGTTCAGGGCGCGGTGGTTCGGGTTGCCGCCCGCCTGGGTGCTGGGGTCCGCCCCGAGCTGGCTGCTGGTCGAGCCGGCGTTGTTGTGCGACAGCAGCGCCTCTGCCGTGCCCCAGCTGCCCAGCCCGATCGCGCCCAGGACCACCAGCGAGACGACCCACTTGAGTGCCTTGCTCGACCGGCTCGACGGAACGGGCGCCACGGGAGAACCGGCGCGGCCGGGTGCACCCGGACGGCCCCCGCGACCGCTGTTCCCATGCTGACCTGTCTGGGTGCCCGGCCCGTTGCCGCGGGTTGCCGCACCACCCGCACCAGCGCCCTGAGCCGGACCGGCGGTCCCGGCGCGCGTACCCGGCCCGGTGGCCCCCGCAGGGGCCGTCGTGGCCCGCCGTGACGGGTAGTCGGGCAGCACCAGCGGCTCGGGAGCCGGCTGGCGGACCTTGGGCAGGGCCACGACCGCCTTGACGAGCTCGTCAGGCGTGGCGATGGGCTCCAGCTTGCCGCCCGGGGTGGCGCAGAGCGTCCGCGCGGTCAGGTCGGACAGACCCCGGTTGACGCCCGCCCGCACCTGCTCGGCGGGCACGATGCCGACGTTGCGCGGCAGTCCACGGAGCCCGTGGTGGCCCTCGGGGAACGGCCAGCGGTTGGTGAGCGCGGCGAAGAGCAGCGCGCTGATGGCGCGGGTGTCCTGCCGGGCGGCGTCGGCCTTGTCCTCGGCCTTGATGCCGCGCAGCGCGGCGTTCACGGCGAGACCGTCGATCCGGTACTGGCCGCTGTCGGTGCGCAGCACTGCGGCGGGCGTGAGCCGCAGGTGTGACAGCCCCCGGCGATGGGCGGCGGAGAGCGCCTCGGAGAGCTGACGCACCAGCTGGTACGCCTCGTAGGGCTCCAGCGGCTCCGGCAGCAGCAGCTTGTCCAGGCCGGTCGCGTCCGGCAGCCACTCGCGGACGATGTAGACGATGTCGCCGTCCTCGACGGCGTCCAGGACCTGGACGAAGCGCGGGTCGCTCATCAGCGCGGCCTGGCGGGCGGCGACGAGCACGGCCTTGGCGCGCGGGTGGTGGGTCGAGAGGAGGTGGATCCCGACGGCGCGGCGCAGCTTCTCGTCCATCGCACGCCAGGAGCTGAAGGCGTCCGCGTGGGTGATGCACTCCTCGAGGCGGTAGCGGGAGGCGATCCGGTCCCCACTGTGGCGCTCCGGCGCGGGAGGCGCGGGCACCTCGGCGACGGGCGCGTCGGTGGACGCCTCCGCGGCCGCCCCGGTCGCGTCCTCAGTGGCGTCCTCGGTCGCCTTCTCGGCGGGGTCCTCGGAATCCGCAGCGGCGTCCTTGTCGGCCGGGTCGACAGCCGGCGTGGCGTCAGACGCCTCGTCAGGCTCTTCGGCGTCGGCCTCGTGGGTCTGGTCCGTGCTGTCGGATTCAGCGACCTCGCCCGCGTCTTCCGCCTGGTCCGCCTGGTCCGCGTCGTCGGACTCGGCGGTGTCGTCGACGTCGACGACGTCCGACGCAGGGTCGCCCGGCTCGACCTCAGGGGCCGAATCCGTCGATGCGTCAGCAGGGCTGTCCATGGCGGCCAGTTCCTCGGCCAGCGCTTCTGCGGACAGCGGCGCAGTCGACTCCGTCGCGTGCTCCGACTTCTCCCGGTCCGCCCGAGGGCCGCCCGTGGTCGCGCCCACGGCCGTCTCGCTGCGCTCTGCCACCGTTGTCCTGCCTCCCCAAACCGCGTGGCCCGTGATGAGGTTCCGGGCCCACGGTCAATTGTGCCAACTCGCCCGCCCAGGTACGACCGCCGGAGGGGATTGTTGGTTGCCCGGCAGGGTCGATTTCAGGTCTCCCGTCAACGTCCGATTTTCGCTCGAACCATGCCGAGCAGCGAGTTGAGTTCCTCGATCCGCATCCGCTGCGCGATCACCACGAAAAGTCCCAATTGGACAACGCCGCCCACGGCGACCGCGGCCAGGCCGCCGACCCGGCCCGATCCCAGGGCCTGCAGGACGGCCATACAGAGCGCGGCGCCCGCGATGGCGGGCACGATGCTCGCACCGACCAGTCGGGCGTACGTGCGCTTGATCCGGGCCCCGTCCAGGTCGCCGATGCGGCGGCGCAGTCGGGGGACGGCCACCAGCAGCCCGACCACGTAGGCGACGCCGTAGATGAACGCCATGCCGGTGACCGCCCAGGCAGCGGGCAGGGCGACGTAGCAGATGGCGGAGAGCAGCGCCTGGCTGACGGCCACCCAGACGGTGTTGTAGAACGGCGTCCTGGTGTCCTCGTAGGCGTAGAAACCGCGCAGCAGCACGTACTGGGCGGAGTACGGAATCAGGCCGAGCGCAAAGGCCGAGACCATGTACCCGATCGAGACCTCGCCGTAGATCACCGCACCGATCGCGGGGCCGAGGGCCAGGAAGGCGAAGGCGGCCGGGACGATCGCCACGGCGGAGGTGCGCAGGCCGTAGGAGATGTCGTCGCGGACGGCGGTGCCGTCACCGTCGGCAGCGGCGCGGGAGATCCGCGGCAGCACCGCGCTCATGATCGAGACGGTGATCACTGCCTGCGGCAGCTGCCAGATCAGCAGCGCGTTCTGGTAGGCGACCAGGCCCTTGCCCGCGTCGTGCGAGGCGTCACCGGCGGCGGTGGCCAGCTGGGTGACGACCAGGAAGCCGACCTGGTTGGCCAGCACGAAGAGGAAGGTCCACTTGGCCAGCTTGGCGGCGTGGCCCAGACCGTGACCGCGCCAGTCGAAGCGCGGACGGAACCGCAGACCCGCCTTGCGCAGGTACGGCAGCATCGCGAGGGACTGGACCACTAGACCGAGGAGGGTGCCGATGCCGAGCAGGCGGACGCCTGCGGAGGGGATGGTGTCGGTGTTCATCTGGGTGCTGGACCAAGGCCCGTAGACCCAGAGGAACATGCCGAAGGTGAAGATGATGACGATGTTGTTGAGGACCGGGGTCCACATCATCGGGCCGAACTTGCCGCGCGCGTTGAGGATCTGGCCCATCACCACGTGCACGCCCATGAAGAAGATGGTGGGCAGGCAGTAGCGGGTCAGCGCCACGGTGACGCTGGCAGAGGACGCCGAGTCGGTCATCGCGGTGTTGGAGACCATCCGCACCAGCAGCGGCGCGGCCAGCACGGCGATCAGGACGACGAAGCCGAGACCGACGATGATCAGCGTCAGCAGCCGGTTGGCATAGGACTCGCCCTCGTCCTCGTCGTTCTTCATGCTGCGGACCAGCTGCGGCACGAAGACCGCGTTGAGCGCGCCGCCGCCGACGAGGATGTAGAGCATGGTCGGCAGCGTGTTGGCGACGCTGTAGCGGTCGCCGAGAGCGGCGGTGCCGATGGCCGCGGCGATGATCATCGTCCGCAGGAAGCCGGTGGCACGGGAGACCAGGGTGCCGGCCGCCATGATCGCGCTGGAGCTGAGGACGCTGGCGACCTTGCCCTTGGGCGCGGCCTGGCCGCCGTCCTCCGCCTGCTCGTCCGTGCCGCCGGTACCGTCCTGGCCGCGCTCGCGGCCGGGGAGGTCGGCGGGGATCAGCAGCGGGATGGTGCTGGTGGTCTCCGCGACGGCGTCGCCGCCCGCCTCGCCGTAGAGGCTCGGGCCGCTGTCGCGGAAGAGGAAGTCGTAGTTCTGGTCCGGCCGCTGCTGCTGGTGTTGCTGCTGCTCCTGCTGGGCCTGCTCGTGCGCCTGCTGGCGTCTGCCCGCGCCGCTGATCAGCTCGTCAACGCCGACGTACGGCTGCTGTGGCTGCTGCTGCGGCTGGTTCGGGTCGACGTAGGCCTGGCTGAAGCCCTGCGGCGGGTAGGGCTGGCCCTGGTAGTGAGGTTGGCCCGGGTACGGGGGCTGGCCAGGGTAGGGAGGCTGCGCCTGGCCGGGGTACGGCTGCTGGCCCTGGAACGGTTGCTGACCTTGGAACTGCTGGCCCTCGAACTGTTGGCCCTGGAACTGCTGATCCGGATACGGCTGCCCAGGCTGGGGCTGCCCGGGGTACAGCTGCTGGCCCTGCGGCGCGCCGCCGTATCCGGGCTCCTGCGGGTAGGGCGCCTGCTGCGGGTATCCGCCCGCACCGGCGTGCCCGTCGGCGGCTGGGTAGCCCTGCGCGGGGTGGCCCTGAGCGTCCTGCGCCGGGTAACCCTGCGCCGGGTAGCCCTCCGGAACGTAACCCTCGGCGGTGTAGCCGTCGGTCGCGTAGGCGTCCGTCGCGTATGGGTCGTGGGCATAGGTCTGATCCAGGTACGGATCAGGCGCGTGCCCGCCCGGGCCCTGCGGGGTCCTGCCGTCGCGCGGCGCGCTCATGAGTCTCTCTCCGGATCGTCACGTTCCGTTGGCCCGAAAAGGCCCGTCAACCGTTTTACCGAATGCCTAGCCTCTCATCTGAGGGACGCTACTCGGCGTTCTCCGGCTCCGGGCCCTCGGACGAGGCGGCAGCGAGTGCCGCGTTCTTCTTCCGCTTCCAGTAGAGCCGCAGACCGGCGAGTACCAGCAGCAACCCGCCGCTGGCGATGACCGCGATCACTCCGGTGGAGACCGAGGTCACATTGACCTGGAAGGTCATGAAGTCGAACGGCGCGTCGGGATTCTGGGCGGTGGACAGCTCCGCCTTCATGTCGACGGTCCCGTTGGCGAGCGCGGTGACACGGAACCGGTAGGTGGTCTTGGTGCGGCCTCCGGCGACGGTGACGTCCTGCACCGGGTCCGAGTCGATACGCAGACGCGGCGACTGCTCGACGATCAGGCGCAGCTGCATCTTGCTCACCGTCTGCTCCAGGTCGTTCTCCACGCTGACGGCGACCGTCGCGGAGGAGTTGTCGCCCGGCACCACCACGTCGGTGATCTTGGGGATCAGCCGGACCGAGTCCTGCAGGGTACCCAGATAGCCGCCCATGTTCGCCCGGTAGCTGTCACCGGCGGCGGGATTGTCGCGCCAGGCGGTGGAGACCGAGCGGACCATCGCCGCGCTGAACGGGTCGCGGAGCCGGTCCGGGCGGGTCAGGATCTGCTGCAGCTGGGAAAGCTGCCCCTGGAACGTGCTGAGGTCGTTGATGGTGGAGCCGCTGAGCTCGCTGCCGCGCGCCGAGGACGGGTAGGCGTGCGGCGCCGGCACCGAGGTGTTGGCACCCGGGGTGGCGCCGGCGTTGACGACGTCGTCGAGGTTGACGCTCTGCACCCACTTGCCGCCCTGGGCCTCGCTCAGCGCCTTGACCAGCGTCTGCGCGGTCGCCGTGGACATCTCCCGCGGCGGCTGGACGAGCACGTCCCGCTGCTGGTCCGGACGCTCGAGGGTGATCTCCAGCGTCTCGGCGAGGAACCGCTGGGTGGCCGCGGTCTGCTCGCTCTGCGTGGACAGGTCGCCGGAGAAGATGTCGGTCAGCTGGTTGTCGGCGACCACCGCGGTCATGCCGTCGCCCATCGGGCGGGCCGCGTTGGGCGTGAAGTTGAGGTTGCCGCTGTCCGGCATGCTCGCGCCGTTGACGATGACCTTGTCCGCGCCCATCGACTTGGCCAGCGAGGCGACGGAGGTGTCCACATAACCCTGGTAGGGCCAGGCCACGTCGTGCTCGGCGTCCACCTGCAGCCGGTCCAGGCCCAGGGACGTGTTGGCGAGCGGGAGCAGCGCGCTGAGCTGCTGGCGGCCGGTGCTGCTGTGCGCGAGGGAGGCCAGGTCCGGGTCGGCATAGGGCAGGGAGACCACCTCGGGCTTGCCGGCCGCGAGCGCCTGCTGCATGGCGGTGAGCCAGGCCTTGGCGGCGTCCTGGCCGCTGCCCTTCCGGACGCAGTTGCAGGTGGCGTTGGCGCCGCCCGTGTCGCCGCCGGTGAGGACCTGGTAGTCGTTCGTCATCGCGTAGACGGTGTCGATGAGGTCCGGGTTGACCACCCAGGTCAGGTGCAGGTTCGCGTTCTGCGTGCCGATCGAGGCGAGCTGGCCCAGGCGGCCGTCGGGGCCGAGCGAGGTGGCCAGATCGTTCGTGAGGACCGGCTGCTCGACGCCGTTGCTGTCGACGTAGGTCTGCGCCTGGATCGTCGGCGCGTCCGTCACCGGCCAGAGCGTCGCGACCTGGGTGGGCTTGGCGGTGTCGCTGGAGGGGTGGACCGGCAGGAAGGTGCGGGTGATGCCCAGCGGCAGGGTGCCGAGGGCGGCGCCGTTCGCGTTCTGTGCGTCCACGCCGACGGAGTAGACGCCGTCGGGGCTGGAGCCGAGCTGGAGCTTGCTGATCGGGACCTTGAGCGAGAACGAGGCGCTCGCGCCGGGGGCCAGCGTGCCGATCTGGTCCTGCAGGCTCGGGTCGTCGATCTCGCTCGGGTCGCTCTGCTGCGGGCCGCCCGCGGAGGCGATCGACTCGATGTCGGAACGGCTGGACATCTGCCTGCCGTAGGTGACGCCGACGTGCAGGCCGTTGACGGCGCCCGCGGCGCGGTTGGTGACGACGCCGCTGAGCGTCACGTCGCCGTCGGGCGCGGGCGCGGCCGGGCTGACGGTGTTCAGGGTCACCTGCACCGAGGCGTGCGCGTCAGCCGGTGCGTCGTCCGCCGCCTGCGGCGCGCGGGCGGCGGACTGCGTGAAGGTGGGTACACCGGCCACAGTGACCCGTGGCGCGGCCTGTGCGGCCGGGGCCAGGGTAGGGCCTGCCAGCAGCACCAGACCCGAGGCCAGTGAGAGGCGACTCAGTCGTGCGAGCCGTTGCCGTCGTGGTGAGCGTCGTCGCACCACCCGGCTGTTCCTGGGCGCATCGCTCGCCCGCCACCTCCCCGTCGCCGCCTCGCCCACGCGCCCTCGCCGTCCTGATGTGCTGACCCCAGCTGCCCCGCGCGTTCCGCGCCCTGGCATGGTAACGACGCTGAGCCGTTCGGTGTGCCGGTGGGCAGGACCGGATGGGGGGAAGATCGGATCTGTGGACCGCGTGAGCGTCCTGCGGGTTACTCGCAGCACGGCGGGCCCGTCGGCCCGTACCCTTGTCTGTCGTGTCCAACGCTATGCCGTCCGGCTTCCCCATGCCCGAAACCGCACCCGCTGCACCCGCTGGCTCGCTGAGCGAGCAACAGGCTGAGCGCGTGCGCGAGATCCTGCGCGCCTACCCGGTGGCGGAGGAGCTCGGGCGTCGGTTCCAACAGGCCGGATTCACGTTGGCGCTGGTCGGCGGCTCGGTGCGGGACGCGTTGCTGGGTCGCCTCGGCAACGACCTGGACTTCACCACGGACGCCCGGCCCGAGCAGATCCTCAAGCTGGTCAAGGGCTGGGGCGAGGCTGTCTGGGACGTCGGCATCGCCTTCGGCACCGTCGGGGTGCGCAAGCACGACCTGCAGATCGAGATCACCACCTACCGCTCCGAGCTCTACGACCGGAACTCGCGCAAGCCCGAGGTCTCCTTCGGCGACACCATCGAGGAGGACCTGGTCCGCCGCGACTTCACGGTCAACGCGATGGCGGTGCGGCTGCCGGAGGTCGAGTTCATCGACCCGCACCACGGGCTGTCCGACCTGGCCGAGCGCGTGCTGCGCACCCCGGGCACGCCGGAGGCGTCCTTTTCCGACGATCCGCTGCGGATGCTGCGCGCCGCCCGTTTCGCCGCCCAGCTCGAGTTCGAGGTCGCGCCCGAGGTGGTCACCGCGATGACCGAGATGGCCGACCGCATCGAGATCGTCTCCGCCGAGCGGATCCAGGGCGAACTCAACAAGCTGGTGCTGTCGCAGCACCCGCGCACGGGCCTGACCCTGCTGGTCGACACCGGTCTGGCCGACCGAGTCCTGCCGGAGCTGCCCGCACTACGCCTGGAGCGCGACGAGCACCACCGCCACAAGGACGTCTACGAGCACAGCCTGACCGTGCTGGAGCAGGCCATCGCGCTGGAGGGGACCGGCGAGGGCGACGGAAAGCCGGACCTGACGCTGCGTCTGGCCGCGCTGCTGCACGACATCGGAAAGCCGCGCACCCGCCGCTTCGAGCCGGGCGGGGGCGTTTCCTTCCACCACCACGAGCTGGTCGGCGCGAAGATGACCAAGAAGCGGCTACGGGAGCTCAAGTACTCGAACGAGCTGATCGCGGACGTCTCCCGGCTGGTCGAGCTGCACTTGCGCTTCCACGGCTACGGCAGCGGCGAGTGGACCGACTCGGCGGTGCGCCGCTACGTGCGCGACGCCGGGCCGCTGCTGGACCGGCTGCACAAGCTGACCCGCTCGGACTGCACCACCCGCAACAAGAAGAAGGCGCAGTCGCTCTCCCGCACCTACGACAGCCTGGAGCGGCGCATCGCCGAGCTGAAGGACCGGGAGGAGCTCGACGCCATCCGCCCGGACCTCAACGGCGACCAGATCATGGCGCTGCTCGGCATCAAGCCGGGCCGCGAGGTCGGCGAGGCGTACAAGTTCCTGCTGGAACTGCGGCTGGAGCAGGGCCCGTTGGGCGAGGAGGCGGCGACGGCCGCGCTCAGGCAGTGGTGGACGGAGCGGTCGGCTTAGGCGGGACCGGCGTGGCGCCCGTCCGCCAGGGGCGGGTGCTGCCGTAGCCGACGGCGGCGACGCCGTAGAGCGCCGCCGCCGTCAGCACCACGGTCACCGAGCGCCCGGAGGTCGGCAGCAGCGCCACGCAGAGCGCGGCGGCGGCCACCAGAGCCCCGTTGAAGAGGACGTCGTAGAGCGCGAAGACGCGTCCTCGGTAGGCGTCGTCGACGTTGCTCTGGACGAGGGTGTCGGTGCTGATCTTCGCGGCCTGGGTGAGCAGGCCGAGCGCGTAGGCGGCGACCATGGTCGGCCACGGGGTGAAGAAGAGGCCCAGAGCTGCCGTCACCACCGCCCCCAGGGCGCAGCAGGTGGTCAGCCAGCCCGGCACGGTCAGCCGTTGCCCGGCCCAGGGCGTCAGGGCGGCCGCGGAGAAGTAGCCACCGGCCGAGGCGCCCAGCGCCAGGCCCAGCCAACGCAGGCCCGCGGTCTGGTCGCTGGGCGCGGCGAAGGTGTTGCGGCAGAGCATCAGCAGGAGCACGAGCAGCAGCCCGTAGCAGAACCGGCAGACGGTGATCGCGCCGAGGGCGCGGGCGGCGGGCTTGCCCTCGTGGACCAGGTGGTGGAAGCCGTCGAGCAGTCCGCGGGCGGTGTCGGCGACGGCAGTCCGGACGGTGGTCTCGTGGGCGTGCTCCAGATCGGAGCGTTCCGGGCCGAGCGAGTCCTTGCCCATGGTCGCGGCGACCAGCGCGGAGGAGGCGTAGCCGATCCCGGCCAGACAGACCAGCAGGGCGTTGCTGATCGCGCTGGCCGGCAGGGCCAACCGGACCACGAAGGCCGCGCCGCCACCGAGGGTGGCGGCCAGGGTCCCGGCCGTGGGCGCGAGCGCATTGGCGCCGATCAGCAGCTGCTCGCTGACGACATGCGGCAGCGCGGCGGAGAGGCCGGCCAGTACGAAGCGGTTGACCCCGGTGACCACCAGGGCGGCGGTGAAGAAGACCCAGGTCGGAGCCTGGATCGCGACCAGTGCGCCGGTGGCGAGGCAGCAGACCAGACGCAGCAGGTTGCCGTGGACGAGCACCTGGCGGCGCCGCCACCGGTCGAGCAGTACCCCGGCGAACGGTCCGACCAGGCAGAACGGCATCAGCAGGACGGCGAAGGCGGAGGCGATGGCGGCCGGCGTCGGCTGCCGCTCCGGCGAGAAGACGACAAAGGCCGCCAACGCGGCCTGGAAGACACCGTCGGAGAGCTGGGAGAGCAGTCGCGTGGCCAGCAGTCGGCGGAAGCCGCGGAGCGTGAGCAGCTCACGCAGGGGGGGTTTGCTCGCGGTCGTCGCCACCGGCCAAGCGTGGCACGGTAAGGCGGAGGATTCACGTGAAAACGCGACCAAGATCGCGAAATGTCACACGCGTGACAGTTGGCGATCATGAAAAAGCGCCCAGCAGGCCAGTACGGCCTGCTGGACGCTTCCGTCATGCGTCAGTCAGCGCTCAAAGCTCAGTGCTCAGCGCTCGACGTCGCCGCGGATGAACTTCTCGACGTTCTCCTTGGCCTCGTCGTCGAAGTACTGAACCGGCGGGGACTTCATGAAGTAGGAGGACGCGGAGAGGATCGGGCCACCGATGCCGCGGTCCTTGGCGATCTTCGCGGCGCGCACGGCGTCGATGATGACACCGGCCGAGTTCGGGGAGTCCCAGACCTCGAGCTTGTACTCCAGGTTCAGCGGAACGTCACCGAAGGCGCGGCCCTCAAGGCGGACGTAGGCCCACTTGCGGTCGTCGAGCCACGCGACGTAGTCGGACGGGCCGATGTGGACGTTCTTGGCACCCAGGTCACGGTCGCGGATCTGGGAGGTGACGGCCTGCGTCTTGGAGATCTTCTTGGACTCCAGGCGCTCGCGCTCGAGCATGTTCTTGAAGTCCATGTTGCCGCCGACATTCAGCTGCATGGTGCGCTCGAGGATGACACCGCGGTCCTCGAAGAGCTTCGCCATCACGCGGTGCGTGATGGTGGCGCCCACCTGGGACTTGATGTCGTCACCGACGATCGGGACACCGGCCTCGGTGAACTTGTCCGCCCACTCCTTGGTGCCGGCGATGAAGACCGGGAGGGCGTTGACGAAGGCGACCTTGGCGTCGATGGCGCACTGGGCGTAGAACTTCGCCGCGACCTCGGAACCGACGGGCAGGTAGCAGACCAGGACGTCGACCTGGCGGTCCTTGAGGATCTGGACGACGTCGACCGGCTCCTCGTCGGACTCCTCGATGGTCTCCAGGTAGTACTTGCCGAGGCCGTCGTGCGTGTGGCCGCGCTGCACCTGGATGCCGGTGGAGGGCACGTCGCAGATCTTGATGGTGTTGTTCTCGGACGCGCCGATCGCGTCCGCGAGGTCGAGGCCGACCTTCTTCGCGTCCACGTCGAACGCGGCGACGAACTCGACGTCACGGACGTGGTAGTCACCGAACTGCACGTGCATGAGGCCCGGCACGCGGCTGTTCGGGTCGGCGTCCTTGTAGTACTCGACACCCTGCACCAGCGAGGCGGCGCAGTTGCCCACACCCACGATGGCTACGCGAACCGAACTCATTCCGGTTGCTCCCTGTTGATCGTGAGAGTCGCGCCGGAGCGCGAAGCTCTCTGTCTTCATTCCCTGCGGTACGTCAATTCGTGATGCCGGCAGTCCCCCTGCCACCCGCATGCGCCTTCGGTCTCCTGGTGCGTCGGCGCCGCTTCGTCACGGCGTCGTACAAGACCTCGGTGTGGAACACCTCGGTGGAGAGGCGCGGTTTCAGCGCGTCAGCGCTCCGGGCGGTCGGGGGGACCGGGCGGGGCGTTGCCTGCCGGTCCGAGGCCGTCCGAAATCAGTGGTTCGCCGCCCGGTGGGGCGGCTCCGGGGCCACGGCCGTTGCGGTTGGCGCGCTCGGTCTCGATCAGCTCGTTGAGCCAGCGGACCTCGCGCTCGACCGACTCCAGGCCGTGGCGCTGCAGTTCGAGGGTGTAGGCGTCCAGACGCTCCCTGGTGCGGGCGAGCGATGCCCGCATCCGCTCCAGTCGCTCCTCCAGCCGGTTCCGGCGACCCTCCAGCACGCGCATCCGCACGGCTCTGTCGGTCTGGCCGAAGAAGGCGAAGTGCACGCCGAAGTGCTCGTCCTCCCAGGCGTCCGGGCCGGAGTCGGCCAGCAGCTCCTCGAAGCGCTGCTTGCCCTCGGGCGTCAGCCGGTAGACGATCTTCGACCGCTTGCCGTTGAGCGCGGTGGCCGGGATGTACTCGGCGTCCGGGTTGTCCTCGACCAGGTAGCCCTGGGCCACCAGGCCCTTGAGGCAGGGATAGAGGGTGCCATAGGAGAAGGCGCGGAAGGAACCCAGCAGCACGTTGAGTCGTTTGCGCAGCTCATAGCCGTGCATCGGTGAATCGTGCAGCAGGCCGAGGACGGCGAACTCCAGGATTCCTGAGCGTCTGCTCATGGACGGGCCCGCCTCCCTTCGCTCCGCGTGGTCCGCGTTGTCTGTTGTAACGTCCGTGCGGTCCGACACTCGCAAGTATGCCATTGCGATGTATCGAGCCGATACATCGAAACGATATGCCGCGGCCGTGGCTCGGGCAAGAGGCGGTTCGGTGGCGACGCTCACAGTTGTCAGTTGTGCATAAGGGGCCCGTGGTGACGATGTGACCAAAGCCCGGTGCGAACGGGAGTTTGGCTGCCCTTTGATAAGGATCCGCTGCCGTTTTGCCCGAATTGGTAGCTGACGCCCGGTTAGAGGGCTTCCCGGGCTGCGTACTCTGTCGGCTATGCAGAAAGCCGCCGGGATTTGCGGGAACCAGGGATGCCCCTTCGGCGTCCCCGTCCACGGCGCAGTCTGGTCTCTTCGGCTTGCGCCTTGGGGGATCAGGATCACCGCCTTCAGGCAGTACAGCCTGCAGTCCGAGGAGCAGCTGGAAGCAGCATGAGCGAACATCGGCGCAAACCACCGCAGAACGGTCGCCGCCCCGACGGTCCCACGTCTGCCGGTCGCGGCTCGGTCGGGTCCAACTCCAGTGGCGGCCTGCCGCCGCGCCGGACCACGGCCCGCCCGCAGCCGGGTGGCTCGCCCGGGCAGACCGCGGCCCAGCCGCGGATGACCCGCGCCGAGATGCGCCGTGCCGCGCAGGGCAAGGGCGGCGGCGGAGCCGGAGGCAACGGAGGGCCCGGTCGCGGCTCCCGCGGTGCCGGAAAGCAGCCGCCGAGCGGGCCAAGGCCGAAGCGGCTCATCGACTATCCGCGCTGGGGCAAGAGTGGCGTCCGCCGCTGGCTGCCCTCGTGGAAGCTGGTGCTCAGCACCTTCCTGGTGATCTTCGGCGGTCTGACCGGCGTGGTCGGCTACGCGTACGCGACGGTGAGCATTCCCGACGCCAACGCGGCCAGCAAGCTGCAGGGCAACGTCTTCTACTGGGACAACAAAGACGTCATGGCGACCACCGGTTACAACCGGCAGAACGTGTCGCTGGCCGACGTCCCGCAGGACATCCAGCACGACTTCATGGCCGCCGAGGACGAGACCTTCGAGACCAACAGCGGTGTCGACCCGATGTCCATCCTGCGCGCCGTGCGCAACATGGCGACCGGTGGCAGCGTCCAGTCGGGTTCGACGATCACCCAGCAGTACGTCAAGAACGTCTACCTCAACAGCCAGCAGACCGCCTCCCGCAAGCTCAAGGAAATCCTGATCTCGATAAAGATCGGGAACGGCGGGATGTCCAAGGACCAGGTGCTCGAGGGCTATCTCAACACCAACTACTACGGACGCGGCGCCTACGGCATCGAGGCTGCGGCGGAGGCCTACTACGGCGTCCACGCCAATCAGCTGACCCTCAGTCAGGGCGCCTTCATCGCCGCGACGGTCAACCAGCCGTCCACCTTCCAGAACGTGGACACGGACAAGACGGCGCTCTCCATTGCGACCGGACGTTGGCAGTACGTGCTCAGCCGCATGGTCGTCAACAACTGGATGACCCAGGCCGACGAGCAGGCGGACCTGGCCAAGGGCTTCCCCATGCCACAGATCTGGAAGCACAACCCCGGTCTGACCGGTCAGGTGGGTTACCTGGTCGACCTGGCGACCAACTACGCCGAGACGCACTCGAACGGTCAGCTGACCGACGCCCTGTTGGCGCAGGGTGGCTACAAGATCTACACCACCTTCAACAAGAACGATGTCAACGCGCTCTCGACTTCCGTGCAGAAGATGGAGTCGCAGCACATCAACCCGAAGGAGCGTTCTGCCGACCAGAACGTCCAGGTGGGCGCCGCCTCCGTTGACCCGACCAACGGTGAGATCAAGGCGATCTACGGCGGCGTGGGCATGGACAAGGGCTACTACGTCGACAATGCCAACACTCTTGGTGTTCCGGTCGGTTCGACCTTCAAGCCGATCGACCTCGCTGCGGCGATGACGGACCAAGCGGTCCAGACGCCCAACGGTCCGCGGATGCCGATCACGCCGGACAGCAAGTACAACGCCGACGACTGTCTGAAGATCCACAAGCAGGACGGCACCTGGCTGACGGACAACTCCGGCACCTCGGCCTGTCCCGAGCCGGACGGCCTGCTGCACCAGGCCAACGACAGCACTGACATGCCGGGCTACCAGACGCTCCGGTATGCGATGGAGAACTCCATCAACACGCCGTATGTGCAGTTGGGCGAGGACGTCGGGTACGACAACGTCGAGAAGATGGCGATGAATGTCGGGCTGACCGAGTCCTCGCTGCAGACCGACACGGCGGGCTTCTACATCGGCACCTCGACGCCGAGCGCGATCCGCATGGCCGACGCCTACGCCACCTTCGCTGACCAGGGCATGCAGCACGAACCGGTCTCGGTTCGGTCGGTGACGTACGAAGGAGTCGCGCAGACCTGGGTTCCCGCCGAATCGGCGAAGTTCGCCATGACCCAGCAGGTTGCCAACACCGTCACCAATGTCCTCCAGGACGTGGTCAAGAAGGGCACGGGTACCAACGCGCTGGCGCTGGGTCGTAACGCGGCCGGTAAGACCGGTACCACCGACGACTACAAGTCGGCCTGGTTCATCGGCTACACGCCGCAGCTCTCCACCTCGGTGATGCTGTACAAGGAAGACCCGGTGAAGGGCCAGCTGGAGTCGATGGCCGGCGTCGGTGGCTACCCGAAGGTCTTCGGCGCCGACATGCCGACGCAGGTGTGGACCGACTACATGTCGGCTGCGCTGAACGGTCAGCCGGACGCGCAGTTCCCGACGCCTCAGCCCTTCACGCAGCCGGGTTCCAACGAGCCGGGCATGCCCGCGCCCAGCCCAACCGCGCAGCCCACTCCGACGGCCACGGTGACCGCGTCGCCGAGCAACACCGCGACCGCCAACCCGTCCGGCCAGCCGAGCGACACCTCGTCGCCCTCCTCGAGCAGCTCGACGTGCTCGCTGGCGGACATCTTCGCGGGCACCTGCAACACCAGCAGCCCGAGCGGTGGCCCGTCGTCCTCGGGGGGCAACCCGTCACCGACGGGTCGCCACCACGGCGGTAACCCCTCCGGTCCGGCGACAGCAGGAACCAACAGCGTTCCGGGCGGCTGACGGAGCTGATCCGGCCGGTTCCGGGCGGGACGGCTGAGCCGTCCCGGGGACCCAGCTGAGGCAGGTACGCTGCGGCCCCGACCCCCTACGGGTCGGGGCCGCAGCGCGTTGTCCACAACCTGAGGAAAGGATCGTGCGGCAGGATGAGCGGTATGACGTCGAGTGACCACCAGGCCGACGAGGCCGACGTTCCTGACGGGGATTCCCCCGGCGGGGATGCTGGAGCCGGCTCGCCCGCGCCCGAGGGCCCGTCGCACGGCTCGGAGGTGACGGCGGACGACGACGCTGCCGCGCACCGGCGGCCGCAGCCCCGCCTGCCGGTCCCGCCGCCGGAGGACACCGTGGTGGTGCCCGCCGACGAGGACCCGGTCGCGGCGGTGGGCAGCGAGCTGTTCGGCGGGCCGCCGGGACGCCGCGCCCTGCTGGGCGTCGGCTGGTGGTCGGCGGCGCGGATGCTGGCCGTGCTCACGATCGTGATCTTCGCGCTCGGCATGATCCAGAAGGTGCCCTGCTATGACAGCGGCTGGTTCTTCGGCGCCACCGCGCAGTACGACCACGCCTGCTACAGCGACGTCCCGCACCTCTTCTCGCTGCGCGGCTTCAACCTGCCCGGCAACATCCCCTACGTCGACAAGATCCCCGGCTCGACCGACCCCAGCATGCAGTACCTGGAGTACCCGGTCCTGACCGGCGTCTTCATGTGGGCGGCAGCCGCGCTGACGCCGGGCACGGGCGCGGAGATGTACCGCGAGCAGATGTTCTGGCTGGTCAACGCGGGCATGCTGATGATCTGCGCGGTCGTCGCGGTGGTCGCCGTCTCGCGGACGCACCGTCGGCGTCCCTGGGACGCGCTGCTCTTCGCGCTGGCGCCGGTGCTGGCGCTGGACTCGACGATCAACTGGGACCTGCTGGCCGTGGCGCTGACCGCGGTGGGCATGGCGCTCTGGTCGCGTCGCTTCCCCGTCTGGGCGGGTGTGCTGCTGGGCCTGGCGACGGCGGCCAAGCTCTACCCGGTCTTCCTGCTGGGCCCGCTGCTGCTGCTCTGCCTGCGGGCGGGCCGGATGCGCGAGTTCTGGCAGGCCTTCGTGGGCGCGGCGGTGGCCTGGCTGGTGGTCGACATCCCGTTCATGGTGGCCAACTTCAGCGGCTGGGCCACCTTCTACACGTTCAGTGAGAGCCGTGGCGTGGACTTCGGCTCGTTCTGGCTGATCCTGTCGCAGAACGGCTGGCTCAACGTCTCGACGGGCACGGTCAACGCGCTGACGGCCGTGCTGCTGGGGCTCTGCTGCCTGGGCATCGCCTGGCTGGCGCTGGGAGCACACCGGCGTCCGCGCTTCGCACAGCTGGCCTTCCTGGTGGTGGCGGCGTTCGTGCTGACCAACAAGGTCTACTCGCCGCAGTACGTGCTCTGGCTGGTGCCGCTGGCGGTGCTGGCCCGGCCGCGGTGGCGCGACTTCCTGATCTGGCAGACCTGCGAGGTGCTCTACTTCCTCGGGATCTGGTACTACCTCGCCTACACCTCCAGCACGGCCCAGAAGGGTCTGCCGATGGACTGGTACCACGCTGCCGTGGCCGTCCACATCATGGGGACACTCTTCATGTCGGTGATGATCATCCGCGACATCCTGCTGCCGTCCTGGGATCCGGTGCGCGTGGACGGCAGTGATGACCCGTCAGGTGGCGTGCTGGACGGCGCGGGTGACGTCTTCACGCTGAGCGGCGTCAAGGTGCAGCCCGCCGCCGCGCGGCAGTCGGCCGGCCCGGCCGGGCCGACCAGTTTCGCCACCGGGACGGCTGTCGACCCCGGCGCGTAGGGCCTTCGCCCGGCATGGCCTGGTGAACGCCGAACGGACCAAGATCGGAAAGTGTCACACGCGTGACATTTGATGATCTTGGTCCGTTTTTGTCGTGCCTGGTGAACTGAACTGAACTGCCGTTGCTCGCAGCAGCCGCTACCTGGGCTCAGTGCTGGTCGACGACCCGGTCGAAGAGCGTGGTGGTGTGCCGCAGCGTGGCCTTCAGCTCCTCGCCCACCGCGGGCGGGGCGACCTCGCCCGGGACCCATAGCAGCGAGACCTGCATGTGCGGGGGCTCGGCGAAGGCGAGCTTGCTGCCGTTCCAGCTGAATGGCGAGGTGTTGCGGCCCAGCGTGGCCAGGCCAGCGCGAGCCAGGTTCTTGGCGCGCGGGGTGAGGCCGCTCATGTTCTTCGGGGCCTCCAGGCCCACGCCGTGTGCGGTGCCGCCCGCGACCACCAGCAGGTGGCCGTCGCCGGAGGCCCGGTGCTGGCGATAGCCGAAGCGCTCGCCCTTGGCGAGACGGTGGACCTCCATGACCGTGCCGCGGGAGTCGATCGCGCCGTGGTCGCCCAGCCAGAGCTGGGTGCCGATCCGCGCCCGGAACCTGACCTCCGGGTACCAACCCTGGAGCTGCTCCATCTCCGACGCGCTGAGGTGGCTGACGAACAAGGTCCGCAGCGGCAGCCCGGCGGTGCGCAGCTGGTCCACCCAGCGCGCGGTCTCGGCCAGCGGGTCGACGCCGTCAGGCCGGTCCATCGGCAGGTGCACCGCGAATCCCTCGAGGCGCACGTCGTCGACGGCCATCCGGAGCTTGGCCAGGTCCTCGGGCGCGACGCCGTGGCGGCGCATGCCGGTCATGCACTCCACGATCACCCGGCCGCCGACCAGGGCGCGGACGCCCTCGACCGTGCCGACCGTGCGGATCACCCGGTGCGGCAGCGGGACCGGGTCCTCGCCGATCCGGTACGGGGTCAGCACGATCAGGTCGCGGCCGAACATGTCCTTGAGCTCGGCCGCCTCGTAGGCGGTGCCGACGGCCAGCATGTCGGCGCCCAGGCGGGTGGCCTCCTCCGCCAGACGCGTGTTGCGGAAGCCGTAGCCGTTGCCCTTGGCGACCGGAACCAGGCCGGGGAAGGCCCCCAGCACCTTGCGCTGGTGGTCACGCCAGCGAGGGGTGTCCACGTAGAGACTGAGCGCCATGGGAGGGGCCTTCCGGGATCGTTGCGAGCGAGCGTGGGGTTGGCGTCGGCGTCAGCGACGCTGCATGTACATGTCGAGCGCCTTGTGCAGCAGCTTGTTGAGCGGGAAGTCCCACTCGCCCAGGTACTCCGCCGCCTGGCCGCCGGTCCCCACCTTGAACCGGATCAGACCGAAGAGGTGGTCCGACTCGTCGAGCGTGTCGCTGATGCCGCGCAGATCGTAGACCGTCGCACCGAGCGCGTACGCGTCGCGCATCATCCGCCACTGGATCGCGTTGTTCGGCTGCACCTCGCGCTTGTGCACCGTGGAGGCGCCGTAGGAGTACCAGACGTGCTGCCCGACCGTGATCATCGTGGTCCCGGCCAGCGCGTCCCCGTCGTGGTACGCCAGGTACAGGCGCATCCGGTTGGGGTCCTCAGCGGCCAACGCGGTCCACTGGCGCTGGAAGTAGGACAGCGGGCGCGGGATGAACTGGTCGCGCTCGGCCGTCTCCAGGTAGAGCTGGTGGAAGACCGGCAGGTCGTCGTAGCCGCCCTGGACGATCTCGACGCCGGACTTGTCCGCCTTCTTGATGTTGCGCCGCCAGAGCTGGTTGAAGCCCTTCAGTACGTCGTCCAGCGAGCGGTTGGCCAGCGGCACCTGGAACACGTAGCGCGGCTGGACGTCACCGAAGCCGGCCCCGCCGTCCTCGCCCTGCTGCCAGCCCATCCGGCGCAGCCGGTCCGCGGTGTCGATGGCGCGCGGCTCGTACCAGTCCGCCTCGATGTCGCGCAGCCGCTTGGCCTCGCCCGCGGCGATGGCGTTCTTGATGGTCTCCGCCTGCCAGCGGCGGATGATCACCGGCGGGCCCATCTTCACCGTGAAGGCGCCCTTGCCCTTCAGGTGGTCCAGCATCGGGCGCAGCCAGCCCTCGAGGTTCGGGTCGAACCAGTCGATGACCGGGCCCTCGGGCAGGTAGGCGAGGTACCGCTTGACCTTGGGCAGCTGCCGGTAGAGCACCAGGCCCGCGCCGACGATCTGGCCGCGGTCGTCGAACCAGCCGATGCTCTCGTTGCGCCACTCCGCCTTGACGTCTGCCCACGAGGGCACCTGCATGTGACTCGCGGAGGGCAGGCTACGGATGAAGGCCAGGTGCTCCTCGCGGCTGATGGTCCTCAGGCGCAGGCTCATGTGGGGGTGCTCCTCGGGCATGGATCGCGTCAAGTGCGCAGCCTACTGCCCAGCAGGAGCACCCCATAGAGCCGACGGGCGGTGCGGGTGGTGTCCCGCCGTCGGCCCAGGCGGTTTCCGTGACCGACGGGTAACCGCCGGTCAGTGGCCTGGCCGGGGTTGGCTAGGGGATGAGGCCGCCATGGGCCAGGCCGATGCCGAGGCCGACCGCTGCCGCGCCGCCGAAGACCACGATGATGAACCGCTCGGCGGTGGTCGCCGACTTGTACTGCGCGACACCCGCGGTGATCACACCGACCAGCCCGGCCCAGGACGCCAGTACGTGCAGGCCGCGGAAGGCGCAGGTGGCGATGGCGATGATGCCGAGGACGGCGGTCACCGCGGTGAGCGTGTTCTCCAGGGGATGCGCTTTGCCGTCGGTGTTCAGCAGGGCTGCCAGCGGGTTCCGGTGGGCGAGCTGCTGCTGGCCTGTTGACTGAGCCATGGGACAGCCTCCTTCGGGAGGTCATGCTCGGGAGCCGTTTGACTACGCACAGTAGTGCGGTCCATACCCGATGTGTACAGATTGCGGCGATACGGGGGTGGATTACAAGCCCCCGATCGGGTGCCTGTAGGCTGGACCGTCTGCACCGGTGTGGTCGTATCCGGCATTGTCATCCCTGGCACGGTTTTTGTCGCCGTCACGGGACGGCGTTGTCAGTGGCGGCCACTACTGTTGCTGACGTGTATTGAAGACCCTCCTGCCACGGAAAGACCGTGGCCGCATAAGTCCAGAGGAGGTGGGTTCCACAATGCGTCACTACGAAGTCATGGTGATCCTCGACCCGTCGGTCGAAGAGCGCGCTGTCTCCCCGCTGATCGATACCTTCGCCAACGTCGTCCGCACCGGCGGCGGCTCGGTGGAGAAGGTCGACACCTGGGGACGCCGTCGCCTGGCGTACGAGATCAAGAAGCAGTCCGAGGGCATCTACTCCGTGCTCGACATCAAGGCTGAGCCTGCTGTCGTCAAGGAGCTGGACCGTCAGCTCAACCTGAGCGAGCAGGTGCTGCGCACCAAGGTCCTGCGCCCGGACACCCACTGAGCATCGCTGCTTTCCACGGGCCCGCAAGGCCCGGGAGGCACGTCCTGGTAGCACCGCACCACCCGTAATCCCGCGCACGTCTTCTCCGAGAGGTCGAACATGGCAGGCGAGACCGTCATCACCCTTGTCGGCAACCTTGTCGACGACCCTGAGCTGCGGTTCACCCCGTCGGGTGCGGCCGTCGCGAAGTTCCGCATCGCGTCGACCCCCCGCACCTTCGACCGCCAGACCAACGAGTGGAAGGACGGCGAGAGCCTCTTCCTCACGTGCAACGTCTGGCGGCAGCCCGCGGAGAACGTGGCCGAGTCGCTGCAGCGCGGCATGCGCGTCATCGTGCAGGGCCGTCTGCGCCAGCGCTCGTACGAGACCAAGGAAGGCGAGAAGCGGACCGTCTTCGAGGTCGAGGTCGACGAGGTCGGTCCGAGCCTGCGCTCGGCCACCGCGAAGGTCACCCGGGCCCAGCGCTCCGGTGGCGGCGGTGGTGGCGGCTTCGGCGGTCAGCAGGGCGGTGGTTACGGCGGCGGCGGCCAGCAGGGCGGCGGCGGTTGGGGCGGAGGCGCCCCGCAGTCCGGCCCGGCCGACGACCCCTGGGCGTCCAGCGCCCCGGCGGGCGGCGGTCAGCAGGGCGGCGGTCAGCAAAGCGGCGGCGGCTGGGGTGCCCCGGCCGGCGGCGGCGGTGGCTACTCGGACGAGCCTCCTTTCTAAGCAGCGCTCAGTACCGCGGCGCCCCGATTCTTCGGGCGCGCTGCACCACGACTTGATCACGAACACTGGAGTACACGATGGCGAAGCCGCCCGTGCGCAAGCCCAAGAAGAAGGTTTGCGTCTTCTGCAAGGACAAGATCACCTACGTCGACTACAAGGACACGAACTTGCTTCGCAAGTTCATCTCCGACCGTGGGAAGATCCGCGCCCGCCGGGTCACCGGCAACTGCACCCAGCACCAGCGCGACGTGGCCACGGCTGTGAAGAACAGCCGCGAGGTCGCTCTGCTGCCCTACACCTCGACCGCTCGCTGAATAGGAGGGTGACCGAATCATGAAGATCATCCTCACCAACGAGGTCTCGGGTCTCGGCAACGCCGGCGACATCGTCGAGGTCAAGGACGGGTACGCCCGCAACTACCTGGTCCCGCGTGGCTTCGCCATCCGCTGGACCAAGGGTGGCCAGAAGGACGTGGACGCGATCCGTCGCGCCCGCAAGATCCACGAGATCCAGACTCTGGACCAGGCCAACGAGGTCAAGGCCAAGCTCGAGGCGCTCAGCGTCAAGCTGGCCGTCCGTGCGGGCGACGCCGGTCGTCTGTTCGGCTCGGTGACCCCGGGCGACGTCGTCGAGGCCATCAAGGCCGTCGACGGCCCGCTGGTCGACAAGCGCCGCGTCGAGATCGGC
This sequence comes from Streptacidiphilus sp. BW17, assembly GCF_041262485.1. NCBI lineage: Bacteria > Bacillati > Actinomycetota > Actinomycetes > Kitasatosporales > Streptomycetaceae > Streptacidiphilus > Streptacidiphilus sp. BW17. Next base: position 300,696 of record NZ_JBGCCR010000001.1, on the reverse strand, counting down.
TCGCCGATCAAGACCACCGGTGCCCACCAGGTCACCGTCAAGCTGCACCCCGAGGTTGCCGCTGCTATCAGCGTCAACGTCGTCGCCGCCTGACGATTGCTCAATTGAGCGAAGCTCAAACGAGAGGGGCGCGGGGTTTCCACCCCGCGCCCCTTTTGCATGCCTGCCTTGGGGACGTTGTCCTGCCTCAAGCCCGGACCGCGCCGGTGACCAGCCAGACGCCGGTGCGGGCGCGGAGGGCCATGGAGACCATCCGGACCACCATGGCGAAGCCGATCGCCGCCCAGAGGCCGACCAGCCCCCGCGTGCCGTAAGCGAGCGCCACCGGCGCGTACAGGGCCAGCGTCGCCAGCATCGCCCAGGCCAGGTAAGGTCCGTCGCCCGCACCCATCAGCACGCCGTCCAGCACGAAGACCACGCCGCAGACCGGCTGCATCACCCCCGCCACCACCAGCACCGGCAGCAGCTGGCGCTGGACCGCCGGATCGGCCGTGAACAGCGGCAGGTAGAGCGGCTGAGCGACGATCAGCAGGCTGCCCAGCACCACGCCGGTGCCGACGCCCCACTGCACCATCCGCCGGGTGGCCACCCGTGCGCCCGCCGCGTCGCCCGCGCCCAGGCAACGGCCGATCAGGGCCTGTCCGGCGATGGCGATCGCGTCCAGGGCGAAGGCGAGGAAGCTCCACAGCGACATGGCGATCTGGTGCGAGGCGATGGCGGTGTTGCCGAGCCGGGCGGCGACCGCCGTGGCGATCAGCAGGATCGCGCGCAGGCTCAACGTCCGTACCAGCAGTGGGGCTCCGGCGGTGGCACTGGCACGTATCCCGGCCAGGTCCGGGGTCAGGCTCGCGCCGGTGCGGCGGGCGCCGCGCAGGACCACCGTCAGGTAGGCAGCCGCCATGCCCCACTGGGCGACGACCGTGCCGAGCGCCGAGCCCTCGATGCCCAGGCCCGCGCCGTAGACCAGGCCCAGGTTGAGCAGCAGGTTGGCGGAGAAGCCGGCCACGGCCACGACCAGCGGGGTGCGGGTGTCCTGCAGGCCGCGCAGCACTCCTGTGGCGGCCAGGACGATCAGCATGGCCGGGATGCCGAAGCTGCTGATCCGCAGGTAGTCGACGGCGTAGGGCGCGGCGCTGGATGAGGCGCCGAACAGGTCGACGATCGGGCGCGCGAGCGGCACGGCCGCGGCGACCACCACGACGGAGATCAGCAGCGCCAGCCAGACCCCGTCGATGCCCTGCTGGACGGCGGCCCGACGGTCGCCTGAGCCGATCCGGCGGGCCACGGCAGAGGTGGTGGCGTAGGCGAGGAAGACGAAGACGTTGACCAGCGTCGCCAGCAGCGCCGCGGAGACGCCGAGACCGGCCAGTTGCGCCGTGCCCAGGTGGCCGACGATGGCGGAGTCGGCCATCAGGAAGAGCGGTTCGGCGATGAGTGCGCCGAAGGCCGGGACGGCGAGGGTGAGAATCTCCCGGTCATGGGGGCGCAGTCGCATGGTCCTACCGTAGTCATCCACAGGTAATAGGTTCAATGTGCTTTTGCTCATTACGGGGAGCGGGGCTCCGCTGCGCCGTGCAGTCGCCTGTACACCGTTTGTCATGATCTTCGGGCGTGTTGTGAAGTTTTTCTCCTGCACAGGCGATGGGGGCAATCATTGCAGGTCAGTGCCGGTGGCGACAGATGTTCGCAGGGTTGTCCACAGGTTGTCCCCCGCGTCGTGCACAGGATCCGGGCAGTTGTCCACAGTTGATGCGCCTTCATCCACATGCCCTGTGGATAACCGTCTTGGCCATTGTCAGACCGGTGCCGTTGAATGGAGCGCTACGGCTGCCTCCACGGCGGCCGGAGCCGTGTCGGCAGGTGCCGACACGGCAGGGTTCGGGCACGGCAGTTCAGGCACGGGAGGGCGGCACCGATGAGCGGGGCACCGATGAGCGGGGCACCGTACGACGACGGTGGCTTTGACGACGTCCCTCCGCCGCCGGACGACGACTGGTCCCCGTCCCCTTCCGGGGCCTCCGCGTCGGGTTCCGGCGGTGCGGGTGACCGGCTGCCGTTCTCGCGTCGGCCCGACGGCGGGTCCGGCGGCGGTGGCGGCGACCGCGACCGCGACCGCGACAGCCGGGGTGGCCGTGACGGCGGCTCGTCCTTCGGCTCCGGTTCTGGTTCCGGCGCCGGCAGGAGCGCGGAGGAGGCCGCCTACGAGCGCGTTCCGCCGCAGGACATCGCCGCCGAGCAGTCCGTCCTGGGCGGCATGCTGCTCTCCAAGGACGCCATCGCGGACGTCGTCGAGGTCCTCAAGCCCGGCGACTACTACCGCCCGGCGCACGAGCTGATCCATGGCGCCATCCTCGACCTCTACGCTCGCGGTGAGCCGGCCGACCCGATCACGGTCGCCAGCGAGCTGGTCAAGCGCGGCGAGATCACCCGCGTCGGCGGCCCGTCCTACCTGCACACCCTGGTCAACTCGGTCCCGACAGCTGCCAACGCCGAGTACTACGCCGAGATCGTCCACGAGCGCGCGGTGCTCCGCCGCCTGGTAGAGGCCGGCACCCGCATCGCCGGCATGGGCTACGCGGCGGAGGGCGACGTCGACGAGATCGTCAACCGCGCCCAGTCGGAGATCTACGCGGTCACCGAGCAGCGCACCAACGAGGACTACGCCCCCCTCGGCGACATCATGGAGGGCGCGCTCGACGAGATCGAGTCCATCGGCTCCCGCAGCGGCCAGATGTCCGGCGTCCCAACGGGCTTCGCCGACCTCGACTCGCTGACCAACGGGCTCCACCCGGGCCAGATGATCGTGGTCGCGGCACGACCCGCCATGGGAAAGTCGACTTTGGCGCTCGACTTCGCCCGTTCTGCTTCGATCAGTCACAAGATCCCGAGCGTCTTCTTCTCCCTGGAGATGGGGCGCAACGAGATCGCCATGCGTCTCCTCTCGGCGGAGGCGCGAGTCGCGCTGCACCACATGCGTACGGGCGCGATGACAGACGAGGACTGGACCCGTCTGGCGCGGCGGATGCAGGACCTGAACGATTCGCCGCTCTACATCGACGACTCGCCGAACCTGTCGATGATGGAGATCCGGGCCAAGTGCCGTCGGCTCAAGCAGCGCAACGACCTGAGGCTGGTGGTCATCGACTACCTCCAGCTGATGCAGAACGGCGGCTCCCGGCGGGCCGAGAGTCGGCAGCAGGAGGTCTCGGAGATGTCCCGAAACCTCAAGCTGCTGGCCAAGGAGTTGGAGCTGCCGGTCATCGCGCTGTCACAGCTGAACCGTGGTCCGGAGCAGCGCACCGACAAGCGGCCGATGGTCTCCGACCTGCGTGAGTCCGGCTCGATCGAGCAGGACGCGGACATGGTCATCCTGTTGCACCGCGAGGACGCGTACGAGAAGGAGTCCCCGCGCGCCGGTGAGGCGGACCTGATCGTGGCCAAGCACCGTAACGGTCCCACGGCGACGATCACGGTGGCGTTCCAGGGTCACTACTCGCGGTTCGTGGACATGGCGCAGAGCTGAGACGCGCAGCTGCTCAGCGCCTCGTCTCGTACCTGGTCAGGACCACGCCGCCGGGAAGCGTCCGGGTCTCCACCAGGTTCAGGTTCACCCAGCTGTCCAGCGCGGTGAAGAACGGCGTACCACTGCCCACCAGGACCGGATGGGCGGCGATCGCGTATTCGTCGATCAGCCCGGCGCGCATGGCCGCCCCGGCGAGCGTTGCGCCGCCGATGCTCATTGGGGCGCCGTCCTCGGCCTTGAGCCGGGTGATCTCGGCGATCGCGTCGCCGGTGACCAGGCGGGTGTTCCAGTCGACCTTGCCGATCGTCGAGGAGAACACCACCTTCGGCGTGTCCCGCCAGTTCCGCGCGAACTCGATCTCCGCCGGGGTGGCGTTGGGCTGCTGGTCGCCCGTCGGCCAGTAGGAGCTCATCGTCTCCCATAGCTTGCGTCCGTACAGCGACAGGCCACTCGCCTGCTCGAAGTCGAGCCACCACTGGAACAGCTCGTTGCTCGGCGGTCCGCTCCAGCCGATGTCGTCGCCGGCCGCGGCGATGTAGCCGTCCAGGGTCAGGTTCATGCCGTAGATCAGCTTCCGCATGGCCTAGCCTTCCGTTCGTGGGTGTCCGGCGTATAGACCAGCGCGGCGCGGGAATCCCATCGGTGCGCGATCGATCCTCACGTTCTGGCCGACCTGCCACAGTGCGTCTCGCCGATGACCTTGTCTGCGGGGCGTCCGAAGAACGCCTCGAACCACGGCAGTGCCTTGGTGCGGTCGCTCACCGACATGATGCAGCAGAGGTCCACTGGCGTTGCTCCGCCCGGTCGTTGGCGAAGTCGGACCATGCGTCGTCGCACAGTCAGGGTACGCAGGTGGTCATGCAGCCGTGCCTGAACGTGGCCCTGGGTGTGGCGGAGGAAAATGCGCTGCTCGCGGTCCCGGCTACGCGGTAGCGTCCCGGGATGACGACGAACGAGACCGTGGTGCCGGTTCGGCAGCGGCTGCGTGACGCTCTGACGGTGGCGATCAAGGGCCGGGACCGGGTGGCCGCATCCGTGGTGCGGGCGACGTTGGGGGCGATCGAGAACGCGGAGGCGGTCGAGCGGCCCGGAGCGGAACTGGTGGAGGGCGGACCGCGGGAGTCGTCGGCGATCGAGGCGACTCCGGCCGGGGTCGGAGTGGCGGAGGTTGCTCGGCGGGTGCTGACGGAGGCGGATGTCCGCGCGATCGTGCGGGCGGAGGTTGCCGAGCGGGAGGCCGCCGTGGCGGCGTGCGAGCGGGCCGGGCGTGATGAGCAGGCCGAGCGGTTGCGGGTGGAACTCAACGTGCTGGTGGCGTTTGCGGATTGAACCAGGTGGTGAGTGGGGTCGAGGGCGCCGACCAAGATCGTCAACTGTCACACGTGTGACAGTTGACGATCTTGAACGGCATCGCGGCAATTCGTTTCCGGAGGCCGCCCCCAGGGCGTTAGCGTCGGCGCATGCCCACGTCGAAGACTCACTCTCGTCATGTCGTCGGTGACGACGACTTCACCGACCTGTTGCCGGAGACCCGGCGTGCTCTTGCCCACCGGATCGCCCTGGCCCAGCGCGATGGGCGGTTGCCCGGCGTCGTCGCAGGCGTGCTGCGTAGCGGGGAGCGCCTCTGGTGGGGGGCGCGCAGCATGGTCGACGGGCGTGCGCCCACCACGGACGTGCAGTTCCGGATCGGCTCGATCACCAAGACCTTTGTGGCGGTGCTGGTGCTGCGCCTGCGTGACGAGGGCCTGCTGCGCCTGTCGGACCGGCTCGGTGAGCACCTGCCGGACGTCGGTCCGGGGGCCGGGGAGCTGACCGTCCGCCAGTTGCTCGCGCATACCTCGGGACTGGCGGCGGAGCCGCCGGGGCCATGGTGGGAGCGGACCGATGGGTCGTTGCGTCCCGAGCTGGCGGACCTGCTGCAGGAGCCGCCGCTCCGGCACGAGCCCGGGCGGGTGTTCCACTACTCCAATGTCGGATTCGGCCTGCTGGGCGCGCTGGTGGAGCGGTTGCGCGGCGACGACTGGTACACCGTGCTCCACCGCGAGGTGCTCAACCCCCTCGGCATGCGGCGGACCACGGCCGTACCGGAGGCGCCGCATGCGGGTGGCTGGGCCGTGCATCCGTGGGCAGACGTGATCCTGGCCGAGCCGTTGCCGCAGACCGGGCGGATGGCTCCGGCCGGACAGCTCTGGTCCACCGTGGACGACCTGCTCCGCTGGGCCGCCTTCCTCTCGGCGGGGGACGACCGGGTGTTGTCGGCGGCCACGCTCGCCGAGATGCGTGAGCCCCAGGCCCCGGGCGAGGGCGGTTACGGCCTCGGCCTGGCGCTGGATCACGCCGGCGGGGTGGCGTTGGCCGGGCACACCGGGTCCATGCCCGGGTTCCTCGCCGCGCTGTGGATTGCCCCGGCGGAGCGGCTGGGCGCGGTGGTGCTGACCAACACCACCTCGGCCCCCAACTTCAGTGTCAGCGAGCTCGCCGCCGACCTGGTCGGCATCGTCGCCGAGCGGGAGCCGGACTTCCCCGAGCCGTGGCGTCCGCTGACCTCCTACGATCCGGCGGTGCTGGCGCTGACCGGTCCCTGGTACTGGGGGCCGACCGCGTGCGGACTGCGCCTGGTCGGCGAGAACGAGCTGGAGCTGGTTCAGCTGGCCGCGCCGCGCGAGCGGGTCTCGCTGCTGCGTCCGGCCGACGGGCAGACCTGGGACGGCGACACCTGGACGGTGACCGGTGGTTACTGGCACGGCGAGACGATGCGCGTGGTGCGCGGCGCCGAGTCGGCAGCCGGGGCCGGAGGGGAAGCCGCGATCAGCCACCTGGACATGGGCACCTTTGTGCTGACCCGCGAGCCGTACCCGCTCGACGGGCCCACTCCCGGTGCGGTCGACTCGGCGGGCTGGCGCGCCGAGAAGTGGTGAAATCCCTGGTAAACGGGCGGAATTTGCCATGATGCCGATGGACCTGTGTCCGCGTTGGCTGCCGAACGGCTGTGAGCTGGGGCGAGCTGGCGGCTGGGACGAGCTGGAAGAGGCTGGGCGATGGCGAAGGACACCTCGGACACCGAGGGCACTCCGGACAAGGACGCGGACAAGGACCCGGACAAGGACGTGGCCGAGGCCTACGTGAAGGCTGAGGCCGACGTCGAGGTCGACGTGTTCACCGGGCCCGAGGGAGCGTACTTCGCCACCTCGTCGCTGGTCCTCGGTCCGCAGCATGCCGTGCTGGTGGACACCCAGCTCACCCGGAGTGCCGGCCGTGAGCTTGCCGAATGGATCGCCGGAAGGGCGCGAACGCTCAGCGCGATCGTGATCACCCATCCGCACGCGGAGCACTACTTCGGCACCGAGGAGGTGCTCCGCCTCTTCCCGGGCACGCCCGTCTACGCGGACCCGGAGGTGATCGACGCGATCACCCGGACCGGGCTGGCGAAGGTGGCTCAGTGGCGGCAGGTCTTCGGGGACGACGTGACCTCCGCGCCGATCGTCCCCGGCCCGCTGCCTGCGGACACGCTGCGGGTCGACGGCGCGGAAGTGCACGTGCTGGCCATCGGTCAGGGCGACTGCGAGGCGTCCACCGTCGTCCACGTTCCGGGGGCGAAGACGGTGATCGCGGGTGACGTGGTCTTCAACGGCACCCATGTCTGGACCGCCGAGACCACGCCCGAGGAGCGCTCCGACTGGCTCGCCGGGCTCGAGACCGTGCGCGGCCTCGGCCCGGAGCGGCTGATTGCCGGTCACCGCGCGCCCGGCCAGGACGACGACGCGCGGCGGGTGCTCGCCTTCACCGGCGACTACCTCCGGGAGTTCGACGCGCAGTTGGCTGCCCACCCGGACGACGCCGACGCCTTGGTCGCGGCGATGAACGCGACGTATGCGGAGCTGACCCTCCCGGCGATCCTGCAGCAGAGCGCACGGGCGAACACCTCGCGCCTGAGCTGAGCCGACCCGCGCGCCCGCGCCGTCGGAACCGCCCGCCCGCACGCCCGCGCCCGCGTTCGGAACCGTGTGCTGGCGTTGACGTCAGGGGCAAGGTCTACCGTCGGGGACATGCGCATCGGTGAGCTGGCACGGCGGGCCGGGACGACGACCCGGACGCTGCGGTACTACGAAACGCGCGGTCTGCTGACCGCGCGTCGCGGCGGCAACGGCTACCGCAGCTACGACGAGGACGACCTGCGGCTGCTACGGCAGATCCGGCTGCTCCAGGACTTCGGTTTCGAGCTGGAGGAGACCCGGCCCTTCGTCGAGTGCCTGCGCGCCGGGCACCCGAGCGGTGACTCCTGCCCGGCCTCGCTCGACGTCTACCGCCGCAAGCTGGCCGAGCTGGACGCGTGCATCGACCGCCTGCGCGAGGTGCGGGACCAGGTGGGAGCCCAGCTGGCCCGCGCCGAGGTCGCGGTGACGGCGGAGCAGCCGTCGCCGGCCCGGTGCGAGCTCGCCGCGGAGTGAGGCCGAGGACAGTGAGCAGCGCAAGGCACATGACGAGGACGAGCGAGAGGGAGTGGACTGATGGCGGGGACGAGTGAGCTGGTCACCGAGGTGACCGACGCGGACTTCGCGGCCGAGGTGCTGGGGAGCGCGAAGCCGGTGCTGGTGGAGTTCACGGCGGCGTGGTGCCCGCCGTGCCGGATGATGGCGCCCGTGCTGGCCGAGCTCGCCGCGGAGCGACGTGAGGAGCTTCGGGTGGTGACGATCGACGTCGATGCCAACGGTGGCACGCAGTCCGCCTACGGGGTTCTGTCGATGCCGACCATGATGCTCTTTCAGCAGGGCGAACCCGTCTGGACCGCCGTGGGTGCGCGGGCCAAGCGGCGCCTGGGACAGGAGGTGACGGAGGCGTTGGAGCGGGCGCGCGCGGCAGCGTAGCGCGCAGGGGGCGGATGCGCCCCCTTCTTGCCGCTATTAGTCGGATCAGCTGTGCAGCCATGCCACTCTCCGGAGAGCAGCACGGATCCGACGGGAGAACCCCCAGGTGTCGATCGGAAGCGCTCTCAATCGAAACGGTCGTCCTCGCCGACAGCTCCGGGCGGACAGGCGGGTGGACGAGGTCAAGGTCACTCCCGGGCCGTCCAAGGCGGCTCTGGAGCTGTCCCGCCCGCCGACGGCGGACGTCTCGGAACTCCTGTTCCGGGAGCCCGTGTTCCTGGAACAGGAGGCGGAGTCGGGCCCGCAGGCCGGGACGGCGGCAGGGCCTGAGCTCGAGCCCCAGCCGGGGTCCGAGCCCGGGCTCGAGGCAGCCGAGTCGCAGGACGCGGGGATGCCCGGACCGGGGCAGGAGTTGGCGCTGCGGCCGGACTACAGCCCGATGATCACCGATGCGCCCGCGCTGAACTGGGCCGCCGGGCCTGACGATGCGTGGAGCCGGGCGTGGGCGGTGCCCGCGGCTCCGGTGCAGCCGGTGCCGCCGGTGCCGATCGTTCCCGCCCCGCTGCCCGTCCCGTCCGGGATCTCGACGGCTCCGCTGCCTCCGCCTCCGCTGCCGCTGCCGGGATCAGTGGTTGCGGTGGTGCCGCTGGCGTCCCGTCAGCGGCAGGCCGCCCTGGCGCGCGGGGCCGAGGCGGTCGCGTCCGGCATCAGTACTCCCGCCCGTCCGGCGGGCGGCCCCGGAGGTGGTCCGGGGGGTGCGGTCGGGCCGACGCCGCAGGACATCGTGCTGATCCGACGGAGCCTCAGTCAGATCGAGCCGATCGCCGACCGGGCCACGGCGCACTTCTACGCCGTGCTCTTCCTGCAGCGTCCGGAGCTGCGGGCGCTCTTCCCGGCCGCGATGGACGTGCACCGGGACCGGCTGTTCCGCGCGCTGCTGGCGGCCGGGCGGGCGGCGGACGATCCGCCGCAGCTGGTCGAGTACCTGGAGCGGCTGGCCCGCAGCCACCGCAAGTACGGGGTGCGGGACGAGCACTACGCGCCGGTCTGCGCCGCACTGCTCGCGGCGCTGGAACGTTACTGCGGACGGGAGTGGACCGCGGAGACCGGTCGGGCCTGGACCAAGGTGTTCGGGGTGGTCACCCAGGTGATGATGGCCGCGGCGGCGCGGGACGCGCAGACCTCACCGGCCTGGTGGCAGGGGGAGGTGCGTTCCGTCGAGCAGGTCGGCCGCGACGTGGCCGTGGTGACGCTCAGCACCGACCAGCCCTATCCGTACCGGGCCGGGCAGTACGCGGACATCGAGGTGCCCTGGTGGCCGCGGGTGTGGCGGCGGTTCTCGATGGCGTCCGCTCCCGAGGGCGAGCAGGGGTTGCTGCGGTTCCACGTCAAGGCCGTCCCGGCGGGCTGGGTCAGCAACGCGTTGGTGCAGCGGGCGCAGCCGGGCGACGTGGTGCGGCTGGGGCCGCCGACGGGCTCGATGGTGGTCGATCCCGCTGCGCCCGAGCCGCTGCTGCTGGTCGGCGGCGGTACCGGGATCGGCCCGATCATCGCCATCGTCGAGGAGTTGGCCAAGGCGGGGACGCGCCGCAGCGTCGAGGTCTTCTACGGCGCGCGCCGCGCCGAGGACTGCTACGCGGAGGCCGCGCTGCGCGAGTTGGACCGGGCGCTGCCGTGGTTGACGGTGCGGACGTCGTTGTCGGAGGCGACCGACTTCCTCGGGCCCTCGTCGACGTCGGCCGCCGCACTGCAGGCGCTTCCGGCGGCCACGGCGGCCACGGAAGGCATGGAAGGCATGGAAGGCATGGAGGACAACGCCGACATCGCCGAGACCGACGCCGACACCGAGGCCCACGCTGCGGAGCCGGCCACGGAGAGGGAACGCGGCATGGTGCCCGAGGTGTTGGCCCGGTTCGGCCCGTGGGAGGGGTACGAGGCATGCGTCAGCGGACCGTCGGCGATGATCCGCCGGGTGCGCGCGATGCTGCTGAGCGCAGGTGTCCCGGCCGAGCGGATCCACGACGACCTCGACCCGTCCGGCGGTTGAGTCCGCGCCGAGCTGGATACCTGAGCGCCCGTCAGGCGCTCAGGTGCTCAGGTGCTCAGGTGCCGAGGTCGCCGAGGTCGTCTGCGAGGAGGGCGGTCACGCCTTCGATGTTGGCGGCGAGGTAGGCCCGCAGCGACGGCGGCACCACGTTGACAGCCGTGACGCCCTCGCGGGTGAAGGGCAGCCGGACGATCTCGTACTCGCCGTTGGGCTCGTCGACCTCGGGCCCGTGGCGGCGGGAGGGGTCCATCGAGGCGAGGCGGCAGACGAAGAAGTGCTGGATCTTCACCCCGCGCGGGTGCAGCTCGCTGCCGTCCTCGTGGTGCGTGTGGGAGACGGTGTCGACGAAGGCGGGGACGATGTCGCGCGCACTGCCGCCCAGTTCCTCGGAGAGCTCCCGGTGGAGGGCGGCCACCACGGAGGCGTCGGTCGGCTCCATCCCGCCGCCCGGGGTGATCCAGTAGGGCGGCTTGCCGGGCTTGGTCCGTTTGATCATGACCAGTTCCAGGCCGTCGGGCCCCTGGTCCAGCAGGATCGCGCGGGCGGTGCGCTTGACCACCGGGCGGACCCCGTGCCGGGCGGGCGAGCGGACGGCGCGAGGCGGTCGGAGTGGGTCGGAGGGCGGGGCCGAGCGCGGCCCCATGGGCGGATCCGCGGGCGCGTCCCCGCGTCGCTCGGCGTGTCGTACCGCGTGTCGCGTTGCTCCTGCAGCGTGCTGTGCCACCACGACTGGAGTGTGCCGCAGGTGACATCCAGCGAAACCCGAACCTGCTTCCGTAGTGCGCAGGTTAAGTCCAGGTCAAATTTCCACCCCCGCCGTTTGGCGGGGGTGCTGCTCCGTCTGGGGTGCGAGACATTACTGTGATCTGAAGGGCATTATGTGGAGGAGTTGCGTCCAAATGGCATATGTCCGGCGGTTGGAGGGGTAGCGATGGCGACGGAGAAGGCCGCGCCGACCTTGATCGGGTCGGTCCAGCGCGCGCTCCGTCTACTGGAGGCCGTGGCTCTCCAGGGCGACGGCGCGACCGCCAAACAGCTCGCCCGTCAGGCGGGGCTCCCCCTCGCCACCACGTACCACCTGCTCAGGACGCTCACCCACGAGGGCTATCTGCGCCGAGTCGACGGCGAGTACGTCCTCGGCGAGGCGGTCGGCTCGCTCGGCCGCGACCACCAGGCCTGCCAGGGACGGGACGCCATCGCCACCGCCCTGGACCGGCTGCGCGACGAACTCGGCGCGGCCACCTACTTCGCCACCTACCGCGACGGCGCGATCGAGGTCGTCGACGTCTCCGAGGGGCCGGGCGTTCCGGCCGTCGAGGAGTGGGCCGACTTCCGCGTCACCGGCAACGCCCACGCCGTCGGACAGTGCCTTCTCGGCCAACTCGACCGAGAGGGACGCCTTGACTACCTCTCACGTCACCGTCCGCAGTCGCTGACCCGGCGCACGGTGACCGATTCGACCGTCCTGCTGCGCAGACTGGACGCCCGCCACCCGGCCCGTCCGGTGCTGGAGCAGCAGGAGTACCTGCCAGGAGTGGTCTGCGCGGCCGTACCGATCATGGTCGGCGCCGCGCTCTGCACCATCGGTCTGTCACTGCCGGTCGCTCAGGCGCATCGGCTCTCCGCAGCTGCCGACCGGCTCGCCGTGCGGGTCGGGGCGGTGATGGACCGGCTGTCGTTCACCATCTGAAAACTTCGCCCTTGGTAGCGAATGGGGACGAAGAGAGCATGGTTCCCATACGCAGTACCGTACGGACGTCGGGGATCGAGAGGTACCGCAATGAAGATGCAGAGCCTGGTCAAAGGCCAGTTGGTGATGAGTCTGCTGGTGTCGGAGGACCTTGCCTTCGACACCCATGTCGAGCTCGCCTACGACCCCGCCGACCCCTTCGCGGTCCGGCTCACGTTCCACCTTCCCGGCGACCCGCCGGTGACCTGGGTCTTCGGCCGCGAGCTGCTGCTGGACGGGATCACCCGCCCGACCGGCGAGGGCGACGTCCGGGTGCTTCCGGTGCCGGGGGAGGACGAGGACTTCATGGACGTCCGCATCGAACTGCACTCCCCCGACGGCATGGCGGTGCTGCTTTCCGCCGCGATCCCGCTGATCGCGTTCCTCGGCCGCACCGACCGTGTGCTCCCGATGGGCCAGGAGCACACGGCCGCGGACCTGGACCGTCAGCTGGAGCTGATCCGCCAGCAGTCCTGAGCGGACGGGCCGGCGAGCGCAATGCGGTCGGGGCTCCGGCCGGAGCCCCGGTCGGACTGCAGCCGTGCTCCAGTTGCCGGATTCGCCGGACCTCAGTCGTCGTCGCGGACGACCAGGTGCAGTGCCCAGGCGACGATGCTGATGATCAGCGAGCCGAGCAGGGCCGGGACGAAGCCGTCGACGTGGAAGTCGAGGCTGAGCTTGCCCGAGGTCCAGGAGGTCAGCCAGAGCATCAGCGCGTTGATCACGAAGGTGATCAGGCCGAGAGTGAGCAGGAACAGCGGCAGTGAGAAGAGCTTGACCAGCGGCTTGATGAAGAAGTTCACCACGCCGAAGACGAGGGCCACGAGGACCACGGTCAAGGCCTGGTGCTGCCAGTCGGCCGCGGTCAGGTGAATGCCTTGGACGAGCGCGGCGGCCACCCAGATGGCTGCCGCGTTGATCAGGGTCTTGAGAGCGAACTTCATCATGCGGTGATCGTTGCAGTCCGTGCGGGGAGACGGTAGTCCCGGACGGTCATGTCAGTGTCACAGCTTGATACGTCTCGGCACGCGTCGGCACATGTTGGCACGTGTCGACACCGGGCGATCTCCGGACTGCCATCATGGCTCCATGAAGGTCTTCCGGATGGACGAGCTCGACGCCGAGCGTGCCGCCAACGAGGGCGCCTACCTGCAGTTCCTGCGCGAACGCAATATGTCGGCCGGGCTCTACGCCCTGGAGGCCGGCCAGCTGGACACCCAGAATCCGCACCGCGAGGACGAGCTCTACGTGGTGGTCAGCGGGCGCGGGGCGATCACGGTGGGTGACGAGACCACGACGGTGGGGCGGGGCAGCGTCGTCTACGTTCCGGCCGGGGTGCCGCACCGCTTCCACCACATCAGCGAGGACCTGCGGGTCCTGGTGGTCTTCTCCCCGCCGGAGGCCTGATCCCCTAGTCCTGACCCTGGTGCTCAGGGAGGCCTGATCAGGGTCTTATCCGGGTCTTCTCAGGGGCAGGAACTCTTCGGGGGCGGGCGATCGGCCCGTACGATCGAAGACGTAACGAGGACACCCGAGGGGGAGGACGGACATCATGACGGAACTGTGGAAGGCACTCCCCAGCTGGGTGCGCAACATCGTGGTCCCGATTCTGGCGATCATCGTGGCCTGGTGGGTGCTCTCCGCCATCGTGGGCCTCGTCTTCGGACTGATGACCTTCGTCATCAAGGCGCTGCTGGTGGTGGCGCTGGCGGCGGTGGTCGTGATCCTGGTGAAGAAGGCATCCAAGAGCTGACGTCCGTTCAGGACATGACGCAACAGCGATGGTGATGCATCAGAGGATGCATCAGAGAACGCGACAGAGAACGTGACGAAGGGCCGACCCTGATCGGGTCGGCCCTTCGGCCTGGCGTGTCAGCTGCTACTCGACGGTGATCTGCTGCGGCACGGTCGGCGGTTCGCTGCCGCCCTCGCCGTCGCCCTTCATCTGGGCCAGCAGCTGGCGGGCCAGGCCCAGGCCGGTGCCGCCCATGGTGAGCGCCTTGGCGAACATCTCGCCCATGCCCTCGGCGCCGTTCAGCAGCACCATGTGCTCGACGTTGCCGAAGGCGGACGCGCCGGCCTGCACGATCTCGGGCCACTTCTCGGCCAACTGCTGGGCGACGACCGCCTCCTGGTTCTCGGCCAGGGCCGCGGCACGGGCCTTGATGGCCTCGGCCTCGGCCAGACCGAGGGCGCGGGCCGACTCGGCGTCCGCCAGACCCTTGGCCTGCACCGCCTCGGCCTGCGCGAGACCGCGGGCGCGGGTCGCGGACGCGTCCGCCTCACCGCGGACCCGAGTGGCCTCGGCCTCGGCTCCGGCAGCCGTCTTGAGCCGGGTCGCCTCGGCCGCGGCACGGAGCTCGGTCTCCTTGGCCTGCGCCTGCGCCGAGGAGATCCGGGCGTCGCGCTCGGCCTCGGCGACGGTGCGGGTCTGGTAGGCGGCGGCGTCGGCGGGCTTGCGCACGTCGATCTGCAGCTGCTGCTCGCGGCGTTGCGCTTCCAGCTCGGCCACCCTGGTCTCCTGGACCACGACCTCCTGCTTGGCGGCGGCCTCGGACAGCGGACCGGCCTGGCGCGCGGTGGCGGCGGCCTTCTCCATCTCCGCGCGGTAACCGGCCTGCAGGATCTCGCTGTTGCGGGTGGACTCGGCCTTGCGGGCGGCGGCCTCCTGCTCGGCCTGGGTGGCCGCGCGGTCCGCCTCCGCCTGGGCGATGCGCGCGTCGCGGTGGACCGCGGCGGCGTGCGGGGCGGCCAGGTTCTTGATGTAGCCGGTCGGGTCGTCGATCTCCTGGATCTGCAGCGAGTCGATGATCAGGCCGAGCTTCTCCATCTCCGAACCGGACGCGGAGCGCGTCTCGCCGGTGAGCCGCTCGCGGTCGCGGATCATCTCCTCGACGGTCAACCCGCCGACGATGGACCGCAGATGACCGGCGAAGACGTTGTGCACCCGATCGCCCATGTGGTCCTGGCGGTCCAGGAACCGGCGGGCCGCGTTGGCGATGGAGACGTGGTCGTCGCCGACCTTGAAGATCACCACGCCCTTGACCCGGACCGGGATGCCCTGGCTGGTGACGCACTCGACGTCGAGGTCGGCCTCGTTGAGGTCGAGGAAGAGCTTGCGGACCACCTGGATGCCCGGGGTGACCAGGGTCCCGCGCCCGGTGACGATCCGGAAGCCGAGCCCCTCGTCGAGGCCCTCGGTCCGGTGCTTGGAACCCGAGATGATCAGCGCCTCGTTGGGTTCCGCGACCCGCCACATGAGCTTGAACAGCACGATCACGATCAGCAGGGCGACAACAATGCCCCCCGCGATAACACCGATGAACATCGGCGCATGCCCCCTTCTGCGCCGCCGGCCCGTGGCTGCGTCGAACTGGTGGCGCAGGAGGAACGCGGGCTTTTTATGGCGGCCGGAGGAGAGTGTGCACCCTCCGGCCGCGGCGCTAACGCGCGGGAGCGTCTCTTGACGCGAATTTGATGGTCACTTCGCCCTGATCCGCCGTGGTCAACCCGCCGTGGTCACCCCGTCGTGGTCGGCGCCAGCAGCGCGGCGACGTAGACGGTGCGCGGCGGCTGGTACTCCTGCACCACCACCGGCGTCCCGACGGGCAACCGCTCGCCGGGCACGGCGGGATGGGCCAGAAAGGCCTCCGTCCCGCCGCGCGCCGGCACGTGCACCATCACCTCACCGACCAGGCCCGGCCCGACAGTTCCGGTCACCCGGCCCTGGAGGCCGACCATGCGTGCGTTGGCAGTCATGGTGAGGACGATAGCCAGCTCAGGGCTTGACGGTCAGGCAGACCGGCGCGCTGGTGGAGGGGGCGTAGTCGACGCCGTTCACCTGGCTCACGACGCGGAAGCAGGCGCTGCTGGAGGCACGCACCCACGTGGGCGTGAGAGTGGCGCCGGCTGGCACGAATTGGTAGTAGGAGCCGTTGTGCCAGACTCCACTGCCGGGGTAGGCCCACTGGTACTGGACGGTGGCCTGCCCGGCAGGCTGGATCCATTTGCCCGCCACCTTGGCCCACAGGTCCGCAGAGATCTTGACCCACGTTCCGCTGACGACCGATGCTGCTGAGAGGTGTGCGAACGCGGCAGTCTGCCAGACGGTCTGGTAGGCGAAGCTCTGAGTGGTGGTGAGCCCCGCGCTGGAGACCAGGTGCAGGGTGAGTGCGCCGTACGTCGGTTGGTTGGCGGGAGTGAACAGGCTGAGCGAAGGCCGCGTGGTGCCGGAGCCCGAAGCGAGGACAGTGCCGTTCTGGTTCGTGATGCTCCAGTCCTGAAGAGTGCTGCTGCCATCGGGCGAGGAGATCGTCGGAGCAAGGTGGATGGTGCTGCCCGCAAGCACGGTCTGCGATTCGGTCGGCCAGGATGAGGTCAATGGCAGGCCCACGTCGACGGACTCGTTCACGCTGTCCTTGATGCCCTGGCCGTCGGTCACGACCCAGGTGAGTGTGTGCCTTCCGTACGGCAGAGGCTTGGCCGATGTGCCCGTAGCGCTGCCGAGGGCGGGCAGCAGGCACTGCCCTTGAGCGTTGACCGCAAGCCCTGTCGGAGTAGCCGGCGAGTCCTGCCAAACCTGACCGTCGACCTCCAGCTCCACGTCGGTGGGGCCGAGGGTGACGTCGCCGTTGGTGACCCCGCAGGTGTGCCAGTTGCCCTTGTACGTGTAGGCGAGCTGAAGGCTCCCCCAGCCCGGGGTCAACGATGTGGCGGCGGGAGCGGACAGCGCGAAACCGCTGTCCACCAGGAGATCCACGACCTGCGGATTGCTGACCACGCCGTTGCTGTCTGTGGCGACTGCCGCGATCCAGTATTCGCCGCCGGTCAGTGAACTGGTGTCGGCGGTCACCGTCCAGCTTCCGTCGGCGTTCTTTGTGAAGTGTGTGACGGGCAGACCGGGGACGTCGGGAGCCTCCAGTTCCACGTCCGTGACGGTGGTCCCGCTGGGTGCGGTGGGTGAGACGCTCGGCTGGATCGTCCAGCTCAGTTGCTTGGTGGCGGTGACGTTCGCCGTCGACGGCGAAAGCGGCTGACCTGCAACCGGGCGGTGGTTGTTGACCACGAGGCCGATGTAGGTGGTGCTGGGCGGAGCCGCGCTGTACACGTCGACGGAGAGAAGGGCCCGGCCGTCGGGAACGGCCGGGATCTCGGTACCGCCGGAAGCGAAGGGCCGGACAGCAGCTGAGTCGATGGACGCCTGAAGGGTGCATGTGGTGGCGCACTGTCCGGACGGAACGGGAATCGATCCGCTGACAGCGCCGAGGGCGTAGGTGACGCTCTGAACCGGGTTACCGGCAACCGGGGTGATCGTCGCGGAAATGTTCACGACGCCCGAAGCTGTGAGTGCTGTCGAGCCCGGGGTCTGGCCGTTGACCGTCACTGTGACCGTCGGAGCTGAGTTCACTGCGTGGGCCGCCGAGATGGCGGGCAAAGTGGCGCACATGGCCGTGCCGACGAGCATGGCCATGGATCTGAGGCGCCGGCGGGATATGCGCACGGGGCTCCTCGTGGAAGCAGAGCAAAGGGATCACCCGATGATGATCAGCGTCAGGACTTTAGCGGTTGGTGTGCCATCCGAGCACTGGAGATGCGTAAGAGTTGTAAGGTCACCGACGTCGCCGGTGCGAGGCGTGTGCTCGGCCCCGCACCGACGGGCATTGTTGCGGGAGTTGTCCTGGTTCATCCACATCCCGGCTGGCGATGAACGCCGCGAGCGCCGTGGTCAGCGGGACGGAGGCGATCAGGCCGAGGCTGCCGACGAGGGTGCGGACGACCTCCTCGGCGACGATCTCACTGGTCGCCACCTGCCAGATGCCGCGGTGGGAGAGGGCGAAGAGCAGCATCAGCGGTAGGGCTGCGCCTGCGTAGGCCATGACCAGGGTGTTGACCGTGGAGGCGATGTGGTCGCGGCCGATCCGGATGCCCGAGCGGTAGAGCGCGCGGGCACTCATCTGCGGGTCGGCGGCGTGGAGTTCCCAGACCGAGCTGGCCTGGGTGACCGTCACGTCGTTGAGCACGCCGAGCGAGCCGATCACGACACCGGCCAGGAGCAGGCCCGGCAGCTGGATGCCAGGGAAGAGAGAGTGAACGAAGGCGGTCTCGTCCGAGGTGTTGCCGGTGAGCCGGGTCAGCCCGATGAACAGCTCGCCGAGCCCGCCGATCAACGCGAGCGAGACGACCGTCCCCAGCACGGCCACCGAGGTCCGGGCGGAGACGCCGTGGCAGAGGTAGAGCGCCAGCAGCATGATCAGCCCGCCCCCGACAACCGCCACGGCCAGCGGGTTCTCGCCGCCCAGGATCGCCGGGAGGACGAAGAGGGCCAGCACCAGGAAGCTGATCGCCAGCGCGCCGAGCGAGGCGAGCCCGCGCAGCCGGCCGACCAGGACGACGGCGACGGCGAAGAGCGCGGCCAGCAGGGCGACGGGCGCGCTGCGGTCGGCGTCCTCGACGGTGTACTGGAGCGAGGCCGGGGCAGAAGGCGAGTAGTCCATCATGACCTGCTCGCCCGTGACGTAGACGGCGGTCTGGTCGGGCGTCAGGTTCTGGCCGACCGAGCGGCCCGCGTCCTTGCCGCTGGTCAGGCGGACGGTGATGGCGGTGCAGTTGCCGACGGCTCCGGAACCGGGGGTGGCGGCAGCACCGCAGGAGACGGTGCGGGTGGCTGTCACCGTGCCGGTGACCGTCAGTTGGTCGAAGCCGACACCGGTCACCGCGTGCGGCGGGATCGGTGCGGGCCAGAGGAACCACAGCCCGCACAGCACCGCCAGCGCGAACGGCACCAGTACAGCCGCCAGCAGCACGCGCAGCCGCGCGGACGCGGGGCTGGCCGGACCGTGGTCGTGCGAGTGGCCGTGGCTGCCCGCGTGGTCGTCCCCGCGCGGGTGTTGGTGCTCGTGCGCGTGGGATCGGGAGAGGTGCGGCGCTGCCACTTCGCGAAGCTATCGCGGTGACCGGTCCTCGGACGCGCCCTCGCCAAAGACGACACCCGTCGATACTGTGTGCCCATCTCATCTGTAGACGCGGGAGCTCGGAGCACCGGGCTGAGAGGGCGCTGACCGCCGTCCCGACATGGGGACGTCGAATGCTTGCGCCGACCGCAGGAACCTGACCGGGTAATGCCGGCGTAGGGAGTAGTGGGTCTGATGACCACGCACGACGACGCACAGCAGCAGTCTGTCTCCGAGCAGGCCGTCACGGCCTCCAGCACGGCGGGCGGTTACCCGACGCCGGCCTGGCGCAAGGCGTACCACCAGGGCACCCGCCCCGATCTGCGCGTCCCGTTCCGCGAGGTGCTGTTGAGCAACGGCGCGACCGTGCCGCTGTACGACACCTCCGGTCCGTACACCGATCCCGCCTACGAGCCGGACGTCCGACGCGGCCTGCCGCCGCTGCGCGACGCCTGGATCAGCCAGCGCGGGGACGTCGACGAGTACCACGGCCGTGAGTCGCGTCCCGAGGACGACGGCCTTAAGCACACCTCGCCGCGCGGTGGGGCAGGGCTGGCCAACCTCGACGCGGTCTTCCCCGGCCGTCCCCGCCGTCCTCGGCGCGGGCGGGACGGCGCCGCGGTGACCCAACTCGCGTACGCGCGACGGGGGATCATCACCGAGGAGATGGAGTTCGCGGCGCTGCGCGAGGGCATGTCGCCCGAGACCGTCCGCGAGGAGCTCGCGGCGGGCCGCGCGGTGCTGCCGGCCAACGTCAACCACCCGGAGTCGGAGCCGATGCTGATCGGCTCGAAGTTCCTGGTGAAGATCAACGCCAATATCGGCAACTCGGCGGTCACCTCCTCGATTGAGGAGGAGGTCGAGAAGATGTCCTGGGCCACCCGCTGGGGTGCGGACACCGTGATGGACCTCTCCACCGGACGCAACATCCACACCACCCGTGAGTGGATCCTGCGCAACTCGCCCGTCCCGATCGGCACGGTGCCGCTCTACCAGGCGCTGGAGAAGGTCGACGGCAAGGCCGAGGAGCTGAGCTGGGACGTCTACCGCGACACCGTGATCGAGCAGTGCGAGCAGGGCGTCGACTACATGACCGTCCACGCGGGAGTGCTGCTGCGCTACGTGCCGATGACGGCCCGGCGCAAGACTGGCATCGTCTCGCGCGGCGGCTCGATCATGGCGGCGTGGTGTCTGGCGCACCACCAGGAGAACTTCCTCTACACGCACTTCGACGAGCTGTGCGAGATCCTGCGCGCCTACGACGTCACCTACTCGCTGGGTGACGGGCTGCGTCCGGGCTCCATCGCGGACGCCAACGACGAGGCGCAGTTCGCCGAGTTGCAGACGCTGGGCGAGCTCGGCCGGATCGCGCGCTCGCACGACGTCCAGGTGATGATCGAGGGCCCGGGCCACGTCCCGATGCACAAGATCAAGGAGAACATGGATCTCCAGAAGGAGATCTGCGACGAGGCGCCGTTCTACACCCTCGGCCCGCTGACCACGGACGTCGCACCCGGCTACGACCACATCACCTCGGGCATCGGCGCGGCGATGATCGCCTGGTGGGGCACGGCGATGCTCTGCTACGTCACGCCCAAGGAGCACCTGGGCCTGCCCAACCGCGACGACGTCAAGACGGGCGTGATCACCTACAAGATCGCCGCCCACGCGGCCGACGTGGCCAAGGGCCACCCGTCCGCCCAGGCCTGGGACGACGCCCTGTCGGACGCCCGGTTCGAGTTCCGCTGGGAGGACCAGTTCAACCTGGCCCTCGACCCGGAGACGGCCCGTGAGTTCCATGACGAGACGCTCCCGGCCGAGCCGGCCAAGACGGCGCACTTCTGCTCCATGTGCGGGCCGAAGTTCTGTTCGATGAAGATCAGTCGCGCCGTCATGGACATGTACGGCGGTGACGGCGCCGCAAACGGCGGCGACGACACGGTCGTGGCCGGGATGCGGGCCAAGTCCGAGGAGTTCAAGGCCCAGGGCGCGAAGGTGTACCTGCCGGTGGTCGACTGACCGTTACTTACGGGGACCGGCCTGTGCGCCTACGAAGGGCGTGCGGCCGGTCCGCGTCGTACTGGCCCAAGCGGACCCGGGTCTGTGAGATGTCAGTGCGGCCTGGTAGAAATTGGCGATCAGTGCGCAGATATTCGATTGATTGATCGCGCACTGCACGACATTTGGGACTTTTCGTCAATTCTGCCTGGGGGCTGACTTTCCGCTGCGCGGCCGACTGTGCCACGCGTGCGATTTTCTGGCGCCCTGTCAGTTGAAGGAGCACTGTATGGCCAGAAAGGTCGGCCGTGCCCGAATAACAACCGATTCGGTTGTCTCGGGGCAGAACGGTCGATTCGCGGGTTCCCGGGCACGCGTCGCAGGCGTGGCTGTGGTGACCGCCTTCGGCGTCGTCACCGCGCTTGCCGGGACCGCCGATGCCGCGACCGCGACCGCCGCCACCGCTGCCCAGAAGCAGCCCGCCCGGATCGGCGCGACCCCGCGGGTCCCCGCCGGAGCGGTGCGCACCGGCACCACCCCGTCGAGCAGCACGACGCTGCACCTGGCGGTCAACCTCCAGCCGCGCGACCCCGCCGCGCTGAGCGCGTTCGTGTCCGCGGTCTCGGACAAGAGCTCGCCGCTGTACCACCACTACCTCGGCACCGGTCAGTTCGCGCAGACCTTCGGCCCGACGCAGAGCACGATCGACAGCGTCGAGCAGGCCCTGCGCAGCCAGGGTCTGACGCCCGGCACGGTCACGCAGGACGGGCTCTCCATCCCCGTCACCACGTCGATCGCCACGGCTTCCAAGGCGCTGAGCACGAGCTTCACCAACGTGAAGCTGGCGGACGGCACCACGGCGTACCTGAACACCGCCGCGCCGGTTCTGCCGAGCGGCGTGGCCACGCAGGTGTCGAGCATCAGCGGTCTGACCGACGTCAGCGCCGTGACCAGCCACTACACCAAGCCGCGTCTGGTCGGCAGCGCGCCGACCTCCGGTTCCACCGGAGTGGCTTCGCACGCGGCCGCGGTCACCAGCCCCACCGTCTGCTCCGGTCTCACGACCAACCTGAACAACGGCGGCCTGTACGACACCAAGCAGTACTACAGCCCCAGTTCGCTGGCCTCGGCCTACGGACTGAACAAGAGCTTCACGGCGGGCTCCGGGGTCAAGGTCGGCGTCTTCGAGCTGGAGAACGTCAACACGTCGGACATCGCCGACTACCAGTCGTGCCTCGGCACCCACACGTCAGTCAGCTACGTCCCGGTGGACGGCGGCCCGACGGCGGCGGCGAACGCTGACAACAATGGTGACGGCGTCGAGTCCGCGCTCGACATCGACGACCTGATCGGCCTGGTGCCCGGCGCGTCGATCATCGACTACCAGGGTCCCGACGCCGTCAACGCGACGGACCAGAACGTCCTGGACGTGTACCAGAAGATGGTGACGGACGACCAGGTTAAGGTCATCTCGACCAGCTGGGGCGTCTGCGAGCCTGCGGTGATCAGCTCCGACCCGGGCTTCTTCGCCAGCTCGCACAACGTGTTCGCCGAGGCGGCGGCCCAGGGCCAGAGCGTCGTGGCGGCTGCCGGTGACGGTGGCTCGACCGACTGCTACCGCCAGTCGGGCGACTCCAACGCCCTGGCCGTCGACTACCCGGCGAGCGACCCGGACGTCACCGGCGTCGGTGGCACCTGGATGAACGGCTTGGGCTCCACGCTCAAGCAGGCCGTCTGGAACTACAACGGGACCGCCTACGCGGACGGCGCGGGCGGCGGCGGTGTCTCCGCCGAGTGGAACAGCGGCAGCAGCAGCGCCAACGGTTCCTTCCTCTACCAGAGCGGCTTCACCGGCCCCGGCTACAGCAACGCCTGCAATGCGGCGTCCGGTGAGACCTGCCGTCAGGTTCCGGACGTCTCGGCCCTGGCCGACCAGAGCTCCGGCTACCTGGTCTCCCTGGACCACAACGGCGGCAACGTTTGGGGCGTCGTCGGTGGCACCAGCGGTGCCGCGCCGACCTGGGCCGCCATGCTGGTGCAGGCCGACGCCTCGTCGGGCTGCCAGGCCAACGGTTCGGTGGGCCAGCTCAACCCGGTGGTCTACGCCGCCGCGCGGAGCAGCTACAGCTCGTCGTTCACCGACATCACCACCGGTAACAACGACTGGGCGGCCTCCGGTTACAAGGGCGGTCTCTACGCGGCCGGCGCCGGCTACGACCTGGCCTCCGGCCTCGGCACGCCGAAGTTCCCGGGCCTGCTCGGTCAGCTCTGCGGCACCAAGACCGGTACCGCGCACGGCGACTTCTTCCCGGTGACGCCGCAGCGCGTCCTGGACACCCGTGACGGCACCGGCGGCTTCAAGACGCCGCTCGGCGCCAACGCCACCGATGTCCTGCAGGTCGCGGGCGTCGCGGGCGTGCCGAACGACGGCTCGGTCACCGCGGTCATGCTGAGCGTCACCGCTGTCGGCCCGACCGCCAGCAGCTTCCTGAGCGTCTACGGCGACGGCACCGGCCACGGCAGCACCACGCTCGCCTACACGCCGGGTCAGATCGTGCCGAACTCGGTGGTCGTTCCGGTCAAGGACGGCAAGGTCGACTTCTACAACCACAGCGGCAGCGTCAACGTCGTTGCGGTCGTGTCGGGTTACTACGGCACGGCGACGACCGGCGGCAGCACCTTCGTCGGCATCTCGCCGGCTCACCTGCTGGACACCCGTAGCGGCACCGGCACCGGCGGCACGATCGCGCCGCTGGGCGCCAACGCGACCATCACCGTCCCGACCACCGGCCAGGCCGGGGTCCCGAACGACGGCACGGTCACGGCCGTGGCGCTGGACGTCACCGCGATCGCCGGTACTGCCAACAGCTTCATCGGCGTGTACCCGGGCACCTCGGGTCCGAGCACGGCGAGCAGCATCAGCTTCGCGCCCGGCCAGATCATCGCCAACTCGGTGATCGTCCCGGTCGGCACGGACGGCACCGTCAAGTTCTACAACCACTCCGGAAGCGTCAACGTGACCGCGGACGTGACGGGTTACTACACCACCGCGACCACGGGCTCCGGCTTCAGCGCGGTCGTCCCGTCGCACCTGCTGGACACCCGTAACGCTGCGAGCCCGGTCAAGGCTCTCGGCTCCGGCGGGACCCTGTCCTTCCCGGTGACCGGCGTCGGCGGCGTGGCGACCAACGCCAACGCCGTGGTGCTGAACGTGACCGCCATCGGCGGCACGGCCGGCAGCTACCTGAGCATCTACCCGGACTCGCTGGGCCACTCGGCGTCCACCAGCATCGATTTCTCGGCCGAGCAGACGATCTCCAGCCTGGTCATCGTTCCGGTGGTCGACGGCAGGATCGCCATCTACAACCACGCGGGTGCGGTCAACGTGGCAGCCGACGTTCTCGGCTACTACGCCCCGTGAGTCGTGGCCTGAGTAGCGCTCAATAGCGTCAACTCCTGTGCAGGGCCCCGTCGGTGACTTTCACCGGCGGGGCCCTGCCGCGTTCGGTCGGTGGTCCGAACGGATCAGTCAAGATGGCGTAACGCTTCCTCTCCCGAATCGGACGTATGCGTCAGATGCCGCGGCCCGTGAGAGCGGTGTTGCTAGCCTCACCGGATTGCGAACATGTGCCCCTTGCGTCTCCTGCCCCACGCAGGTGACGCACAGTGCGCGGCGCGTGGATCGCACCACGGCACAACCGGACCCACAGGGGTGGACAGGTGAGTGGTAGACGCGGCCGAAGACGGTCACGAAGATGGATGGGTGCCACCGGGGCGTTGATCGCCGCCGCACTGGTGGCCGGAGCAGTGGCCGAGGCGTCGACCGGGGGTGGGTCGACCGCGGCAGCAGCGACGCCCAGCCTGCCGGTGACTGCACTGCAGAGTGATTTCGCGGCGGCGGCAACGGAGTTCCACGTGCCGCAGCAGGTGTTGATGGCGCTCGGTTACGAGGAGTCCCTGTGGGACACCCACCAGGGCTCGCCCAGCACCACAGGGAACTACAACGTGATGGGTCTGACCAAGGTCGACCCGGCTGACCTCGCGACACCCACGGGCAACTCCGCCAGCCCGGAGAGCAACGGCGCGGGTGACGGCCACAAGCGGTCGGCCTCGCACGCCGCCGCGCCACGGGTGGCAGCAGCCGCGCTCGCGGTGAACACCAACTCCCCCGCGCTGCACACGCTGGACGCCGCGGCCAAGCTGATCGGTCAGCCGACGGGCGCGCTCAGGACGGACTCGGCGCAGAGCATCCGTGGCGGGGCGGCGCTGCTCGCCTCCTACGAGCAGAAGCTGACCGGCTCGCTCCCCGGCGATCCGGGCGGCTGGTACCCGGCGGTCGCCGAGTACGCGCACGCGGACGACGCGGCGACGGCGAAGCAGTTCGCGGACCGGGTGTTCCAGAGCGTCCGGACCGGCCTGCGGGCGACGACCGACGAGGGCCAGGTGGTCACGCTGACCGCCGACCCGCAGTTGGTGGTCACCGACAGCATGTCCAGCGGCACCCTCGCCGCCAAGGGCATCGCCCCCAAGGTCGAGGCGGCGGCCACGCTCGGCTCGACCGCCACGCCGTCGACGAGCACGACGACGAGCACGACGACGACGCACGCTGCAACCACGACGGCCACGACTGCGGCGACCGCGACCGCGGCCACGCCTGCGCCCGAGTGCCCGACTGGCCTGAGCTGCGACTTCGTCCCGGCGGACTACTCGCTGGACTCGACCACCGACAACACCGACTACGGCAACTACGCCCTGGCCAACCGCAGCACCACCGACGGCAGCATCCGCTACATCGTCATCCACGACACGGAGAGCACGAAGGCGGCGGCGGTCAACGGGTTCCAGGACCCGACCTCGTTCGTCAGCGCCCACTACGTCATCGGCCAGGACGGCTCGGTCACGCAGATGGTGCCGACGGCCGACATGGCCTGGCACTCCGACAACAAGACCTTCAACACCCACTCGGTCGGCATCGAGCACGAGGGCTGGGCGGTCACCACCAGTTCCTGGTACACGCCGTCCGAGTACCAGTCGTCCGCGACGCTGGTGAAGTACCTGGCCGCCCGGTTCAACATCCCGCTGGACCGGCAGCACATCATCGGCCACGACGAGGTGCCCGGTATCGAGGACTCGTACCTCCTCACCCAGCACTGGGACCCGGGGCCGTACTGGAACTGGAACTACTACATGTCGCTGCTGGGCGCCCCGCTGCACGGTGACGGCGACGCCGTCGTCGGCGGCACGGTGACCATCGCCCCGCCGTACGCGACGTCCTACGAGCCGACCGTGTTGGGCTGCGGCAACAGCACCACCGCCTGCCCGGCGCACCCGGTCAACTTCGTCTACCTCTACCAGCAGCCGAGCAGCTCGTCCGCGCTGATCACCGACCCGATCTTCACGGCCAACAAGCAGCCGACCGGCAACCAGACGGCCTGGGACTGGACCGACCGGGCCACCTACGGCGAGACCTTCGTCGTGGCCGCCGTCCAGGGCGACTGGACCGCGATCTGGTACGGCGGGCAGAAGGCGTGGTTCTACAACCCCGGTGGCACGTACGCGTACGCGGACTCCGACCCGTCGGCGCAGCTGGTCACTCCCACCGGGTCCACGGCGGTGCAGATCTGGGGACGGGCGTATCCGGACGCCTCGGCCTACACCTCGAACGAGAGCGTCGCGCAGCCGCTCGTCCCGCTGAGCTACACGCTTCCGGCGGGACAGAGCTATCCGCTCGCCGGCCCGGCGACGCTGGGGGACTACTACGACTCGAACACCTACTACCCGGACTACAACAGCTGTGTCACGGGCGGCGGTTGCAAGTACTACACCGGCTCGCTGCAGTACTACCCGATCTCGTTCAACCACCGGCTGGTCTTCGTCCGGACCACGGACGTGCAGCTCACCTCCGCGGCCACCCCGGCGAAGAGCACCTTCTTCCCGGTCACGCCGACCCGGGTCCTGGACACCCGTGACGGCACCGGCGGCGTCGCCAAGGCGCCGATCGGCGCCAACAGCGCGGTCTCGCTCAAGGTCGCCGGGCTCAGCAGCGGGGGCATCTCGATTCCGGCCACCGGCGTCAGCGCGGTCGTGCTCAACGTGACTGCGGTGAACCCGACGGCGTCCGGCTACGTCAGCGTCTACGGTGACCAGGACGCCCCAGGGTCCGTGACGTTGATGTTCGGGCCCAAGCAGATCGTCTCCAACCTGGTCACGGTCCCGGTCGTGAACGGCGTGGTCGACTTCTACAACCGCACCGGGACGGTGGACGTCTCCGTGGTGATCACCGGCTACTACAGCTCCTCGCTGACCGGCGGCGGGACCTTCACCGGCATCGCCGCGGCGCACCTGCTCGACACCCGCAACGGCACCGGCCTCACCGCGGCCGGCAAGCTCGGTCCCGGCGGGGTCGACACGGTCAAGGTCACCGGCGGCACGAGCGGCGTGCCGAGCGACGGCACGGTCACGGCCGTGGCTCTGGACGTCACCGCCATCAGCGGCACGGCCAACAGCTACCTGGCCCTCTACCCGGGCGGCTCGCCGGCCACGTCCTCGACCAGCATGAGCTTCGCGCCCGGCCAGATCGTCGCCAACACGATGATCGTCCCGGTGGACTCGACCGGCACGGTCAAGTTCTACAACCACTCCGGCTCGCTGGATGCCACCGCCGACGTGACGGGCTACTACAGCTCCAGCACCAGCGGAGCGAGCTACGTGCCGATCACCACCCGGCACCTGCTCGACACCCGCTACGGCCTCGGCGCCAGCGGCGCGATCGGCGCGGGCGCGACGCTCACCCTCCCGGTGACGGGAGTGGGCGCGGTCCCGACGAACGCCACGGGCGTGGTGCTGAACGTGACGGTGGTCAGCCCGACGGCCAACAGCTACGTGAGCGTCTACCCGGACAGCGCCAAGACCGGTGCCTCCACCGGCCTCGACTTCTCGACCGGGCAGTCGATCAGCAACATGGTCGTCGTCCCGGTGGTCGATGGGAAGATCGACTTCTACAACCACGCGGGCTCGGTCCAGGTCCTCGCGGACGTGCTCGGCTTCTACACACCCTGATCCTGGCTGCACAACGACTCGGGCCCGGCGGTCAACTGATCGCCGGGCCCGAGCCTTTCACTTCAGTGGGTTGTCCACAGGCCGCTCAACGGCGGTGGTTGGCCCTGTGGATATCGCTGCGCAGGGCGTTGACGTCCTTGCGCATCCGGCGGACGTCCTGGCCGACGCCGTCGAGCTTGTGGCTCATGGCGCCGGTCACGCGGCCCATCGCGTCAAGGCGACGGTCGACGCTCTCGGGCCAGTCCGGTGGCAGACCGTCCTCGGTGTCCTCACCGCCGGACGGGTCATCGACGACATCGCCGTCGATGACCCGTCGCCAGGCCTCCAACTCGGGGTTACTGGAGGTCTTTTCGTACTCGTCCCAGTGCGGCCCGGGACCGAGCCGGGCGCCCGGCGACGGCCGGTACGCGCGGGGCTGTGGAACGTCGGCGGCCTTGTGGACAACCTGCTCCTCGACGTCGAGGAGGTGGCTGCGCACCCGCCGTGCGACCGTGCTGTCGCGCAGCAGCATGGCCACGTTGAGGACGGCGCGGCGGTCGTAGATTGCGACTCCGCGCCCGCTGACCTGCGTAGGACTCATATTGCGTCCTACGAAGCCTGACATATCCACACCCTTGAGGATGCGGAAGCCGTTGGCCTCGAGTTCGGTTCGGTGGCGCTGGGTGAGGTTCTTGATGGTGCTCTCGGGGACCTCGAAGTAGCTGGCGACCATGCGGGTCGTGACGTAGGTGCCGTCGGGCAGCATGATCAGGGTCTTGACCTTGTCGAGCGCCTCGACCCGGTGGTTGAGGCTCGCGCGCAGGGTGCGCGACTCGACGAGAGCGAGTTCGGGTGGCATGGGTGTGCCGTCCCTTCGTGAATCCGTATGTGAGCAATGGACAGAGGTCCTGCACCGCACCACCCAGCGGCTAGGGGCGTAGGTCGCATACGGCCACGGATTCATCCCGCCGGGTCCTACCCGGACTGCTCACAGATTCACAGAAGTTTCGAGTCGTCTCGCCCTGGTTTGCCTACGCGCACCCTGGCCAACGATTCGTATGCCTCCCGGTTACGCCTTCTGTCGTACTTGTCCGATGGTCTGCTCGGCGTCCGTGTACTCCCTCGGGGGTAGCGGGACTGCCTTCCCCGGTGCGATGCCCGGGTGGGGCGGGAGGCGGAGGCTGGGGGCATGGCGATGAATCGGAGCGAACTCGCGCCGGGTGCGCGGGTGGTGGCGCTGGCGGGTGGAGCCGGGGTGTCGTTGTTGGTCATGGCGGCGCTGCACCTGACGCATGTGATCTCGGGCGGAGGGCCGCCCTACGACCCGGAGTCGGCAGGGGTCGCCGAGGCGGTCATCGGGGTGGTGCTGCTGGCCGCCGGCTACCGGATGTGGCGCTCACCCGAGCGGAGTTGGGGACTCATGCTCGGCGCGCTCGCGTTCGCCGTCGCGGGGTTCGTCGTGGGGATGGCGTTCACCGTGCGGTCCGGGACGGCCGTGGACGTGACCTTTCACGCGGTCGGGCTGCCGGTTCTGCTGCTGACGCTGGCGCTGCACCTGAAGCGCGGGCACGCGTAGCAGCGGCCCAGCCCCTCGCTCAGCGGTGTTGCTTGCGCACGAGAGGGGCATGGTCGAGCGTGTTGTCGGACATAGACTCGCGACCCATGTCGCCGCCCGGACCGGCGGGTGCACGGGAAATTTTCGTACGGGTTCTTCACGCCACCCCCGGACGCTTTGCGGCAGGGAGGCTGTCCGGCCCGGAAGGCTTCCTGTCCGTGCCCCGTCGTCGCAGCTCAGGGGCTGTCCGGCCCTCGGATATCCGCTCGCTTCATTGCGCCGGGCGCTTACTGTAGAGGGCATGAGGATTGGAATCGTGGGTGCCACTGGTCAGGTCGGCGGCGTCATGCGCCGGATTCTGGAGGAGCGCGAGTTCCCGGTGACGGAGCTGCGGCTGTTCGCCTCCGCGCGTTCGGCCGGGTCCACGCTGCCGTGGAAGGGCGGCGAGGTCGTCGTCGAGGACGCCGCCACGGCCGACTGGAGCGGCCTGGACATCGTGCTCTTCTCGGCGGGTGGCTCGACGTCCAAGGCGCTGGCCGAGAAGGTCGCCGCCGCCGGGGCCGTCGTGATCGACAACTCCTCCGCCTGGCGCCGCGACCCGGACGTCCCGCTGGTCGTCTCCGAGGTCAACCCGCACGCGATCGCCAACCGCCCCAAGGGCATCATCGCCAACCCGAACTGCACGACCATGGCTGCCATGCCGGTGCTCAAGCCGCTCCACCAGGAGGCCGGGCTGGAGACGCTGGTCGTCGCCACCTACCAGGCCGTGTCCGGCGGTGGCCTCGCTGGCGTCGCCGAGCTGCACCAGCAGGCGGCCAAGGTCGCCGAGGCGTCGGACCAGCTGACCTTCAGCGGCGACGCCGTCGAGTTCCCGGAGCCGCAGAAGTTCGCCAAGCCGATCGCCTTCAACGTGCTGCCGCTGGCCGGTTCGCTCGTCGACGACGGCAGCAACGAGACCGACGAGGAGCAGAAGCTCCGCAACGAGAGCCGGAAGATCCTGGAGATCCCCGGCCTGAAGGTCTCCGGCACCTGCGTCCGCGTGCCCGTCTTCACCGGTCACAGCCTGCAGATCAACGCCCGCTTCGCCCGCCCGCTGAGCCCGCAGCGTGCGTACGAGCTGCTGGCCGACGCGCCGGGCGTGGTCGTCTCCGAGGTCCCGACGCCGCTGGAGGCGGCCGGCAAGGACCCGTCCTTCGTCGGCCGTATCCGTGGTGACGAGACCGTCGACAACGGCCTGGCGCTGTTCGTCTCCAACGACAACCTCCGCAAGGGCGCGGCGCTGAACGCCGTGCAGATCGCGGAGCTGGTCGCCGCGGAGCTGCAGGGCTGACGCGGCCAACGGGAGCAGCGGGGCGGGCCCTCAGTCCTCCGGGTTCGGGAGGAAACGGCCGAGGTGCTCCGGCCCGTTGTAGCCAGGTGAGGTGAAATCGGGGGAGCTGAACCCCGGGGACGAGAAGTAGATCTCGTCCTCGCGTTCCTTCTCCGGTTTCTCCGCACCGTGCCCGTCGGTGATCCCCTCGCAGCCCGGGCTGGTGAAACCCGGACTGCTGAAGCCCAGCCGGGGGCTCTGCCGGATGAGGTCGACGCGGCTGCGCGCCGGGGGCTTGGGTATGTGGTTCGCGGCGGCGCGCGAGGCGAGTTCGCGCTCCAGATAGGGCAGGACCGCGCGGTCGCGCAGCGCGCTGCGCCACACCTCGCGGGCCTTGGCGATGTCGGCGGCCAGTTCCGGCTGGGGACGGAGCGGCGGGGCCGCCGCGTCCCGACGGGCGGTCAGCAGCAGGCCGACCGTGGCGACGACCAGCGCCGCACCGCCCGCGATCGCGAGCACGCCTGCGGCGGTGCCCAGTTGACGGCCGAGCGCGAGACCGGGCGACCCCGCGCGGACCGCGATACCGGTCAGCCAGAGGACCAGCGCGCTGAGCCAGGCCAGGACCGGCGCCAGCACCGCGGCCATCGCGGTGAAGCCGGCCCGGTTGGCCGCCTCGAGCGGGGTGTCCGGTGCGACCCACTTGGGCGGGTCGACGCTGCCCAGCCGGTCGGTGTCCGGACCTGCGGCGAGCTCGGCGAACTGCTCGCGCAGGGCGCGGTAGTGCTCGTACTCCGGCCAGGCCCCGGACGCGACCTCGTCCAGGTCGCGCAGGGCGCGGTCGTGCAGTTGGGCGGCGGTCACGTCGCCCCGGGCCGCGCGCAGGGAGTCGCGGATGTGCGAGCTCTGCAGGGCCTCGTCCAGGATCCGCACGTAGTCGGGCTTGTCCTCGGCCTGCATGTGCGGAGCGATATCCATCGTTATGCTCCCCCGTGGAAATATCGCGACCTGCCGTGAGGCAGGCCGTCAGGGCTGCTCAGCTGGGGGTTGTTCGTCAGTGGTGAGTGACTGACCCTCATGCTAGGCGCGGGCACTGACACAGTGACAGTCGCTTTCCAGAATTTCCCGCGCCGGGTGGGGCAGGAGTTGCTTCTGGCAATTGCCGCGTGCAAGCTGCTCGCGCATGCGTGCGGCATGCGAACGGAGGAACGGACGAACTGTCGGCTCGGCTCAGCTCAGTTCAGCCTGGTTCAGCTCGGTCTGGCTCAGCTCAGCGGCAGTCGGGCGATGAGGAGTCGGCCCTCGCCCTCCATGGTGACGCCGCCGTCCATCGCCACGGCCAGCTCCTCCGCGTAGACGTGCGGACCGGTGACCTGGATGCCCGAGTGGCCGTCCTCGCTGGGCGCGTCGCCGAGCAGGTACGGGATCGGGCTGTGGCCGTGGACCACGCGGTGGCCGCCGTAGACGTCGAGCAACTCCCGCGCCGACTGCGCGCCGTTGTCGCCGCGGAAGGCGAAGCGCTTGGTCAGCCGCCGGAAGCAGTCCCACCACTCGTCCGCGTCGCCGTGGTTCAGCACCTGGTGGACGGCGTCGTTGACCGCGTCCACCGAGTCGCCGTACTCCAGGTACGCGGTGGTGTCGGAGTGGACCAGCAGGTGGCCGTCCTCGACGGACATCGCGGGGAGCCGGGAGAGCCAGGCGACGTGGTGGTCCTCCAGGCGCTCCATGTCGGTGGGCTGACCGCCGTTGAGCCGCCAGGCGGCGAGGAACGACGCGGTGCCCGCGCTCGACTGCACCGCCTCGTCGCCGTAGCGGTCCGCGCCGAGCAGCAGCAGTTCGTGATTGCCCATCAGAGCCCGGCAGTAGCCGCCGACCGAGGCGGCCTCGGCGGCGAGACGCATCACCAGCTCGATGACGCCGATGCCGTCCGGGCCCCGGTCGGTGAAGTCGCCCAGGAACCAGAGCCGGGAACGCCCGGCGCTCCACCGGCCCTCGGAGTCGATCAGCCCTTGCTCGTGCAGGCCGTCGAGCAGCTCCTGCAGGTATCCGTGCACGTCGCCGATCACGTAGAGCGGGCCCTCGGGGGTGGGCTGGATGCCGTCGACGAGCGTGGCGTCGGCCGGGCCGGGGATCGCCGGGCCGGGCATTGCCGGGCCGTTGGGCTGGATCGGCGCGCCCAGCTCCAGCGTCGGCGGGTCCTGCGGCGCGGCGGCCATGCCGACCTGCGGTCCGGCCGCGGCCGCCGCCGGAGAGACCGGTGGCATGGACGGAACAGTCGGCACGGGCGGAACAGTCGGCACGGGCGGAACGGACGACGCGGGCGGAACCGGCGACGCGGCATGAACGGGCGGTACGGACACCGGCGGCACGTTCATCGCAGCCGCGGGCATCGCGGCGGCGGGCCTTGGCGGCACGCTCATCTGAGGCCCGCCCAACTGCGCGGCGACGGCCATGTGCGCGGAGAGGTCGAGGTTCATCTCCGGCCCCAGGTCGGTGTGGATCCCCGCCTGCGCGCCCCCGTGCGTCTCCGCGTGCGTCCCTGCGTGTGCCACCGTCGGCGTCTCGCTGCGCGTCACGACGGGCATGCCGAACTCCGTCAGGGTGCCCGAGGGCTCCGGATGCGTCGCCTCTCGGGGCGCACGCTGCGCCTGCGGCTGGGTCGCGGGCGCGAAGAAGTCGAACGCCGTGGACCCGTCCGCTGCCTGCGTGGCGTGCGGGCCTGGGTCCGGCTGGTCAGGCCAGGCGGGACGGTCCACGGGTGTCATGCCGCCCATCGTATAAAGCTGTCCTTCCCGGCGTCCGCACCTGGGAGGGATCAGGCTGCTGAAATCGTTCGCTCTGCGCGGATCGACCACCGGCCAACGGTGGAGCAATGAGTGACAAAAAGGGGCAGGTCAGGCGGTTGGTGACGGACGGCGACCGAACCGGATTCCAGCCCACCGGTCGGAGTCGCCCGGACGCCTCCGGAGCCCCGCGAAATCCGTCGGACCTTCCCCGAACCCGGCGTACTGCCGCGGACTGCGGTGGACTCCGGGGGACTCCGGCAGGTTCCGACGAGGTCCGCGGGGTCCGTGGAACTCCGTCAACTCACCTGGCCCGGCTCCCGGTCACGTCTCGCCGGGCGGGCGCGGGGCGGCCACCGTGGTGCGGTGGGCACGCCGTTGCGACGACCGTCGGACGATCAGCTCCGTCGGCATCACCTGCCCGGAGGCGTCCTGGGTGTCCGGCGTGAGGCCCTCGATCGCGTCGATCAGCAGGTTGACGACGGTCGTGCCGATCCGGCGGGGCTTGAGCGAGAGGGTGGTGATCGGCGGCTCGGTGGTGGCGTAGACGTCGCTCTCACTGCAGCAGACCAAGAGCAGGTCCTCGGGGACGCGCAGGCTGTAGCGGCGCGCGGCGGCGAGCAGGTCGGTGCCGTTCGGGTCGAACAGGCCGTAGACCGCGTCCGGCCGGTCCGGCCGGGCCAGCAGGCGGTCGGCCGCGACCGCGCCCGCGCACGGGTCGTGGGCCGGATAGGCCTCGTAGAGCGGCTGTTGGCCGACGTTGCGACACCAGCCCAGGTAGGCCTCGGTGCTGAGGCGGGTGTAGGTGTCCGTACTGGTGCCGGTGAGCAGACCGATCCGGCGCGCGCCCGCCTGGGCCAGGTGGTCCAGGATGCCGAGCACGGCGGCGTGGTGGTCGTTGTCCACCCAGGCGGTGACAGGGCAGTTGCCCGGTTTCCCGTCGCTGACGACCGGCAGTCCCTGGCGGTAGAGGTCGACGACCATCGGGTCGTGGTCGGCCGGGTCGATGACGACCGTGCCGTCCAGCGCGACGTTGCTCCAGACGTCGTGCCGGGACGACGCCGGCAGCACGACCAGGGCGTAGCCGCGGTTGAGCGCGGCCGAGGTCGCGGCCCTGGCCATCTCGGCGAAGTAGGCGAACTCGGTGAAGGTGAACGGTTCTTGCCCGTACGTCGTCACCGTCAGGCCGATCAGGCCGGAGCGGCCGGTACGCAGGGTGCGCGCCGCGGCGGAGGGGCGGTAGCCCAGCCGCTCGGCGACCTCGCGCACCTTGCTGCGGGTCTCGTCCGGCAGGCGCCCCTTGCCGTTGAGCGCGTCGGACACCGTGGTGATCGAGACGCCGGCCGCCGCCGCGACGTCCCTGATCCCGGCGCGTTCCAGCCGACGCGCACGGGTGGTCGCCCGACGGCCGTGGTGATTCGCTGCTGCTGTCATGTCTGGCCGATCGTATGGCGCGGAACTGTCAGAAGGGGATGGTCTGTCCCGGTTGGTCGGAGATACGTTTCTCCATGAACATCGGTGTGTTTTCTCCTTGCACCAACGACCGATTCGGGGCAGATCGCCTGGGTTTTGGCCATGGACGTACGGTGTCGCCCCATGAGTCTGCGCGGAGCCATACCGGCACATGTCACTCGCACGGGTGAGGTTCCGGCTATCGGCTCGTATGGTGATCTCGACCGGATACGGCGACGCGTGCCACGACGAAGAAGACGTGGCGGGCGACGCGACTTATGGAGGACGAGAACGGTGAGCAGCGAAACCACCCCCAGCCCCCGGCTGCGCGCGGCCCTCGCGGGCATCCCCGCGTACAAGCCGGGCAAGCCGGCGCAGGGCGCGGACGGCACGCCCGCATTCAAGCTCTCCTCCAACGAGAACCCCTACCCGCCGCTGCCGGGCGTCCTCGAGGCGGCGGTAGAGGCGGCGCAGAGCTTCAACCGCTACCCGGACATGTCCTGCGCGGGCCTGATCGCCGAGCTGGCACAGCGGTTCGGTGTCCCGGAGGCGCATGTCGCCACCGGCACCGGATCGGTGGGCGTCGCGCAGTCGCTGCTGCAGTCGACCTCCGGTCCGGGCGACGAGGTGATCTTCGCCTGGCGCTCGTTCGAGGCCTACCCGATCATCACCCAGATCAGCGGCGCGACCAGTGTCCGCGTCCCGCTCAAGGCGGACGAGACCCACGACCTGGACGCGATGCTGGCCGCGGTGACGGAGCGCACCCGGCTGATCTTCGTCTGCAACCCCAACAACCCGACTGGGACGGTTGCCCACCGCGAGGAGCTGGAGCGGTTCCTGGACGCGGTGCCGCGTGACGTGCTGATCGTCCTCGACGAGGCGTACAACGAGTTCGTCCGCGACGAGGCGGTGCCGGACGGCCTCGACCTCTACCGCGACCGCCCCAACGTCTGCGTGCTGCGCACCTTCTCCAAGGCGTACGGCCTGGCCGGTCTGCGGGTCGGCTTCTGCATCGCGCACGAGCCGGTGGCGCAGGCGCTGCGGCAGACGGCGGTGCCGTTCGGCGTCAGCCAGCTCGCGCAAGATGCGGCGGTGGCCTCGCTGCGCTCGGAGGACGCGCTGCTGGAGCGCGTCGCCGCGTTGGTCGAGGAGCGGGAGCGGGTCGTGGCGGCGCTGGTCGCCCAGGGCTGGACGGTGGCGACGACCCAGGCGAACTTCGTCTGGCTGCGGCTGGGTGAGCGGACGATGGAGTTCGCGGCGGCGTGCGAGGCGGCAGGCGTCGTGGTCCGCCCGTTCGCGGGCGAGGGCGCGCGGATCACCATCGGTGAGACGGAGGCCAACGACCTCTTCCTGCAGACTGCGGAAGTGTTCCGCAAGCAGCTGTAGGCAGGGGCCTCAGCGTTCGGCGCCGGGGACGTTGCAACACATAGGGGCGCGGGGCTCGGCTGATGTGCGGCTCCGCCGCGTGGGCGCGAGCAAGCGGGTGCTTTGCTCCCGCCGGTAGCTGCAACTTCGTAAGGGGCGCGGGGAACTGCGCGACAAGCCACTGTGTGTGGTGTCGCTGAACGAGCAGGGCCATCCCGACAGGGTGGTTGCTCGCGCAGTTCCTCGCGCCCCTACAGGTGTTGCAACCTCAGGCCGACGGCGAGGCTGAGGGCGCGGCGCCCGGGCTGCGGGTGGGTATCAGGACCTTGCAGATGTTGAAGGCCGCGGACGTCTTCGGGTCCGCCGTGTTCAGGGCGCGCATGCCGCCGGTCGCGGGGAGGGTGACGCCGTGGTCCTTCATACAGCTCGTGAACGCCGCCATCGCGGACGAGTTGAACCCACCGTGACCGCCGTTGCCGCCGCCGCCGAACTTCGGGCGGAGCGACGCGCACGCCTGCATCGCCGCCGCCATCGTCGGGTTGGCGGAAGCGCCCCCGCCGCCGAATCCGAAGCCGCCACCACCGTTGCCACCGCCGCCGTAGCCGCCACCGCCGCCGTAGCCGCCACCGCCGCCGTAGCCACCGCTCGGGTGAGCGGTCGGGCGGCCGGAGGGCATGGTCACGCCGTGCTGGCTGAGGCACTGCCGGTACGCAGCCATCGCCGCACCTCCGCGGCTGCTCGACGAGGAGGAAGCCTGGGAGGACGCCGAGGAACTGCTGGTGGTGCCCGAGGAGGCACAGCCGGACAGCAGCAGCGCGCCGAGGCTGAGCAGACCTGCTGCGCAGGCCGTGCGAGGGCTGAGTGTCGTCATGGGTCAAGAAGGAACCGCACGGGGGTGTTGGTGCCCTGGGTGAATCCTTCGAATCCGCTGGGACCGGATTCGCCCGCAGGGGCGCCCGAACCGATGCGCGGAGTCACAAAAGACGGCAATGCTGCGTTCTGCCCGGTATGTCCAACCAGCGAACTCCAAGGTTTCTCCCAGAGCCCGCTGGGAGCGCCCGGCCAAGGTGTGGCGCATGAAGGTGCTTCCACGACGGCGTAAGTCCGTCCTGTTGAACTCCGTGCTCGTCACGGCGCTGCTGGCCGTCGCCGGCGGTGCGTGGGCGACCGTGGCCGAGGGCTCCAGCAGCACCACGACGTCCACGACGACGCGTACCGCGACGGTCGCGCGCGGCAATGTCCTTGCGACGGTCTCCGGGTCGGGCACGCTGGCCTCGCCGTCGGACGCCGGGGTGAGCTTCACCACCGGCGGCACGCTCACCGAAGTCGATGTGGCGGCTGGTCAGAAGGTCTCCGCCGGGCAGGTCCTGGCCAAGGTCGACCCCACCTCCGCACAGGAGTCGCTCAACGCCGCCCAGACGCAGCTGACCGCTGCGCAGGCCAACCTCACCCAGGTCGAGCAGGGGCAGGCGTCCACCAGTTCCGGCTCGGGCGGTGGCGGCGGCAACTCCGGCTCGGGCTCTGGCGGTGGCAGCGGTAGCGGCCAGGCTGCTGCGGCGCCCTCGCCGACCCCGACCGTCAACCAGGCCCAGCTGGCCAGTGCTCAGAACCAGGTCACCACCGCCCAGAACGCCGTCGACGCCGCCCAGCGTGCGCTCGACGGCACCGTGCTCAAGGCGCCCGTCTCCGGCACCGTCGCCTCCGTGGCCGGCAAGGTCGGTGCGTCGGTCTCCGGGACCGGCGGCAGCTCCGGCTCCGGCGGCGGTTCGGGCAGCGGTTCCGGTTCTGGCGGCAGCGGCTCGGGCTCCAGCAGTTCCTCGTCCAACTCGTCCACCCTGTCCGGCTTCGTAGTGATCACCAACCCCACCGGGATGGAGGTCAACGCCGACTTCTCCGAGGGCGACGCTCTCAAGCTCAAGGCCGGTCAGGGCGCCACGGTGACCCTGAACGCCGACACCAGCCAGGTGTTCAACGCCAAGGTGCTCTCGATCAGTTCGCTTCCCGTCTCCAGCTCCGGCTCCGGCGGCGGCAGTTCGTCCAGCGCGGTGCAGTACGCCGCGGTGCTGGCGATCCTCGGCGACACCTCCAACCTGCGCACCGGCCTCAGTGCCAGCGTCCAGGT
Organism: Streptacidiphilus sp. BW17; assembly: GCF_041262485.1. NCBI lineage: Bacteria > Bacillati > Actinomycetota > Actinomycetes > Kitasatosporales > Streptomycetaceae > Streptacidiphilus > Streptacidiphilus sp. BW17. The sequence continues at coordinate 261,963 of NZ_JBGCCR010000001.1, read as the reverse complement.
GGACGTCGGTGACGCCTCCAACGCGCTCTACCTGCCGACCTCGGCGGTCAACGGGACCGGCTCCGGCGCCAGCGTCCAGGTGGTCCAGCCGAACGGCACCACCAAGCGGACGCCGGTCACCCTGGGCGTCCAGGGCGACACCGACGACCAGATCCTCTCCGGCGTGACCCTGGGCCAGAAGGTCCAGATCACGGTGGTCTCCACCAGCGGCAGCAACGGCTTCCCGAGCACCGGCTTCCCGGGCGGCATCGGTGGCGGCGGCTTCGGTGGTGGCGGCGGTGGCCGTGGTGGCGGTCGTGGCGCCGGTGGCGGGGGTGGCCTCGGATGAGCCCCGCGCCCGTCATCGCGGCCCGCAGCCTGGTGAAGACCTACGGCATGGGCGACGCGGTCGTGCACGCCCTGGCGGGCGTCGATCTGACGGTCCATCAGGGTGACTACGTCGCCATCATGGGCAGCTCCGGCTCGGGCAAGTCGACCCTGATGAACATCCTCGGCTGCCTGGACGTGCCGACCACCGGCCGTTACCTGCTGGACGGGATCGACGTGGGCGGGCTGGACGAGCGGCAGCTGTCGCTCGTCCGCAACCGCAAGATCGGCTTCATCTTCCAGTCCTTCAACCTGGTTCCGCGCACCTCGGCGGTGGCCCAGGTCGAGCTGCCGCTCGCCTACGCGGGCGTCAAGGCCGCCGAGCGGCGTCGCCGTGCGCTGGCCGCGCTGAGCATGGTCGGCCTGGCCGAGCGTGCCGACCACAAGCCCAACGAGCTCTCCGGCGGCCAGCAGCAGCGCGTCGCCGTGGCCCGCGCGCTGGTCACCGCACCGGCGATGCTGCTGGCGGACGAGCCCACCGGAAACCTGGACAGCCACAGCACCAGGGAGGTCCTCGGCATCGTGGACCGCCTCAACCTGTCCGGCCGCACGGTCGTGCTGATCACCCACGAGGACGAGGTCGCGCGCCACGCCAAGCGGGTGATCCGGCTGGTCGACGGCCTGATCGTGAGCGACGTGCGACAGGCTCCGGTCGTCGGGCCGCCCCCGGCGATGGCCGCGGCGAATGCAGCATCCGCAGGTCCGGCAGCTGCCGCGGCTTCCGCAGCGGACGTCCTGGCCAAGGAGGCGATCCGGTGAACCCCTTCGAGACACTCCGCTTCGCGGTCCACGGCCTGTCCGCCAACAAGGTCCGCTCCGGACTGACCATGCTGGGCATCCTGATCGGTGTCGCCGCGGTCATCCTGCTGCTGGCGGTCGGCAACGGCTCGTCGCAGGCGGTCAAGAACTCGATCGACGCGCTCGGCACCAACTCGCTGACGATCTCGTCGGGTGCGGGCTTCGGCGCCCAGTCGACCGCGACCAGCACCAAGCCGCTGACGGTCACCGACGCCAAGGCGCTGGCCGACCCGACCCAGGCTCCGGACATCAAGGGCGTCGCCCCCGAGGTGCAGACCTCGCAGACGGCGCTCTACGACGGCACCTCGCACACGGTCAGCTCGGTGATCGGCACCTACCCGGCCTACTTCGAGGCGTCCAACAGCAAGGTCGCCCAGGGCGACTACTTCAGCGACGACGACGTGCTGGCCTCGCGCAAGGTCGCGGTGATCGGCTCGACCACGGCGTCGGACCTGTTCGGTACCGCTTCTCCGATCGGCAAGCAGATCATCCTGGGCGGCACGCCGCTCACGGTGGTCGGCGAGCTGGCCACCAAGGGCAGCAGCACCAGCGGCTTCAACGACCCGGACGACGTGGTCATCGCGCCGCTGCCGACGGTGCAGAACGCCTACACCGGCTTCGGTTCGCTGAGCCAGATCCTGGTCGAGGCGACCTCCGCCGACACCACGACGCAGGCGCAGAACGAGATCACCACGATCCTGATGGGCACCCACGGGATCACCAACGCGTCGGCGGTCGACTTCCGGGTCAGCAGCCAGACCTCGCTGCTGAGCACCCGTAGCTCGACCACGCAGACCTTCACCGTGCTGCTCGGCGCGGTGGCGGCGATCTCGCTGCTGGTCGGCGGCATCGGCATCACCAACATCATGCTGGTCACGGTCGCCGAGCGGACCCGCGAGATCGGCATCCGCAAGGCGATCGGAGCGCCCAAGGGCGTCATCCTCGGTCAGTTCCTGGCCGAGTCGACGCTGCTGTCCCTGGTCGGGGCCGGGCTGGGCGTGGTGATCGCGCTGATCGGCGCGCACTTCACCATCGTCGGCATCAAGCCGGTGGTGATCCCGGCGTCGGTGTACGGCGCGTTCGGCATCGCGGTGGCCATCGGGCTGTTCTTCGGCAGCTACCCGGCGAGCCGGGCGGCCAGCCTGCGTCCGATCGAGGCGCTGCGCCATGAGTGATCTGCAGAAGGAGGACGTGCGCGTGGAACTCGTGGACGAGAACGCGAGGAACGCCGTGAACATGAACGCCGTGAACATGAACGCCGTGAACATGAAGGCCGTGAACATGGGCGAGGAACCGACGGAGCAGCTGTCCCCCGAGGACATCCTGGCCGAGCCGCCGGACGCGCTGGACATCAGCGCGGAGCTCGCGGCCCCGCCGCGGCGGAAGCTGCCGTGGCTGACGCTGGTGCTCGGCGCCGCGGTGGTCGCGGGGCTCGGCTTCATCGGCGGCGTCCAGGTCGAGAAGGGCCAGGCCCCGACGGGCGGGGGTGGCTTCGGCGGCCGCAACTTCGCTGCCGCGGGAGCCTCCGGCTCCAGCGCGACGGGCTCCGGTGCGACGGGTTCCGGCCGGACGGGCGGTGCCGCGGGTGGCGGCGGTGGCTTCGGTGGATTCGGCGGTGGTGGGTTCGGCGGCGGCGCGGCTGGTGCCGGCGGGGGTTCGACGGTCGGTACCGTCAAGCTCGTCGACGGCAGCACGATCTACGTCTCCGACGCGTCGGGCAACATCGTCAAGGTCACGACCAGCGGCAGCACCAAGGTCAGCCTCTCCACGACAGGCACCGTCACCGACCTGAAGCCCGGCTCGACGGTCACCGTCCGCGGCACGACCGACTCCTCCGGCGACGTCTCGGCATCGACAGTCACCCAGGTCGGCGGCTGAAGCCTTCAGGGGCGCGGGGAACTGCGCGCAAGCCATCCACGCAGCCGGCGGGCCGAACGGTCAGGGCCCATCCGCACAGGGTGGTTGCCCGCGCAGTTCCCCGCGCCCCTAGGCCCTGTCTGTCAGACAGGGCCTAGACGTCTGCAGCGTCCCTCTGTCCTAATCCTTCGGAAAGAGAGCTCCACAGCGTTCACTCATGAAGTCCTCATCTAGTCCCGTTACTCTGCCGGAGCCAGACCTGAACTCACCGGGGGCGCCCATGGACACCGCCGAAGCAAGCCTGCTCGTCGTCGACGACGAGCCGAACATCCGCGAGCTGCTCTCCGCCTCGCTGAGGTTCGCAGGCTTCCGTGTGGCCTCCGCCGCGTCCGGCGCGGAGGCGGTCGCGCATGTGCAGCAGGCGCGGCCGGACCTCGTCGTGCTCGACGTGATGCTGCCGGACGTGGACGGCTTCTCCCTGGTGCGGCGGCTGCGGGACGACAGCGACCGGGACAAGATCCCGGTGATCTTCCTGACCGCCAAGGACGGGGTCGACGACAAGATCAACGGGCTGACCGCCGGTGGCGACGACTACGTCACCAAGCCGTTCAGCCTGGAGGAGCTGATCGCCCGGATCCGGGCGATCCTGCGCCGGACCGGCGGGCCCGCCGAGGACGGTCGGCTGGTGGTCGCGGACCTGGAGCTGGACCCGATCGGGCACCAGGTGACCCGCGGCGGACGCCAGGTCTCCCTCTCCCCGACCGAGTTCAAGCTGCTCGAGTACCTGATGACCAACACCGGCCGCGTCGTCTCCAAGATGCAGATCCTGGACCACGTCTGGGCCTACGACTTCGGCGGCGACCTCAGCATCGTCGAGTCCTACATCTCCTACCTGCGCCGCAAGATGGACTCCGGCGCGGACGGTGCGCCCAAGCTGATCCACACGGTGCGCGGCATCGGCTATGTCCTTCGCCGGCCGACTGCGTAGGCGGCTCGCCCTGCGGCGGCGGGCGCGGCACCATCTCGTCGGGCGGTTCTCGCTGCGGGTTCGGTTGCTGGCGTTGCTGGTCGCGCTGGTCGCGCTCGGGCTGACGGTCAGCGACACCCTCGTGCTGGGCAGCGTCCGCGACAACCAGATGCAGCGCGTCGACAGCCAACTGGACCGCTTCGGCCAGCAGATGGAGCGGGTGGCGCTGAAACCCGCCCGCCATCCGGTCCTGCCGGGCCTGCGGTACGGCGCGGGGTGGCTGCCCAGCCAGTACGTGACGGTCGCGGTCGGGCCGGACGGCTCCTACGGGCAGTTGAAGTCCCAGCAGCTCGACGCGAGCGACCCGAAGCCCGTCCTGCCCACGCTGGACCCGACGGCGCTGGCTGCCGCCATGGGCAAGCCGTTCACCGTGCCCGCCGACCACGGCGGCGGCCAGTGGCGGGTGCTCATCCTGCCGGTGAACAACCAGCCGGGATCGGGCGTGGTCGTGGCGACCTCGCTGGACGACACCGACGCGATGATCACCCGGCTGAACGAGGGCTTCCTCGCCGTCGGCGCGGCCGTCCTGCTGCTGCTGACCGTCGCGGGCTTCTTCGCGGTGCGGACCGGGCTCAAGCCGCTGCGCCGGATCGAGGAGACAGCCGAGGCGATCGCCGCCGGGCATCCGCTCTCCCACCGCGTCCCCGACTCGGACGCCCACCAGCACACCGAGGTGGGCCGGTTGGCCCGCTCCCTCAACTCGATGCTGGCGCAGATCGAGGCGGCCTTCGCGGAGCGGACCCGCTCCGAGGACCGGATGCGCCGCTTCGTCGCGGACGCCAGCCACGAGCTGCGCACCCCGCTGGCGGGCATCCGCGGCTTCGCCGAGCTCTACCGGATGGGCGCGCTGGCCACCGACGCGGACGTCAAGCGGACCATGGAGCGGATCGAGTCCGAGTCGGTCCGGATGAGCGGACTGGTGGAGGACCTGCTGATGCTGGCCCGCCTGGACGAGCAGCGTCCGCTGCAGCTCGCGCCGATGGACCTGCGCACGCTGGCCATCGACGCGCTGCACGACACCACCGCGCTCGACCCGACCCGTGGCGTCAGCCTGACCGGCCCGGCCGGTGCGCCGACGCCCGGCGCGGCGGTGGTGCTGGGGGACGAGGCGCGGCTGCGCCAGGTCGTCACCAACCTGGTCGGCAACGCGGTCAAGCACACCCCGGCCGGAACCGCGGTGCGGATCGGCGTGGGCACGATCGACGGCGAGGGCGTGCTGGAGGTCGGCGACCAGGGACCGGGTCTGACGGACGAACAGGCCGCCAGGGTCTTCGAGCGGTTCTACCGGGTGGACGCGTCCCGCAGTCGTCGTGACGGCGGGGGAGCGGGCCTCGGTCTGGCCATCGTCTCGGCGCTGACGACCGCCCACGGGGGACGCGTCGAACTGGAGACCGCACCCGGCGCGGGCGCCACCTTCCGGGTGTTCCTGCCGGGAGCCCCGGCGCCGGCCGTCCACGCCTGAGTTTCCTGACCGCGTCCGACTCCGTCCTTGAGTCGCACATCACATCTGACGGAGAGTGTGCCCGGCGACACACCCGAGGCCCTCGGACAACTGCCGATTTGGCTTGTTCGCCCAGCTCAGCCTGGACGTAGTGGCTCTGCCGACTCACCCCACCCCCCTGTCAGTCTCTGCGGAAACCCGTGGTGATAATGGCTTGTGATCGTGTTCACGTTCACAAGCTCACTAACATTTTGTGTTCAGTGGGGACGTCCCACCTATGTCGGATTAACCGTGCATAGATGGACATGATGCTCGGATGATCAGGAGGGAACCGCAGTGGATCTCGCGCTCGCGCACGAGACGATGGCGCGATGGCAGTTCGGCATCACCACCGTCTACCACTTCCTGTTCGTCCCCCTGACGATCGCTCTGTCCGCGCTCACCGCGGGCCTGCAGACCGCCTGGGTGCGGACGGGTCGTGAGAAGTACTTCAGGGCCACCAAGTTCTGGGGCAAGCTCTTCCTGATCAACATGGCCATGGGCGTGGTCACCGGCATCGTCCAGGAGTTCCAGTTCGGCATGAGCTGGTCGAGCTACTCGCGGTTCGTCGGCGACATCTTCGGAGCGCCGCTGGCCTTCGAGGCGCTGATCGCTTTCTTCTTCGAGTCGACCTTCATCGGACTCTGGATCTTCGGCTGGGACCGGCTCCCCAAGAAGCTGCACCTGGCCGCGATCTGGATGGTCGCCATCGGCACAACCCTCTCCGCGTACTTCATCCTGGCCGCCAACTCCTGGATGCAGCACCCGGTCGGCTACAAGGTCGTCAACGGGCGGGCCCAGCTGACCGACTTCCCCAAGGTGCTCTTCCAGAACACCACGCTGGTGGTCGTCTTCCACACGCTGACCGCGGCCTTCCTGGTGGGCGGCGCGTTCATGATCGGCATCGCCGCCTACCAGCTGCGCAAGGCGTCGCGGCTGGCGCGAGGCGACCAGGACCGGGTGACGGTCGCCGCGATGAAGTCCTCGCTCCGGCTCGGGCTGGTGGTCTGCCTGATAGCGGGCCTCGGCACCGCGATCAGCGGTGACGCACTGGGCAAGGTCATGTTCGAGCAACAGCCGATGAAGATGGCCGCGGCCGAGGCGCTGTGGGACACCCAGGCGCCCGCGCCCTTCTCGGTCTTCGCCTACGGCGACGTGTCCAAGGGCCGCAACTCGGTCGAGATCACCATCCCCGGACTGCTCTCCTTCCTGGCCAAGGGCAACTTCTCCTCACCGGTGCCCGGCATCAACGACATCAACGCCGCTGAGAAGGCCAAGTACGGCGACAAGGCGCCCAACTACGAGCCCAACATCCCGACGACCTTCTGGGCGTTCCGCTGGATGATCGGCTTCGGGATGACCTCGTTCGTCATCGCCGTCATCGGCCTCTGGCTGACCAGGCGGAAGTTCTGGCTGGCCCCGGAGTACCGACGGGCCGGTGACGAGGTGCCGCTCTTCATGCTGACGAAGAACCGGGAGCTCGGCCCCTTCCTCAACAAGTGGATGTGGCGGGGTTTCGTCTGGACCATGCTCTTCCCGCTGATCGCCTGCTCCTGGGGCTGGATCTTCACCGAGATGGGCCGTCAGCCGTGGGTCGTCTACGGCCTGATGACCACCGCCGACGCGGTCTCCCCCGGCGTCTCCGTCGGCGAGCAGTGGACCTCGCTGATCGTCTTCACCCTGCTCTACGGAATCCTCGCGGTGATCGAGGTCAAGCTGATGGTCAAGTACGCAAAGGCCGGCCCCTTGGACGAGGAGCCGCCGCGCCACGACCCGACCCTGGGCGGCCCCCCGGCCGGTTCCGAGGACGCCGACAAGCCGTTCGCGTTCGCGTACTGATCACGCGTACTGAACGCGTATTGAGGAGACCTGGATCATGCATCTCGACGACGTCTGGTTCGTGATCATCGCGGTCCTGTGGATCGGCTACTTCTTCCTGGAGGGTTTCGACTTCGGCGTCGGCGTCCTCACCAAGGTGCTGGCCAAGGACGAGCGGGAACGCCGTGTCCTGATCAACACCATCGGCCCCGTCTGGGACGGCAACGAGGTCTGGCTGCTGACCGCAGGCGGCGCGACCTTCGCGGCCTTCCCCGAGTGGTACGCGACCCTGTTCAGCGGCTTCTACCTGGCGCTGCTGCTGATCCTGGTCTGCCTGATCGTCCGCGGCGTGGCCTTCGAGTACCGGGGCAAGCGCAACGACGCGCGCTGGAAGCGCAACTGGGACCACGCCATCTTCTGGAGCTCGCTGTTCCCGGCCTTCCTGTGGGGCGTCGCCTTCGGCAACATCGTCCACGGCACGAAGATCGGCGCGAACTTCGAGTACGTCGGCAACTTCCTCGACCTGCTGAACGGCTACGCGATCCTCGGCGGACTGGTGACGCTCTTCCTGTTCACCTTCCACGGCGCGGTCTTCACCGCGCTGAAGACCGCCGGGGACATCCGGGAGCGCGCCCGCGCGCTGGCCACCAAGCTGGGCCTGGTCACCGCGTTGCTGGCGCTGGGCTTCCTGATCTGGACCCAGGCGCACCACGGCGACGGCTGGAGCCTCTTCGCCATGGTCGTGGCCGTGGTGGCGCTGGTCGGCGCGATCGGCATGAACCGGCTGGGCCGCGAGGGCTGGGCGTTCCTGCTGTCCGGGGTGACCATCGTCGCCGCGGTGGCGATGCTCTTCCTGACCCTCTTCCCGGACGTCATGCCGTCCTCGATCGACCCGGCGCTGTCGCTGACCGTCAGCAACGCGTCGTCGTCGGCGTACACGCTGGGGATCATGACCTGGCTCGCCGCGATCGCGACCCCCGTCGTCCTGCTCTACCAGGGCTGGACCTACTGGGTGTTCCGCCGCCGCATCAGCGTCGCGAACATCCCGGCCTGACCCGCAACCCCAGTAGTTCGAGCATCACCCGCAGTCCGAGGAGTACCCGTCGTGAAGCCCGTCGACCCGCGCCTGTTGCGGCACGCCCGTGCCACCCGGATGTTCCTGCTGGCCTCGGTCGCGCTCGGCCTGGTCGGTGCGGGGCTGGTCGTCGCGCAGGCGATGCTGGTGGCCCAGATCGTCGTCGGCTGCTTCCAGCACGGCCAGGGGCTGGGCCGGTTGGGCGGTCCGCTGGCCGCACTGGCCGCGGTCTCGCTCGGCCGCGGCGTGGTCGCCTGGGCCACCGAGACGGTGGCCCACCGGGCCTCGGCGCGGGTCAAGTCCCAGCTGCGGGAGCAACTGCTGGAGCGGGCCGCGGCGCTGGGGCCATCGCGGCTGTCGCCGCAGCGCAGCGGTGAGCTGGTCACCCTGGCCACCCGGGGGGTGGACGCGCTGGACGACTACTTCGCCCGCTACGTCCCGCAGTTGGCGCTGGCCGTGGTGGTGCCGGTCGCGGTGCTGGCCCGGATCGTCTTCGCCGACTGGGTATCCGCCGCGATCATCGTGGCGACGCTGCCGCTGATCCCGGTCTTCATGGTGCTGATCGGGATGGCCACCCAGAGCCAGATGGACCGTCAGTGGCGCACGCTCGGACGGCTCTCGCACCACTTCCTCGACGTGGTCGCCGGACTGCCGACGCTCAAGGTCTTCGGCCGGGCCAAGGCGCAGGCCGAGTCGATCAGGAAGATCACCGACGAGTACCGCCGCGCCACGCTGCGGACCCTGCGGGTCGCCTTCGTCTCCTCCTTCGCACTGGAGTTGCTCTCCACGCTGTCGGTGGCGCTGGTCGCCGTCAGTATCGGCATGCGGCTGGTCAACGGCGGCATGGACCTGGAAACCGGCCTGGTGGTGCTGGTACTGGCCCCGGAGGCGTACCTGCCGATCCGCCAGGTCGGCACCCACTACCACGCCAGCGTCGAGGGCCTGGCGGCAGCCGAGCAGATCTTCGAGGTGCTGGAGACGCCCGCGCCGGAGTCGGTCGTCCGCCCGTCGGAGGACGGCGGCGTCGAGGTACGCGACCTGACGGTCCGTTACAACGGACGGGAGCGCCCGGCGCTGGACGGCCTGTCGCTGCGGATCGCGCCGGGGGAGACCGTCGCGGTCACCGGCCCGTCGGGCGCGGGGAAGTCCTCGCTGCTGGGCGTGCTGCTGGGCTTCGTACCGGTCGCCTCGGGCGAGGTGACCGCGCCCGCGCACGACCGGATCGCCTGGGTCCCGCAGCACCCGTACCTCTTCGCCGGGACCATCGCCGACAACCTCAGGTTGTCGCGCCCCGACGCCTCCGACGCCGAGCTGTGCGCGGCGCTGACCGCCGCGCAGGCCTGGGAGTTCGTGACCGCACTCCCCCTCGGTACGCGGACCGTCCTCGGCGAGGACGGCACCGGCCTCTCCGCCGGACAGCGGCAGCGCCTGGCGCTGGCCCGCGCCTTCCTGGCCGACCGCCCGCTGGTGCTGCTGGACGAGCCGACGGCGGGCCTGGACAACGAGAACGAGGCGGCGGTCGTCGCCGCGATCCGCGACCTGGCCGTCGGCCGGACCGTGATCCTGACCGCGCACCGCCCGGCGCTGCTGGCGCTGGCGGACCGCCGGATCCACCTCGGTGCGGTGGCGGCGGCTGCCGAGCCGGTCGAGACGCCCCTCGTTCCGGCGGCGCGCACCGCTGCGGCGGCTCCCCCGCAGGTCGCCGTCTCGGCAACTGCTGACTCCCCCGTCGGTGGGTGGTCGCGCTTCCCCAAGCCCAAGCTCGGCCTGGCGATCCTGCTCGGCGCGCTCGCGCTGGTCTGCGCCACCGCGCTGATGGGCACCTCCGGTTGGCTGATCTCGCGGGCCTCGCAGCAGCCGCCGGTGCTCTACCTGATGGTCGCCGTCACGGCCGTGCGCACCTTCGGCATCGGCCGGTCCGTACTCCGCTACGGGGAGCGGCTGGTCAGCCACGACGCGGTCTTCCGCAGCCTCGGGGCGCTGCGCACCACCGTCTACGCCCGGCTGGAGCGCCTCGCGCCCGCCGGGCTCGGGGCGACGTTCCGGCGCGGTGACCTGCTCTCCCGGATGGTCGCGGACGTCGACGCGATGCAGGACCACTGGCTGCGCTACCGCCTCCCGCTGGCCGTCGCGGCGCTGGCGGGCGTGCTGACGGTGGGTGCGGTGGCGTGGCTGCTGCCGCTCGCCGGAGTCGTGCTCGCGCTCGGACTGCTGCTCGCCGGGCTCGTGGTGCCGCGCCTCGCGGTGCTGCTCTCGCTCCGCGCCGAGCGCGCCCAAGCGGCGGCGCGCGGTCGGCTGAGCGGGGAGGTCGTCGGGCTGCTCGACGGCGCCGCCGAACTGACCGTCAGCGGCGCACTCCCCGCCCGGCTCACCGCGCTGCGCGCGACGGACGCCGAACTGACCGGGCTGCAGCGGCGTTCCGCTGCCGGGCTCGGCCTCGGCGTCGGCCTGACCACCGCGTTGACCGGCCTGACTGCTGTCGCCTGCGGTGCGGTCGGCATCGCGGCCGTCGCCGCCGGGCAGCTCCACGGCGTCTACCTGGCGGTGCTGCTGCTCACGCCGCTGGCGGCGTTCGAGGGCGTCACCGGCCTGACCGCCGCCGCCCAGATCCGCCACCGCAGCGCGCGCTCGGCCGCGCGGCTCGCGGAGCTCTTCGACGCGCCCGAGCCGGTCCGTGAGCCGGAGCACCCGGCCGCCGCGCCCGCCGACCCGCTGCCGCTCCAGGTCCGCGGCCTGACCGCGACCTGGCCCGGCCGCACCACGCCCGCGCTGGCCGACGTCGACCTGGACCTTACGCCGGGGCGCCGCATCGCCGTGGTCGGCCCGAGCGGCTCAGGCAAGACCACGCTGGCCAACGTCCTGCTCCGGTTCCTCGACCCCGCGTCGGGCAGCGTCACCCTGGGCGGCGCCGACGCCACCACGCTGACCGGTGAGGACGTCCGCCGTGCGGTCGGTCTCTGTGCGCAGGACGCCCACGTCTTCGACAGCTCGCTGCGCGAGAACCTCCGCCTGGCCCGCCCCGACGCCGGCGACACCGAGCTCTTCGCGGCCCTCGACGCCGCCCGGCTGGGCGCGTTCGTCCGCGAGCTGCCGGACGGCCTTTCCACCATGGTCGGCGAGCACGGCGCCAACCTCTCCGGCGGCCAGCGCCAACGCCTCGCGCTGGCACGGGCGTTGCTGGCGGACTTCCCGGTGCTGATCCTCGACGAGCCCGCCGAGCACCTCGACCTCCCGACGGCCGACGCCCTCACCGCGGACCTGCTGGCGGCGACCGAGGGCCGGGCCACGTTGCTGATCACCCACCGCCTCACCGGACTTGCGGCGGTGGACGAGGTCCTCGTCCTGGACCACGGCCGTGTGGTGCAGCGCGGCGCCTGGAACGAACTGGTCGCCGTGGACGGCCCGTTGCGTGCACTGTGGGCGCACGAGCAGCAGGCCGCGCCGGTGGCCGTGGGCTGAGCCGGGCTACACCGGAGCCGCACAGGAGCGCGCGGCGTGTAGCTCAGCCGCCCACCGTGGTGTTGCTGGTGACGGTGCCGGAGGTGCCGTCGACAGTGACCAGGTGGCTGACGCCGTCCGTGCCGAGGACGACGGCCTGCCAGGCGCTGCCGCCGCCCTGCTCGGGAACGGTGGTCAGGGTCTCGACCTTGCCGCCCGGGACCGCCGCCGCGGCCTTGTCCGCGGCCTGGTCCGCCGGGAGGGACGGGAGCGGGGCCGGGGCGAGGCCCTGAAGCGCACCCGCCGGACCCGCACCCGTGACGGCGACCACCTGTCCGCCCTTGACCACGACGCCCCCGTCGCCCGCGACACCGGCGGGGCCGCCGAGGACGACCTTGCCGGGGAGTCCGCCGGGCCCGCCGGGGAACGCCCGTACCGCGACGCCGCGGCTGTCGTGGTTGACCACGGCCGCCGTCACCGCGGCGGTGCCGCCGACCAGCACGACGATTCCGACGCCGGTCAGCACCCACCGGGCCGGGCGTCCGCCCAGCCCTCGGCGGAGACCGGATCCGGATCGGGCGGGAGCAGGAGTCGGCTCGGTGGCAGGCGCGGGTGCAGGTGCGGGCTCCTTGGTCAGGTCGAGGTCCAGGTCAGCGGCCGGGTCCGGCTCAGGGGCGGACGAGGCGGGGAACAGGGGGTCCACGGGGTCGGTCATCTCGGCTCCACAGGTCTTCGGAGGTCGTGCCGGGCGAGCCGAGAATGCCTGACCACCGCTGAAGCACTGCTGAAGATCTTGAAGATCTCTTCAGCTTCCCCGCAGAGCGCCGTGTCACCCTGAACCCGTGCGCGTACTGGTGGTGGAGGACGAACGGCGGCTCGCCGCCGCGCTGCAGCGTGGGCTGGAGACGGAGGGCTTCGCCGTCGATGTCGCGCACGACGGCCTCGCCGGACTGCGGCAGGCTACCCGTCAGCCCTACGACCTGATCGTGCTCGACATCATGCTGCCTGGCCTGAACGGCTACCGGGTCTGCTCCCGGCTTCGCGCGGCCGGGAACGACGTGGGCATCCTCATGCTCACCGCCAAGGACGGCGAGTGGGACGAGGCGGAGGCGCTCGACACCGGCGCGGACGACTTCCTCTCCAAGCCGTTCTCGTTCGTCGTCCTGGTCGCGCGGCTGCGCGCCCTCGCGCGGCGCCTCGGCAGCAGGCCGCCGCAGGTGGTCCGGCTCGGGGACCTGGTCGTCGACGTCGCCGCGCGGATCTGCTCCCGCGCCGGCACGCCGGTGCGGCTGACGGCCCGCGAGTTCGCCGTGCTGGAGCAACTCGCGCTGCGCGCCGGGGAGGTGGTCTCCAAGCGGGAGATCCTCGACCACGTCTGGGACGAGTTCTACGACGGCGACCCGAACGTCATCGAGGTCCATGTCAGCGCGCTGCGGCGGAAGATCGACGCGCCGTTCGGCCGGGCCGCCGTGCAGACGGTCCGCGGCGCCGGGTACCGGCTGGCGGTGGACGGTGGCTGAGGTGATTGAGGCGGTTGAGGTGGTCGATCCGTCCGGGCCCGTGAGCGCTGAACCGCCTGCGCGGATCCTGCTGTTGCGCCTGCTGCGTCGTCGCGCCCGCGCGTTCCGGATGCGGGTGACGCCCGGTTCGGTGCGCGCCCGGGCCACCTTCGCGGCCTGCGCGGTGGTGGCCGTCGCGCTGACGGTCGCCTCGCTGTCGATGCTCTCCCTGCTCCGCGCGGACCTGCACGGACGGGCGGCGACCAGTGCCCGCGCGCAGGCCGACGTAGTGGCCAGGCTGGTGACGAACGGCAAGTTGACCAGGGTGCTGCCGCTCGGCGACGGCACCGACTTCATCCAGGTGGTCGACACCAACGGCGCGGTGGTGGCCGCCAGCCAGAACGTCGCGGGCCGCCCCGCACTGAGCCCGGTCCCGCGGATCAAGCCCGCCCCCGGCCTGGGCGGCGCGGTGGAGGCCGTGCCGGGACCGGACGGCGGGCTGGTGACCGCGCTGACCCCGTGGGACCTGAAGATCCTCGGCCTGGAGGAGAACCAGCAGGTCACCACCATCGCCGCGGTGACGCCCAAGGGTGACGAGGTCGTCATCCACACCGGCGTCTCCCTCGTCGCCGCCGACGCCGCCGAGTCGACCACCGCGCTCACCCTCGCGGTGGGCTGCCCGCTGCTGCTGCTCCTGGTCGCCTTCGTCACCTGGCGGGTGACCGGCCGGGCGCTGCGCCCGGTGGAGGCGATCCGCACCGAGGTCGCCGCGATCGGCGAGCAGGCCCTGCACCGCCGCGTCCCGATCCCGCGCGGGGGAGACGAGATCGCCAGGCTGGCGACGACGATGAACGCGATGCTGGACCGGCTCGACGTGGCCGGGCAGCGGCAGCGGCAGTTCATCGCCGACGCCTCGCACGAGCTGCGCAGCCCGATCGCGGTGCTGCGTACCCAGTTGGAGGTGGCGCTGGCCCACCCGGACCCGGACGTCAGGGTCGAGCTGGTCGAGGGCGCGCTGGAGGACACCGAGCGCCTCCAGGCCCTCGCCGCCGACCTGCTCTTCCTGGCCCGGCTCAGCAGCAGCACCGGCGCGGTCGACCGGCCCGCCGACCCGGTCGACCTCGGCGAACTGGTCGCCGCCACGGTCCGCATCCGCGGTGCGGAGCGCTGCCCCGTCGACCTGGACCTCGCGGCGGAGGTCGTCGTCCCGGGCAACCACCTCTGGCTGGGCCGGCTGGTGACCAACCTGTTGGACAACGCGCAGCGCCACGCCCGCGCCTCGGTCGAGGTCCGGGTCCGCGCCGAGGGGGAGCAGGCGGTGCTGGAGGTCCGCAACGACGGTCCGGTGATCGACCCCGCCGACCGGGAGCGCATCTTCGAACGGTTCACCCGTCTCGACGACGCCCGCAGCCGCGACCACGGCGGCGCGGGCCTGGGCCTGCCGATCGCCCGTGACATCGCCCACCACCACGGTGGCACCCTCGGCGTCGTCGACCAGGAGACCCCTCGGGAAGGCACGACCTTCGAGGCCCGCCTCCCCAGGTGAGAACCCGGCCCGGCTGACCAATCCGGAGCAGGCCAATCCGGACAAACTAGGCTCTGACCATGGCCATGGAACAGAGCGAGGGACACTTCAGCCCCGATCTCGGCTCGCTCGAGGTCGACGCCCTGGTGTCGGAGGTCGCCGAGCGCCTGCACGCCGTCGCCGCCGTCAACGACCGGATGCGGGAGCTGCTGGAGGCCGTCGTCGCGGTCAGCTCCGGGCTGGACCTGCACGCGACGCTGCAGCGGATCGCCTCCACCGCGGCGGATCTCGTCGACGCCGAGTACGCGGCGGTGGGCGTGCTCGCCCCGCACACCCACGGTCTGTCGGACTTCATCCAGGTGGGCATCAGCGCCGAGCAGGAGCTGGAGATCGGCGGGCCGCCGTGCGGGCTCGGCCTGCTGGGCTACGTCACCGACCACTGCGAGCCGCTGCGGCTGGAGGACCTGACCCAGCACCCCAGCGCGGCGGGCTTTCCGCACGGCCATCCGCCGATGCACACCTTCCTCAGCGTGCCGATCCGGGTCCGTAACGACTTCTTCGGCACGCTCTACCTGACCGAGAAGCACCACGGACGGCACTTCAGTTCCGCCGACCAGCAGGTGGTCGAGGCGCTGGCGGCGGCCGCCGGGGTCGCCATCGAGAACGCCCGCCTCTACGAGGAGGGCCTGCGCCGCGAGCGCTGGATCGCCGCCTCCCGCGAGGTGACCACGGTGATGTTGACCGCCGAGGACGCGCAGATCGCGCTGATCACCACCGCTGAACTGCTGCGCGACCTGGCCGACGCGGCGATCGGCATGATCCTGCTGCCGACCGGCGACGGCGGACTGCGCATCTCGCACGCGTCCGGTGAGGCCTCGGACTTCGTCACCGGCGAGCTGATCCCGCCGAGCGAGCGGACCGCCCGGCTGCTGGCCGGGGACAGCGTCATCATCGACGACATGCGGGAGAACTCGGAGGTCCGCTCCACCGTCCGGAGGGCGTTCGGGGCGAGCATGACGCTGCCGCTGCGCAGCGCCGGCCGGGTGCTCGGCGCGGTCAGTGTCTGGCGTCGACGTGACCTGCCCCCGTTCACCCCGGACGAGCAGGCGCTGGCGGAGGGCTTCGCCGCCCAGGCGGCGCTGGCGTTGCGGCTGGCCGAGGGCCAGCACGACCAGCAGCGGCTCGCGGTCTACCAGGACCGCGACCGGATCGCCCGTGACCTGCACGACCTGGTCATCCAACGCCTGTTCGCCACCGGCATGATGCTGGAGAGCGCGGCCCGGCTGGCCGAGGTCCCCGAGGTGCGGACCCGGCTCGGCAAGGCGGTCGACGAACTCGACGCCACCATCCAGGAGGTGCGCACCACCATCTACGCCCTCCAGCACGACGACACCCCGGAGGGCGACGAGGACCTGCGCAGCAAGCTGCTGCGCGAGGGCGCACAGGCGGTGGGACCGCTCGGCTTCCGTCCGTCGATCACGTTCGTGGGGCCGATCGAGTCGATGATCGGTGAGCCGACGGGTCGTCAGTTGACGGCGGCACTACGGGAGATGCTCTCAAATGCGGCGCGCCACGCGCGGTCGTCGAAGGTCGAGGTCTGTGTGGACAGCACCGTCCACATCGACGCCGAGGGCCACCTGACGAACAGTCCGCCGCCGGTGGCCGGGGTGGTGGCCGGGGCGGTGCGGGACACCGTCGTCGACGGTGAGGACCCCGACTCGGCCCTGCGCGCGGCCGGTCGGCCCGCCGTGCTGCTCACCGTGACCGACGACGGCGTCGGCATCCCGGAGGGCGGTCGCCGCAGCGGGCTGCGCAACCTGCGTCAGCGGGCCGAGGCCCTCTCCGGCTCCGCCTGGCACGGACCGGGCCCGAACGGAAAGGGCACCACGGTCTCCTGGACCGCCGTGCTGTGAGAACCGCCGTGCGGTGAGAGGGGTCCAGGGCAGCCGGGGCTGGACGCCTCAGACGCCGCCGTCCAGCAGGAGTTCGACGATCCGGGCCACGCCGTCCTCGTCGTGGTCGGCGGCGTGCCGCGCCGTCGTGGCCAGCACCTCGGGGTGGGCGTTGGCGACCGCGTAGGCCGTGCCCGCCCAGGCGAGCATCGGCAGGTCGTTGGGCATGTCGCCGAAGGCCACCACCCGCTCGGCCGGGATGCCGCGCTCCGCGCACCAGCGGGCCAGCGCGGTGGCCTTGCTGACGCCGACCGCGCCGATCTCCAGCATCGCCACCGACGCCGAGCGGGTCACCTCGCCGGAGTCGGCGACCACCTCGCGGCCCAGGCGCAGGAACGCGTCCGGGTCCAGGCTCGGGTGCTTGGCCAGCAGTTTGAAGACCTGGTCCCCGGCCGGACCGGCGAGGATCTCCTCCGCCGGGGCGACCTGCTCGGCCGCGTCCATGTCCCACAGGGTGCGCGGATACTGCGGCTCGTGCGAGAAGCCCGCCGGATACTCGAAGGCGAAGCTGACCTCGGGCAGCGCCGAGCGCAGCGCCGTCACCGTGGCCAGCGCGTCCTCGCGGCGCATCGGGGAGGTGGACAGCAGCTCCTTGCGCCGGACGTCGTAGAGCGCGCCGCCGTTCGAGCAGATGGCCACGCCGTGCGGGCCGATGGCGGAACTGACCGCGCCCATCCAGCGCGGCGGGCGGCCGGTGACGAAGACGATGCAGATCCCCGCCTCCTCGGCGCGACGCAGGGCGTCCTCGGTGCGGGCCGAGACCGTGCCGTCGCTGCGCAGCAGGGTGCCGTCGAGATCGGTGGCGATGAGGGAGGGGATCACCCCTCCATCCTCACATCCTCCAGTGTGGATCTTCCGGCGGAACCTCCCTCCCGCCCGGTGTCCCATGGGACAGAATCACCGGGTGAGGTTCGGCATTCTCGGTACGACCCAGGCGTGGACCGGCGACAGCGGGGAGCTCGCCCTCGGCGGTCCCGGCCGTCGTGCGCTGCTCGCGCTGCTGCTGCTGGACGCCGGACGGACGGTCGGCACCGACCGGCTGGTCGACGGCCTCTACGGCGAGTCGCCGCCGAACAACGTCGCCAACGCGCTGCAGTCGCAGGTCTCCCGGCTGCGGGGAGCGCTGGCGCAGGTCGGGGCCACCATCGAGGGCGGGCCCGGCGGCTACCGGTTGTCGGTGTCGCCGGACGAGGTCGACGCGCACGTCTTCGAGCGGCTCGCCGCCGAGGGCCGGTCCGCGCTGGCCGCCGGCGCGGCGGCGGAGGCGCATGCGGCACTCACCGAGGCGCTCGGGCTGTGGCGCGGCGAGCCGCTCTCGGACGTCGGCGGCGTGCCGTTCGCCGCCGGGCAGGTGGTCCGCCTGACCGAGCTGCGGCTGGGCGCGGTCGAGACCCGGGCCGAGGCCGCGCTGCGTCTGGGCCGCCATGGCGAGGTGATCGCCGAACTGCGCCAGGCCGTCGCGGCGGATCCGCTGCGCGAGCGGTTGACCACGCTGCTGATGCGCGCCCTCTATGCCGCCGGACGCCAGGCCGATGCGCTCGCGGCGTACGCGGCACTGCGCGAGGCCCTTGCCGACGCGCTGGGCGCGGATCCCGGACCGGAGACGGCCGAGCTGCACCTGGCCATCCTCCGCGCCGACCCGGCGTTGCGGGCGTCGGCGGCTGTCCCGGCGGCAGTTGTCCTGGAGGCTGCTGTCCGGGAGGCCGCTGTCGCGGAGGCTTCGGCCCCGCGCGGGTCCGTGCCCGCGATCACGGCCCTGCCTCCCGTCCCGCGTCCGCTGACCAGCTTCGTCGGCCGCGAACCCGAGCTCGCCGCGCTCGACGCCACGCTCCGCACCGCGCGGCTGGTGACCCTGACCGGCCCCGGCGGGACCGGCAAGACCCGGCTCGCCCTCGAACTCGCCGCGCGCCGACTTCGGCGCGGCACCAGCTCAGAGGAGGCCACCAGCTCAGGGGACGGCGTCGGGGGCGCGTGCTTCGCCGACCTCTCCCGGGTCGGCGACGGCAGCGGGCTCACGCAGGCGCTGCTGGGGGCGCTCGGAGTGCGCGAGGCGGGCGTCCTCGGCCCCACCGCGCCGACCGGCGACGCCGTCGCCCGGCTTGCCCCCGCACTGGCCCGGCGCGGCGACCTGCTGTTGGTACTGGACAACTGCGAGCAGATCGTCGCCGAGGTGGCCCCGCTCGCCGAGAGCCTGCTGGGCGCCTGCCAGGAGCTGCGGATCCTCGCCACCAGCCGGGAGCCGTTGTCCGTCCCCGGCGAGCACGTCCGCCCGCTGGACCCGCTCCCGGACGGCGAGGCGCTGCGCCTCTTCGCCGAGCGCGCCGCCGCCGTCCGCCCCGGCTTCGCGCCGGACACCCTCGATCCCGCCGACACGGCGGCCGTCGCCGAGATCTGCCGCCGCCTGGACGGCCTGCCGCTCGCCATCGAGCTGGCCGCTGCCCGGCTACGGATGTTGACGCCACGTCAGATCGCGGACCGGCTCGACGACCGGTTCCGTCTGCTCACCGG
The DNA here is from genome assembly GCF_041262485.1 of Streptacidiphilus sp. BW17. Taxonomy (NCBI): domain Bacteria; kingdom Bacillati; phylum Actinomycetota; class Actinomycetes; order Kitasatosporales; family Streptomycetaceae; genus Streptacidiphilus; species Streptacidiphilus sp. BW17. The sequence continues at coordinate 242,620 of NZ_JBGCCR010000001.1, read as the reverse complement.
CGGCAGCCGGACCGCCCAGCCGCGCCGGCAGACCCTGCGTGCGGTGGTGGACTGGAGTTGGGACCTGCTCCCGGAGCCGGAGCGCGAACTCCTGCGCCGTGTCTCGGTCTTCAGCGGCGGCTGGACCCTGGACGCCGCCGAGGCCGTCTGCGGCGGCCACCCCGTCGCCGGCGACGGCACCCTTGACCTGCTGGGCGCGCTGGTCGACAAGTCCCTGGTGGTGGCCTATCAGGCCCCGGCAGGCGACAGCGGTGATGCGGTCGCGGACGGCATGCGCTACCGGATGCTGGAGACCGTCCGCGCCTACGCCGCCGAACGGCTCGCCGCGGCCGACGAGCAGCGCCGCTACGCGGACGCGCACCTGACCCACTTCGCCGCCTTCGCCCTGGCGGCCGAGCCGCAGCTCCGCACCGCCGCTCAACTCGACTGGCTGGCACGCCTGTCAGCCGACCACAGCAACCTCACCGCCGCGCTGCGGCACGCTGTCGCCACCGACCCCGAACAGGCGCTGGACCTGCTCGCCGCGCTGTCCGGCTACTGGATGCTGCGCGGCCTCCGCACCGAGGGTCGCGCCCTGGCCGTCCGGCTGCTCGACGGGCTCGGTGGCGTGATCCCGCCCGGTCGGGACGAGCAGTTCGTGCTGGCCGTGATGACCGCGATCTCCGGCGGCATGGACACCCCGGAGCTGGCCGCCGCGGTCGACCTGTGCCGCCCGGTCATGGACCGGCTGATGTTCGCGCATCCGTTGCGGTTCCCGTTCCTGATCGTGCAGTGGGCGCCGTTCGTCGGCGTTCCGGACGAGCTCTCGACGGCCGCGCAGAACGAGGCCATCGCAAGCCTGGGCGACGACCCCTGGTACCGCGGCCTGCTGCACACCGGGATGGGGTTCCAGCACTGGTTCCTCCGCGCCGACCTGGCCGAGTCGGAGCGCGAGTTCCGCGAGGCGCTCGGCTGCTTCCGGCAGCAGGGCGAGCGGTGGGGCATGGTGATGGCCCTGATGGAGCTCGCCCGCGCGATGGGACGCCGTGGTGACCGGGCCGCGTCCTCCGCCTGCACCGACCGCGCGCTGGCCCTCGCGGGCGAGCTGCAGTCCGTCGAGGACATGGCCGAACTACTCTGGAGCCGCGCCGACTTCAGCATCCGCGCGGACGACCTGGAGGCGGCGGAGGCCGACCTGCTGCGCGCCGTCCGCCTGGTCGAGCCGCTCGGCGTGAGCGACAACCTGGCCCAGGCCCGGCTCGGCCTGGCGGAGGTCGCCCTCCACCGGGGCGAGACCGCGCGGGCCCGGGAGCTCTGCGCATCGGCCATGGCCAGCAGGTTGGTTGGCTGGACGAGCGGCGAACTGACAGAGGCAGCAGCACATATGACGGTTGCTCGGATCTCTCTCCGCGAGGGCGACCGCAGGGAGGCCGGGGACTGCCTCCGTGCCGCGTCCGAGGTGGTCGCCCGGACCCGCAACCTGCCCGCCTACGGCGAACTCGCGGTCACCGCGGCGGCGTTGGAGTCGGCCTCCGGCCGCCCCGGCACGGCGGCCGAACTGTGCGGCGTGGCCGAGTCGTTGTCCCTCCCGGGCACCCGACGTCACGTCGCCGGGCTCAGCGAGTCCCTTCGCGAGGAGCTGGGCGCGACCGCGTACGACGCCGCGTTCGCGCGCGGCGCGCTGCGCGATCCGAAGGACGCGGTCGCGTTCGTGACGGGGCTACTCCTCACCGACTGACCGTTGACTGTCCCTCCTCTGCCCCTCCCTCCTCGTCGCGACGTCGTTGCACGGCGCGGACGAGGTCCTCTCCCGTGTGCTCCAGGAAGACCGCGGCCGTGTCGAGCCGGGCTCCGGCCGGCGTGGCCGGACCGAGCAGCTCGGCGCCGTTCCGGGCGAACTCGGCGAGCATCGCGTTGCGTTGGGCGCTGGCCAGCATGGCCTGGTACCAGATGTCGTCGTCGATGACGTAGCGCTCGCGGCGGCCGTGTTCGCTCCGTTCGCCCTGCTCGTCCCGCTCGCGCCGCACCAGCGCCTGGCCCTCCAGGTAGCCGATGGCCTTGGACACCGACGCCGGGCTGACGCGCAGTCGCTGCACCAGCTCGGCCGAGGTCAGGCTGCCGCTGTCGGTGACGTAGAGGCAGGTGAGTACCCGGGCGACCATCCGCGGCAGGCCGATGTGCACCAGCAGCTCCGCGAGTTGCGTCGCGTACTCCTGGACCGCGGCCGGATCACGGCCGTCCGCGCCGCCGCGCACTCCGCCGTCGGGCCGCCGCTGCGGCGCCGCTTTGCCGCGCCGCGAGCGCTGTGCGGTACCGCGCTGTGCGCTGTCCGCGCGGTAGCCGGACGGGCCGCCGTTGCGGGCGATCTCGCGGGTGACCGTCGACGTCGGACGCGCCAACTGGCGGGCGATCTCCCCGTAGGCGAGGCCCTCCGCCAGTCCGACGGCGATCCTGCGGCGGTCGTCCTGGGTCAGCCTGGCACCTGGCATGTCGACGCTCCCCTTCTTTCCACTGTGCTGCGGCCGAGTATGCGTTCATCCAGAGCCCATTGCAACGGATGCGGGAGTCCATTGCATTAATCGTCAAGCTCATTGCAATGATTTACCGTCATTCACCTGCAATAACTGGCATGTTGAGCCATTGGACCGTTGCCTGATCGGCAAAGATCGGCCTACTGTCTTTCACAGACCGCGAAGCAAAATCCTGCAGTACGACAACGCATCAGGGGGAACCACCGTGAAGAACACCGTCCGCGCCGCCGTCACCGTCGTCCTCACCGGAGCCATGCTGGCGACCGCTCCCGCCGCCTTCGCCCAGGACGCCCCGCGTGCCGGAGCCCAGCACGCCGGAGTCCAGTCCGTGCTCGACCAGGCGGTCACCCAGGCCGGTCTGCCGGGCGCGATGGCCCAGATCGAGAACGGCGACTCCACCTGGTTCGGCCAGGCCGGCACCGCCGACCTGAGCACCGGGCGCAAGCTCCAGCCGCAGGACGGGTTCCGGATCGGCAGCACCACCAAGACCTTCGTCTCCACCGTCGTCCTCCAGTTGGAGGCCGAGCACAAGCTCAGCCTGGACGACACGGTCGAGCACTGGCTGCCCGGCCTGGTGGACGGCAACGGCTACGACGGATCCGAGATCACGATCCGCCAGCTGCTGGACATGACCAGCGGCATCTCCAACTACGCCAACGCGCCGCAGCTGGCTGACGAGTTCGTCGGCCAGGCCTTCCTGACGAACCGCTTCGACAGTTTCACCCCGCGACAGCTGGTCGAGATCGCCGTCGCCAGCAAGCCGAGCTTCGCCCCCGGGGCTGGCTGGGAGTACTCCGACACCAACTACGTGCTGGCCGGGCTGATCGTGGAGAAGGCCACCGGGCACAGCCTGGCCAAGGAAATCGCCCGGCGCATCACCGGGCCGCTGCACCTTTCCAACACCTACGAGCCGACCGGCGACGACACGGGCATCGACGGCCCGCACGGCCGGTTCTACTCCAAGCTGATGGAGCAGGACCCGAACGCCCCCTTCTACGACGTGACCGACCTCAACCCCTCCTGGGGCTTCGGCGCGGGCGACATCATCTCCACCGACGGCGACCTGATCACCTTCTTCCGCGCCCTGCTCCAGGGACGGATGCTGCCGCCCACCCAGCAGCGCGAGATGTTCACCATGCTGGACCCGGGAAAGAACTGGATCCCGGGCACCACGTACGGCCTGGGCGTCGCCTCGGTGAACCTCTCCTGCGGCACGGTGTGGGGCATGGGCGGCGCGATCGACGGCTCGTGGTCCTACACCTTCGGGACCCGCGACGGCCGCCACCTCCTCTCGACCGAGGTCAACGGCGACTGGGCCAACGGCACCTTCGGCAGCCCGGTCGGCGTCTTCACCGCCGAGCTCGAGTCGGAATTCTGCACACCCGCACCGGCGGCCACCGCGCGGTGACTGGACGGGCTCGACCCACGTGACGTGACGGACCTGCTGCCGGTCGAGGGCCGCGGACCGGCACCAACGTTTATTCACTCATCTGGGTCTGATCTGCGGCGGAGTCCCACCTCAAGCAGGCGTATGCATTAAGCGCACGATAGTCTGCGTCTAATGAAGACTTCTGCCCCGTCGCTGCTCCCGCTCTTCCGGTCCCAACGCTCGTGACCTCGGTCAAGCCTCGTTCACCCATCACAGTCTGAGCTGCGGGTGCTGCTGCTGGTGTGGCCCGGTCAGATCGGTTCCACTGCGATGCGTCGGTGGCACAGTCGGCGTAGATCCTCGGTGTCGCTGGTCACGACGGTCACGTCGCCGTGCTCCAGGTGAGCCGTCGAGGCGAGCATTGCGTCGATCGCGTACTTGTGGCCGTGAAGCCCTTCGGCTGTGAGCAGCTTGCTCGCGGCGCGTGCAACGTCCTCCGTGACAGGGCGCACCTTGACCAGTGAGACGGCGTGGTCGAATGCCGCCTGCGGCACTTTCGGATCGCGTGCCTCGACGAGCGTGGCCGCGCTTGTGACAACCAGCAGGTCAAGAGTGCGAGCGACGTCCAGCCAGACGGTCATGTCGCGGTGTCGGCGGGTGAGCTTGGAGAGAGCCTCGCTGTCGAGAACGAGAGTGCCGCTCACGCGGCGTCCGCCGGAGTGGATTCGCCTCGGTGGCTGGCGTGGTGGGCCCGGACGCGCTCAGCTCGCGCCGCCACTTCTGCTGGATCGACGGGCCCGTGCTCGGCCTCGGCAGCTGCGATGAACTCGTCAATCGCCTCGCGCTGGAGCTGTCGCTGCACGGCCTTCTCGATGTATGAGGAGACGCCCTGCTTTCCCGCGCGCGCTCGGATGGCCTCCAGGGTCTCGGTGCGGAGGGAGACGCTGGTGACGCGGGTCTTGCCGCGGCGAGGCTCATCCATGGCAGCAGTGTATTACATGGCGTATTAACACGCTTCTGTGTCTACCTGCCGGGCACGGCGCAGCTGCGAACGGCAATTCGAAGGAGTTCGCATCTTCCGCAGTCTCCGCCGCTGAAGGTCGACCTCCCTGTCACGGGCGATCGGGCTGACGCGGTACGCGCCGCGCCCGGGTGAGCGCAGGCTGTCTGCCGTTGGCGGTGAGTTCGCTGAGGCGCTCGCCGATCACGGACACCCCGGGGCGCGGCTCTTGGGCGTAGTACCAGGGCTTGCGTCGGCGTAGCAGATCCTCGCCGTGTTCGGACCAGGTGAAGCCGGGCTTTCGCAGCAGCTTGCGGAAGACCGCGTCGGCGGTCTCTGGGTGGGCGGCGGCCAGTCGGCGGATCGGCAGTGGTGCGATCGACTCTTCGCGCAGGTAGGTGCGCAGCAGATCCTGGTGCTGCTTGCGCCCGGTGAGGTTTGGGTCTGCGAAGAGTTCCTGCAGCATCCCGTAGTCCGCGTAGAAGTTCAGTCCGTCGATGTCGTCGTAGATGACGCCGACGGTGTCTGCTTCCGCGAGCTCCTGCGGAAGTTCGAAGAACGGCATGCCCAAGCTGGGCAGCCGCCTGCTGCGGGCGCGCTCGGGCAGTTGGGCGATGGTGGCTTCCTGCCGGTGCCGGTAGTAGGAGTTGAGTCGGTCCTCGCCGTCGGCAGGGGAAAGGACCAGCTCGTCGCCACCGCAGAACTCGACGAACGCGGCCCGGTCCGCCCGCATGGACTCCCATCCCTGCTCGATCTTCTCGGGGTTGCGGAAGACGAGTGCGGGATGACTGGTGGCCAGTTCGAGCGCGGCCCGGGCGATCTCGGTGGCGCTGGTCTTCGGGTAGGGCGCCAAGGCCCCGGAGGCCAGCCACACCCCATCGACGGAGTGGACGGGCACCAGGGTGGCGAGGAGGAAGTCACCCTTGGTGACGCTGCGGAACGCGGCGCGGCCGACATTGGAGTATGTGCGGTACTCGAGGTCGTCGATCAGGTTCAGCAGGACGACGGCGTCCCCGTCCTTGCGTCGGATCTCGAAGATTCCCTCCACCGGGTCACGCCAGCCGAGCAGCATCTGCCGGTCGCTCTCGGCCAGGTCCCGTCGCCCGGCGACGAACTTGTCCACCACGGTTGAGCTGTCCGGCAGGCGGTACCGCAGGATGAAGTTGTCGATGATCCGGATTGCCTCGAGCTCGCCCAGCCGCCGCTCGGGCCCCGCTGCTTCCAGCAGAGCCGGAGTCAACCATCGGTCGAAGCGTCGGCTCTGTGCGAAGGCGACCAGCTCACCCTTCAACTCGGCGCTGCGCTTGAGGAGGGCACGGAGCGATCGATCGCTGATGCCGTGGCCCCGTTGTGTGGTGCTCCCCATGTCCTGCCCTCCCTGGCAAGTCGGTTGGACGTGCTGTCCGAACGGCTTGGCGTCAGCCGGCCCAGTGGCGGTAGGCCTCGATCCATTCGGGGCCGTCCGGCAGAGGCGTTGGCAAGGGCAGGTCCACTGCTCGTCCTCGCCGTAGGCGTCGACGGTGGCTTCTTCGATCAGCGCCTGGAGTTCGGCCTTGCTCAGCACGTCCACGGCGCCCACGCTAGCGATCGCGCAGGCGCCGTCACGCGGGGTGTTCGCAAACTCACCTGCCAGAGCGAACGCGTAGGGTCGGCGGTATGCGTCTGAGTACGGTGATCCTCCCCATCCACCGGTGGAGCGAGGGACAGAAGATCTGGCGTCGGGCCGAGGAACTCGGATTCCACGCCGCGTACACCTACGACCACCTGTCCTGGCGGTCGTTCCGTGACGAGCCGTGGTTCGGGGCCGTTCCGACGCTGACCGCGGCGGCCTGCGCGACCGAGCGGCTGCGGCTCGGAACGCTCGTGACCTCGCCCAACTTCCGGCATCCGGTGACGTTGGCCAAGGAGCTGATGACGCTCGACGACATCTCCGGCGGACGGGTCACCGTCGGCATCGGGGTCGGTGGGGTCGGGTTCGACGCGACGGCGCTCGGGCAGGAGGAGTGGACGCCGAAGGAGCGGGCCGACCGGTTCGACGAGTTCCTGCCGCTGCTGGACAAGCTGCTGACGCAGGACACGACCACCGCCCCGGGCCGGTTCTACTCCGCCGTCGAGGCACGCAACATCCCCGGCTGCGTCCAGCAGCCGCGCGTGCCGTTCTACGTCGCCGCGACCGGTCCGCGCGGGCTCAAGCTGGCGGCGAAGTACGGGCAGGGCTGGGTCACCTACGGTGACCCGCGTGGGCCCGGCGACGTGCCGGTGGAGCAGGCTCCGGCCGTGATCGAGGCGCAGCTCGGCAAGCTCCGCGCCGCGTGCGAGGCACAGGGGCGCGACTTCGGCAGCATCGACAAGATGCTGCTCCAGGGTTCGACGGCGGAGCGGCCCCTCGCCTCCGTCGACGCGTTCGTCGACTGGGCCGGCACCTACCGCGACCTCGGCATCGACGAGCTCGTCGTGCACTGGCCGGTGCCGGACTCGATCTTCGAGAACGACCTCGCGGTCTTCGAGCGCATCGCCACGGACGGTCTGGCGCAGCTCAGCTGAGGCAGCTCGGCTGACGCAGCTCAGCTGACGCGGAGCACTGCTCGTCGGCATACGCGGGTCCCGCTTTTCAGCGGGGCCCGCGTTTTGTTCTCCGCACGTCAAAGGTGGAACTGCTGCGGATAATTGGGGCGTATCCGGGAGAGCGATCCCGTGGCCGGTATCGATCGCATAAAGAAGTTGGGCAGTTCCTGTGCGGCGCGGCATACTCGCAGCTCGCAAGGGTCGTGGCGCCGGTCTCCGTGACGGGATGTGCGCTGCTCCGACCCGACTGCCCCGTATCGCATCGTTGGGGAATTTCCTTGGGACCTGAAAGCCAGCCGCCCGGATATCCGGCGGTTCCACCCGCTCCGGTGCCGACCGGGTCGTCCGGGAAGAAGACCTCGCGACGCGGCGCGTACATCGCCCTCGGTGTCGCGGGCTGGTTGGTGCTCGCCGCCGGTACTGCGGGCGCGGTCGTCGCGGCCGGAGGCAGCGGTAGCGGCAGTGGGGGTGCCACGGCCGCCGCGGCGAGTCCCAGCCCGGTTGCCTCCGCCGACGCGAAGGCGACCCCGTCGCCGAAGGCCGCCCCCACCACGGCTGCTCCGACGTCCCCGACGCCGACCCCCGGCCCGACGGTCAAGGGCTCCGTCAGCGGCAGCGTCCACAGCGGCGATCTGCGCTTCTTCCTGCTGCCCGTCCCCGACGGCGCGCAGGTCTACAACGACGTGAACGGCGCGAGCGAGAGCTGCGGCGACATCGCCAAGGTGATGAACGACCCCTCCACCAGCCGTTCCGTCCTCGACCAGCTCGGCTGCCAGGGCGGCGCAACGCGCAGCTTCCTGACCAACGACGGGGTCTGGACCGTCAAGGTCGAGCTGATCCACTTCGACGGTTCGGGTCACGCCTCCGACTGGGTCAGCGGGCTGACCTTCAACCAGGGCGACTCCTTCAGCGTGTCCGGGATCTCGGACGCCAAGGGCCAGTCGTTCGCGCCGAGCAGCAGCAACGGCGGCAACGGTCAGATCATCGGCGTCTCGCACGTCGGCGACGTGGAGTACGAGATCGACATCACCGGCTCGGGCACGCCCAGCCGTTCCCTCCTGACGCAGTTGATGCAGCGTCAGGAGCAGCGCCTGAGCACGGGCCAGTGAGTCAGTCACCGACGACGACGCATCGACCAGGAGAAGAAGTGAGCACTCCCGTGCCCGGGCCGTCGGCGGTCGACCCCGACGATGTCCCCGCCGGACCCCCCAGTGAAGACATCGCAGCGGCCGAACCGCCCAAGCAGCGCCGTCGTTGGTCGCGTGGGCAGCTCGTCGCGCTGGTCGCCGGCGCACTGGTGCTCGGCATCGCCGGAGGCGGCGGCATCGGCTACGCGATCCAGGCCGGGCGTCCGCCGACGCCGCTGCCGCCGCTGGTCGGCGCACAACCGCGGTACCCGGCTGCGCGCGGCGCCGCGCCCGCCCTCACCGCGAGCGAGGACGACGCGGTGCGGACCGACGGTGACCTGACCGCACTGCTCGTCCCGGCGCCCTCCGGCAGCAAGCCGTGGGACGTCCCGGACACCCCCGACGGCTGGCTGTCCCTGAGCTCCTACGCGAACGGCTACACCAACCCCGGCAGCGAGTTCCGTTACCTGCTCACCAACGGCTTCCGCCGCGCCGCCGAGGTGCAGTGGGTCCAGAACGGCGACCAGAGCGTCAGCGTCCGGCTGGTGCAGTTCCAGAAGTCCGACGAGTCCCAGCTCAGGACCGCGATGGAGGGCCAGTTGAGCTTCTCCGCGACCGACACCGGGGTGAGCCCCGCGATTGTCCCCGGTACGTCCGACAGCGGTGTGTACGCCGGGACGAAGTCCCACGGCGACGGAAACGGCGGCAGCTACTACCAGGGCGTGGGCTACGCCCGTCACGGCGACATCATGGTCGAGATCTTCGCGGACAGCCCCAACTCCGTCCCGCAGTCGGTGGTCATGTCCATCATGCAGAGCCAGTTGGAGCGCCTGTGAGCACCGAGGCCTTCCCCCCGCCCGCCGAGACGGATCCGTCCGCGGAGACCGCCGAGTCCGGCGCGACCGACGCGCCCGGAGCTTCCGACGGACAGCCGCGCCGACGTGGGCGGTTCGTCGCGCTGGCCGCCGCGTTCGTGCTGTCCGCGGTCGCGGTCGGCGGCGGCACCGGTGCGCTGATCCTGGCGACCCGGTCGTCGTCCAGCACGTCCCCGGCGACGGCGGCGGGCACCGCGTCGCCCGCCGCGCCGAGCTACGGCGTCCGTGCGGACGGCAGCCACTTCGGTTCGCTCGACCAGCTGTTGCTGCCGGTGCCGTCCTCCGACGAGCCGGGTCCCGACGACCGGACCTTCGGCAACGACACCGTGCTGACGCCGTCCCAGTACGCGTCGGCGTTCACCGCCGAGTACCGGTTCCTGAGCGCGGGCAACCGCAGCACCCTCAGTTCGGATCTCGGCCTGTCCGGCCTCCAGGGCTACGCGCTGCGCAGCTACGCGGACCCGGACGACGGGCTGTCCGCCGAGATCACGCTGATCCAGGAGAAGCCGGGCAGCAACGCCGCGTCCACGGCGCTGGCCACCCTGCGCGGCGCCACCGGCGGTGACGGCGGCGGCCCGAGTGTGTCGGGCTTCCCGCACGCGCACTGCTACCTGCCGCCCAACCCGTACGGCTCCTCGCTCGGCGTGCTGCGCTGCGACGACGCCGAGGGCGACCTGCTGATCACCATGCAGATCGAGGGCGTGGCCCCGCTCGACCAGGCGGCGGCAGCGGACCTCTTCGGCCAGCAACTCTCCCGACTCGCGACCCCGGCGGCCCAGGTATGACGACGACCGATCCCGACGAATTCCACCAGCCCGAACCGGAGCGCGAGCCCGAGCCTTCGACTCCGCAGCCGCCCGCGACCGCGCAGCCGGCCGCGACCCCGCAACCCCAGCCCGTCCCGGCCGCGACCCCGCAACCCCAGCCCGTCCCGGCCGCGACCCCGCAACCCCAGCCCGTCCCGGCTGCGCCGCCCGCGCCCCACCCCGGCGTTCCGCCGCAGCCGGTGCCCGCCACCGTGTGGGCGCTGCCCGCCGCGTACGCGCCCAAGCCGCGCAAGGAGCGGACGTGGCTGCGGACCTTCGCGCGGTGGAGCAGTGCGACCGCCGTGCTGCTGGTGGCCGGTGCGGTGACCGCCGCGCTGGTGACGGTGCCGGCGCGGACCGACATCCCGGGACTGCGGACGCCCGCGGACGGCCGCTGGACCTTCCCGGCGCTGAGCCTGCCGGAGCTGCCCACGGGAGCCCCGGCCCCGGCCGACAGCGAGCACGTCCACAGCGTCGACCTGCGTGAACTGCTGGTGCCCGCACCGGACGGCGCGACCCCGGACGCGACCCTCCCCGGCCGGAACGGCTGGTACCCGACCGCGTCGTTCCTGAAGATGTACAGCACCAGCGCCTCGCTGCTCGGCGCGTTCGACGACGCGGGCCTGCGGCACATCGCGGCGACCGGCTGGACCATGCCGGACGGCACGCACACGCAGATCTACCTGCAGCAGTTCCGCTCCGGCAGCACCGCGAGCGACGTCGACTCGGTCGAGGCCGACGGGGTGTACCTGGCGTCCGCCTCGCTCGCACAGGACGCGACGGGGGTGGACCTCGGGTCGATCACCGCGACCGTACGCTCGCTCGACGCCGAGGACGGGCACGCTGCCGTGATCTACGCGTACGTCACCGTGGGCGACACGGAGGCGCTGATCGAGATGACCAACCCCAGGCAGATCCCCACGGTCGACTTCCGCCAGGTCGTGGAGCTGCAGGACCAGTTGCTCTCGGCCTGACCGGTCCCGCCGTGCCACGGAACGGGGTCGTCCCCTAGGGGACGACCCCGGCCGCGTACATCCCAGGGCTAAGGGCAGGACCAGGGAAAAGTCAGCCGTCGACCTGATGTGACGGGGCCGACATTCTGACTAGCCTCATCCTGTGTCTGTCATCACTACGGACAACCTCACCAAGAGGTTCCCCCGGGTCACTGCTCTGGACCACCTCACCGTCGAGGTGCAGTCCGGAGTCGTCGGGCTGGTCGGAGCGAACGGCGCGGGTAAGTCCACACTCATCAAGATCCTGCTGGGTCTCTCCCCGGCCACCGAGGGCACCGCGCGCGTGCTCGGGCTGGACGTCGCCACCGAGGGCGGCGCCATCCGCGAGCGCGTCGGCTACATGCCGGAGCACGACTGCCTCCCCCCGGACGTCACCGCCACCGAGTTCGTCGTCCACATGGCCCGGATGTCCGGCCTGCCGGCCACGGCGGCGCGTGAGCGCACCGCCGACATCCTGCGCCACGTCGGGCTGTACGAGGAGCGCTACCGCCCGATCGGCACGTACTCGACGGGCATGAAGCAGCGCGTCAAGCTGGCCCAGGCGCTGGTCCACGACCCGCAGTTGGTGCTGCTCGACGAGCCGACCAACGGTCTCGACCCGGTCGGCCGCGACGACATGCTGGGCCTGATCCGGCGCGTCCACAGCGAGTTCGGCATCTCGGTGCTGGTCACCTCGCACCTGCTCGGTGAGCTGGAGCGCACCTGCGACCACGTCGTCGTCATCGACGGCGGCAAGCTGCTGCGCAGCTCCTCGACCGCCGACATGACGGCCTACACCCAGATGCTCGCCGTCGAGGTGACGGAGCGCCAGGGCGAGCCGGAGTTCGACGCGGACGCCGCGCTGCTGGCGCGCCTGGCCGAGGCGGGCCTCAACGCCACGGTGGACGGCGGCCACGTCGTCCTGGTCGAGCTGACCGGCGACGAGGTCTACGACGCGATCCGCGACGCCGTCGCGGACCTGGGCGTCGGCCTGGTGCGGTTGGAGCAACGCCGCCACCACATCTCCGAGGTCTTCGCCGTGAACCCCGCCGTGGAGGAGGAGGTGGCCCATGTCTGACATCCGCACCCCTGACGCCCACACCCGTGAGGGCGCGCGGGCCGACGTCATCCACGACATCGGCTACCGCCACTACGAGGGCCCGCGCCTCGGCCCCGGCTACGCCACCCGCTCGCTCTACACCTCCAGCCTGCGCGGCGCGTTCGGCCTGGGGCGGTCCGGCAAGTCGAAGATCCTGCCCATGGCCATGTGTGTGATCATGGCGCTGCCCGCGGTGATCATGGTCGCGGTCTCGGTCTACCTCAAGTCCGGCAAGCTGCCGATCGAGTACACCTACTACCTCACGATCATGCAGTTCGTGATCGCGGTCTTCACCGCCGCGCAGGCGCCGGTCCTCTTCTCCAGAGACCTCCGCTTCATGACGGTGCCGCTCTACTTCTCCAGGCCGCTGCGCTCCTCCGACTACGTGCGCGCCAAGTTCGCGGCGATGGCGTCGGCGATCTTCATCCTGACCATGCTGCCGATGCTGATCATGTGGATCGGCTCGATGCTGGGCTCGATGGCCTTCACCTACAACCTGGAGCACTTCGGCTACGGCGTGCTGGCCGCTGCGCTCTATGCGCTGGTCTACGCCGGTATCGGCTCGCTGCTCGCCTCGCTGACGCCGCGTCGTGGCTTCGGGGTCGCGGCGATCATCGCGACGTTCATGGTCTCCCAGGGTCTGGCCCAGGCGATCTTCGGCGTGATGCGGTTCAAGGGCCATGAGGTGTCCGGCCACTGGGTGGCGATGCTCAACCCGGGCATGCTGATCGACTCCACGGTCCAGTGGATCTTCAACGTGCCGAACGACCGCCCCAACATCGGCGTGCCGAGCACCCTGGGCGGCGTGGTCTTCCTGGTGTGGATCGCCGTGCTCGTCTGCGGCACCTTCGCCCTGCTGGTCCGTCGCTACCGGAAGATCTGAGGAGGCAGAACCATGACCACCATCAGCATCGACCGGGCGTCCCGCTGGTTCGGCAATGTCGTCGCGGTCAACGACGTCACCATGACGATCGAGCCCGGCGTCACCGGCCTGCTCGGGCCGAACGGCGCGGGCAAGTCCACGCTGATCCACATGATGAGCGGCTTCCTGCCGCCGTCCTCGGGCAGCGTCGTCCTCGACGGCAAGCCGATCTGGAAGAACCAGGGGGCCTACCGCCAGATCGGCCTGGTGCCCGAGCGCGAGGCCATGTACGACTTCCTCACCGGCTGGGAGTTCGTGCTGGCCAACGCCGAGCTCCACGGCCTGCCCGCCCCGGGCGAGGCGGCCAAGCGCGCGCTGGCCACCGTCGAGATGGAGTACGCGCAGGACCGGCAGGTCTCCACGTACAGCAAGGGCATGAAGCAGCGCGTCAAGATGGCCTCCGCGCTGGTCCACGACCCGGCCGTACTGCTCCTCGACGAGCCTTTCAACGGCATGGACCCGCGCCAGCGGATGCACCTGATGGAGCTGCTGCGCCGTTTCGGCAGCGAGGGCCGCACGGTCCTCTTCTCCTCCCACATCCTGGAGGAGGTGGAGCAGTTGGCCCGCCACATCGAGGTGGTCGTGGCCGGTCGCCACGCCGCCTCGGGTGACTTCCGCAAGATCCGCCGCCTGATGACGGACCGTCCGCACCGCTACACCGTCCGCTCCAGCGACGACCGCGCCCTCGCGGCGGCGCTGATCGCCGACGGCTCGACGGCAGGCATCGAACTGGACTGGAAGGAGCGCGCCCTGCAGATCCAGGCGATCGACTTCTACCGGTTCACCGAGCTGGTCCCGCGCGTCGCCAAGGAGGCAGGCATCCGCCTGCTGACCGTCTCCCCGGCCGACGAGTCGTTGGAGAGCGTCTTCTCCTACCTCGTCGCCGCCAAGTAACGGAAGGCCGAGACCTCATCATGAACGTCACTGTCGCCCGGCTGACCGTCCGCGGCCTGCTCGGCCGCCGCCGGGGCCTGCTGCTGTTGGGCCTGCCTCTGCTGCTGATCGTCCTCTCGGTGGTCATCCGCGCGGTCGCGGGCCAGGACGAGAGCACCGCGTCCAACATCCTGGGCACGCTCGCCCTCGGCACGATGGTCCCGCTGGTCGGCCTGGTCGCCGGAACGGGCGCGATCGGCCCGGAGATCGACGACGGCTCGATCATCTACCTGCTGGCGAAGCCGCAGCCGCGGTGGAAGATCATCATTTCCAAGCTGGTCGTCGCCATCGGCTGCTCCGTGGTGTTCGCGGCGCTGCCCACGTACATCGCGGGTCTGATCCTCTTCGGCACCTACGAGAGCCTGACGTTGGGCTTCACGATCGCGGCGCTGATTGCGGGCGTGGCCTACAGCGCGATCTTCCTGCTGCTGGGCGTGGTCTCCCGCCACGCGGTGGTCTGGGGTCTGATGTACGCGCTCCTGTGGGAGACGATCGTCGGCCAGTACGTCCCGGGCGCGCGGACGTTGAGCGTCCACCAGTGGGCGCTCTCGGTGGCGGAGAAGATCGCGGACCCGGGCGTCATCACGTCCTCGGTCCAGCTGTCCACGGCGGTCCCGCTGCTCCTTGTCGCAACGCTGGGTGGCGCGGCGTTCGCGGCGGCCCGGCTCAGCCGGCTGACGCTCGCCGGGGAAGAGTAGAACGCATGGGCCAACGGGGAGTTGCAGCACCTTAGGGGCGCGGGGAACTGCGCGACAAGCCACCCACGCAGCTGGCGGGCCGGACGGTCAGGGCCATCCGCACAGGGTGGTGTCTCGCGCAGTTCCCCGCGCCCCTTGGTGGTGCAACTTCCTCTTTGCAAACGGTCAGGCGGAGAGAACGAGTTTCCGTCCCGCGCCCAACCCCGCGGTGACGCCCACCGCGCAGCAGGCCAGCAGGACCGCGAGGGGCAGCGTCCACCCGCCCGTGGCCTGGTGCAGCGCACCGAAGCCCACCGGGCCGCTCGCGGCGATGAAGTAGCCCACCAGCTGCGACATCCCCGACAGCTGCGCAGCAACCTGCGCGCTCCCGCTACGCAGCACGATCATCGCCATCGCGAGCCCGAAACCGCCGCCCTGGGCGATGCCGATCAGCGTCGCCCAGACCCACGCGCCCGCCGTCGGCGCGACCAGCAGACCGGCGATGCCGGTCGACATCGAGCCGACCATCAGGACCACCAGCAGCCGCTGGTTGTTGGTGCGTCCGGCCGCCAACGGGATCAGGAACGCGGCGGGGATCTGCACCAGCGAGCTGGCGGCGAAGACGATCCCGGCTGTGCCGCGGTCCATGCCCTGTGTGGTCAGGACCGTCGGGAGCCAGGCGATCAGGGTGTAGGAGAGCAGCGACTGGATCCCCATGAAGACGGCCAACTGCCAGGCCAGCGGGTGCTTCCACAGCCCGGGGACCTTCGCCGCCGAGGATGGCTGCGCCTTCGCGGACGCGCCCGCACCCCGCGTCTTCGACGCGGACAACTGCGGCAGCCACACCGCGAAGGCGATGACGGCCAGTACGGACCAGGACGCCATCGAGCCCTGCCAGCCGCCGAAGGCGTGCTCGAAGGGCACGCTCAGCGCCGCGGCCAGCGTCGCACCGAAGATCATCGACGTCGTGTAGACACCGGTCATCGCCGCCGCGCGCTCCGGGAAGTCGCGCTTGACCAGGCCCGGCATGGTGACGTTGAGCAGGGCGATCGCCGCGCCCAGCACCATGCTGCCGGCGAAGAGCGCCCACGCGCCCGGCGCGATCCGCAGCAGCACGCCGGCGACGAGCACCACCAGCGCCAGGGCGACGACCCGCTCCGCGCCGAAGCGGCGGATCAGGCGGGCGGCGACGGGCGCGATCGCGCCCATCATCAGCACCGGGATGGTGGTCAGCAGCCCGCCCGCCGTGGAGGACAGGTGGTAGTCGGCGCTGATGTCGCCGAGCAGCGGCGAGACCGCCGAGACGGCGGCGCGCATGTTGAGGGAGACCAGCAGGATGCCGACCAGCGCGGTCGTGGGGTGCGCGAGGAGGCGCGTCAGCCGCGAGGCGGAAGGGGCAGAGGCATACGAAACGGGCGTATCGAGCACGGAGCGGGACATGCGTCACTCTCAAGCGAAGAAAGAAAGTGTGGGCAGGAGAAAGGAGTCGAACGGCGCTCAGAGGCGCGCGACGTCAGCTCTCCGGTCGCTTGATGTTCGCGTCGATGAGCTCGGCCAGCAGGGCGCGGCAGGCTGCGTACAGCTCCACTCCGCGCATGGTCCGCTTGCCTTTCTGCTCAGATATGTCCGGCTTAACCGTGACCTATGGTAACAACTAATCGAGCTCGAACATGCGCTCGATGGCGACCGCGACGCCGTCCTCCTCGTTGCCGAGGGTGATCTCGTCGGCGACGGCCCTCAGATCGGGATGCGCGTTGGCCATCGCCACCGCGTGGCCGACCCAGCGGAACATCGGTATGTCGTTGGGCATGTCGCCGAAAGCGACGGTGCGGTCCTTCTTCGTCCCCAGGCGCGCGGACGCGAGCGCCAGCCCGGTCGCCTTGGAGAGGCCGAGCGGCAGCAGCTCGACAAAGCCCCGTCCGGACACCACGACGGTGACCAGCGCGCCCGCGACCTCCTGGGCCGCCGTCGCCAACTCGTCGTCGCTGAGCGCCGGGTGTTGTATCAGCACCCGGCTCAGCGGCTTGGCCCACAGGGCGGCGAGGTCGTCGACCGGGTCGGACAGCAGGGTCCCGGACGAGGGCATGTCGTAGTCGCGGGAGAAGAGCACCTCGCCGTCGAGGCCGTCCTGGACGACGGCCACCGCGAGCGGGCCGACCTCCGCCTCCGCCTTGGCGAGGGCGAGGCCGGCCACCTGCCGGTCCAGGGTCACGGACGTCACCAGCCGGTGCGCACCCGCGTCGTAGAGCTGGCCGCCCTGACTGCAGACGGCCAGCCCGGTGTAGCCGATGGCGTCCAGCGTCGGCTTGGTCCACGTCGCCGAGCGGCCGGTGACCACGATGTGCTGCGCCCCGGTGGCCTTCGCGGCCTCCAGGGTGCGCTGCGTGCGCGCCGAGACGGTGTGGTCGTCGCGCAGCAGCGTCCCGTCCAGGTCGGTCGCGATCAGGTCGAACGGCCGCGGGGCGGAGCTCACGTGGTCTGACTTTCTCTCAGATGGTGCTTGCGGGCAGACCGGACTACTTGCCGACCGGCTCCAGCACCTCGCGTCCGCCCAGGTACGGGCGGAGCGCCTCCGGCACGACGACGGAGCCGTCGGCCAGCTGGTGCGTCTCCAGGAGCGCGACGATGGTCCGCGGCACCGCGCACAGCGTGCCGTTCAGCGTGGCCAGCGGGCGGTTGCCCTCCCCGCCGCGCATCCGGATGCCGAGGCGACGGGCCTGGAACTCACCGCAGTTGGAGGTCGAGGTCAGCTCGCGGTACTTGCCCTGGGTGGGGATCCACGCCTCGATGTCGTACTTGCGCATCGCCGACGCGCCCAGGTCGCCCGAGGCCACGTCGATGACGCGGTAGGCGAGGCCGAGCTTGTCCAGGAAGTCGCGCTCCCACTGCAGCAGGCGCTTGTGCTCCGCCTCCGCGTCCTCGGGCGCGACGTAGGAGAACATCTCCACCTTGTCGAACTGGTGGACGCGGATGATGCCGCGGGTGTCCTTGCCGTAGGTGCCGGCCTCGCGGCGGAAGCAGGGCGAGAACCCGGCGTAGCGCAGCGGCAGCTGGTCCGCGTCGAGGATCTCGTCCATGTGGTAGGCGGCCAGCGGGACCTCGGAGGTGCCGACCAGGTAGAAGTCGTCCTTCTCCAGGTGGAAGACGTTCTCCGCGGCCTGGCCGAGGAAGCCGGTGCCCTCCATCGCGCGCGGCTTGACCAGCGCGGGCGTGATCATCGGGATGAAGCCGGCCTCGGTGGCCTGCGCGATCGCCATGTTGACCAGGGCGAGCTCCAGCAGCGCGCCGACGCCGGTCAGGTAGTAGAAGCGCGAGCCGGAGACCTTGGCGGCCCGCTCGGTGTCGATCGCGCCGAGGATCTTGCCCAACTCGACGTGGTCGCGCGGCTCGAAGCCCTCCGCGGCGAAGTCGCGCGGGGTGCCGACCTCCTCGAGGGTGACGAAGTCCTCCTCGCCGCCGATCGGCGCGTCCGGGTCGAGCAGGTTGGCCAGCCCGCCCAGCAGTTGCTGCACCTCGGCCTCGGCCTCGGTCTGCGCCGTGTTGGCGGTCTTGACCTCGGCGGCGAGCTCCTTGGTGCGCTCCAGCAGGGCAGCCTTCTCGTCACCCTTGGCCTGCGCCACCTGCTTGCCCAGCTGACGCTGCTCGTTGCGCAGCTCGTCATAACGGGAGCTGAACGATCGCTGCCGCTCGTCGGCGGCGAGCAGGGCGTCGACGAGCTCGACGTCCTCTCCTCGGGCGCGCTGGGAGGCGCGCACACGGTCCGGGTCTACGCGAAGCAGGCGAAGGTCAATCACGCTACGAGCGTACCGGTCCGCGAGCCGTGACCTCGCGCATTAACCGCTGTCCGAGCCTTGTTCAGCCTTCGGCCGGGCCGGGAAAGCGGCCTCGGCCGAGCATTTGTGTCACATCTTCGTCCCGAGGATTTCCCAACCCTGTCAGATCCGTAAGAACCGGCTGTCCGGGCTGCGAAAGTGAACCGGCAGGCAGGGAACGGAAGGTGGACGGGTATGAAGAAGAGCGTGGTGGCGGTCGCGGGTTCGGTCCTGGCGGCGGTGCTGGCACTGAGCGGATGCGGCGGCAGCGGCACCAACCAGAACGTGAACGGCGGCGGCTCATCTTCCGCTTCGCCCGATCCCAAGACCACCTCGGGTGACACCATTCCGAACGGTGGGACGAAGGCGGCCGACAAGAGCCTCGAGTACTACATCTCCCACTCCGGCGGGGAGAAGACGGTGGCGCTCACCTTCGACGACGGACCCAGCGGGGTGTGGACGCCGAAGATCCTCGCCGTGCTGGCGAAGTACGGGGTCCACGCGACCTTCTGCGAAATAGGCCCGAACGCCACCGCCAATCCCTCGGCGACGCGCGCGGTCATCGCCGCCGGGGACCGGCTCTGCGACCACTCGGTCCACCACAACGAGGCGATGTCCACCCGTGGCACCGCGTACGAGACCAGTGAAATAGTCGACGCCAAGCACATGATCGAGCAGGCCGGCGGCCCGGGAACCGTGGTCTCCTGGTTCCGGGCCCCGGGTGGGGATTTCACTCCGGAGATCCGGCAGATATCCGCGGACAACGGATTGCGGCCCTTGGCGTGGAGCGTCGACACCAATGACTGGCAGCGGCCCGGTGTCGCCACGATCGTCTCGACGGTGAAGAAGGAACTGAGGCCGGGGTCGATCATTCTCATGCACGACGGCGGCGGGGACCGGAGCGAGACCGTGGCGGCGCTGAACCAGATCGTGCCGTGGCTGCTCCAGCAGGGATACACGATCGACTTCCCCGACGTCTGATCCGCGGATCCACAGCTGTGGATATCCCCAGGAGCAGATAGTTATCCACAGGGGTGCGGAGGTCCCTGTGGATTGTTGAAAATCACGCCTCTGAGCTCGTCAAACCTCGGGTTTGCGGCAGGAGGCGTGATTTTCCGGGTCCCGGAAGCGGACTTTGGGGAAACAGAGCAGCTGAATCCCTATATGTCCGTCTTGTCCGATCTGCAAGTTTTGTTGATCAATGCGTGAATAAGCCGATCCCGCAGCCCGTGCACACCGACCCCCACCCTGTGGAAAACTCGCCATCCTGTGGATAACCCGCAGGGGCCTGTGCACCACCGGCCGGACCACCTGCCGGACGGCCCGACCGGACTACCGGTCGCCGCGCCCGTCCAGGCAGCGGGAGAGCCAGTCCGCAGCACGGGTGAACTCGGTGTCCGAGGTGCCCGGGCGGACCGTCGCCGGAACCGCGTCGGCCCGCGGATAGGAGCCGAGGAAGCGCACCTGCGGGCAGATCCGGTGCAGACCCATCAGCGCCTCCGAGACCCGGCGGTCGGTGATGTGCCCCTCGGCGTCCACCGCGAAGCAGTACTTGCCCAGGCCCTCCCCGGTCGGGCGGGACTCGATGCGCATCAGGTTGACGCCGCGCACCGCGAACTCCTGCAACAGCTCCAGCAGCGCGCCCGGGTGGTCGTCCTCCAGCCAGAACACCGCCGAGGTCTTGTCCGCACCCGTCGGCGCGGACGGACGGCCCGGCCGGCCGACCAGCACGAAGCGGGTGGTCGCGTTGGCCGCGTCGTGGATCTCGGCGGCCAGCGGCTCCAGGTGGTAGAGCGGCGCGGCGAACTCGCCCGCGAACGCGCCGTCGTAGCGGCCCTCCTGGACCAGGCGGGCGCCGTCGGCGTTGGACGCCGCCGACTCCCAGTCCGCGTTCGGCAGGTGCTGCGAGAGCCAGTGCCGGACCTGCGGCTGCGCGGCCGGGTGGCCGGTGACCGTCTTCACGTCGGCCAGCGTGGTGCCGGGCCGGACCAGCAGGGCGAAGGCGATCGGCAGCAGCACCTCGCGGTAGATCATCAACGGCTCGCCCTGGGCCAGCTCGTCCATGGTCTGCCGGATGCCGCCCTCGACGGAGTTCTCGATCGGCACTAGCGCGGCCGAGGCCTCGCCGTTGCGCACTGCGTCCAGCGCGGCCGGCACGGACACGGACGGCACCAGCTCGCGGGTCGCCGCCTCCGGCAGGGTCCGCAGCGCCGCCTCGGTAAAGGTGCCCTCGGGACCGAGGTAGGTGTATCGGTTCGGGGACACGGTGACCTCCAAGGGTGCACGCCTGGTTGCTCGCTGCACGGACGTAACGTTAACGACTCCGCGCCACCGGGGACGCGTGGTCTTGCGGGCTGGACGCGGGCCACGGTAAGGCGACCCAGGTCCCTTCCCAGGGTCCCAGGATTCGCCGGGCCCCTCGAATTCCGCTGGGCCCGGGGATCAGGACTCCAGCAGCGCCTGGCCGACGTAGCCGTCGGGGCTCGCGCCGCCCGGCACCGCGTAGAGGCCGCTCGACTCGTGCACCAGGAACCGCGACAGCGCGTCGCCGCGGGCCAACTTCCGCTGCACCGGGACGAAGCCGGTCATCGGGTCGGCCTGGAACGCGACGAAGAGCAGCCCCGCGTCGGGCGCACCGTCCGGGCGGTAGCCGTCGTGGTACGAGTAGCCGCGCCGCAGCATGGCCGCGCCCTGGTTGGACGCGGCGGCGGCGACCCGGATGTGCGCGTCGCCCGGGATCGCCAGCGAGCCGTCGGGGTCGAACGATTCGAGGTCGACGGTCGTGGTCTCGCTGCTGCCCGGCCCGCCGGAGAGCGGTGCGCCGTTGTCCTTGCGCCGCCCGATCGTGCGCTGCTGCACGTCCAGCGACTGCTGGTCCCAGGTGTCGAGCAGCATCCGGATCCGCCGGAAGACCGCGTAGCTGCCGCCTGCCATCCAGGACGGCTGTCCGGCGGCGGTGGCAGCCGTGGCGTTCGCCGGGACGAAGACCGTCGCGTCGAAGCCCGCGCTGCCCGGCTTGGGGTTGTTGGTGCCGTCGATCTGGCCCATCAGGTTGCGGCCGGTCATCGGCTCGCGCGTCGCGCCGGGCGCGCGGCTGAACCCGGTCGTCTGCCAGCGCGGCGCGGCCTGGCCCACGGCGAGCCGCTGCAGCGTCCGCATCGCGTGGTACGCCACCAGCGGATCGTCGGCGCAGACCTGCACCCACAGGTCCCCGTCGCTGCGCGCGCGGTCCAGCTGGTCCTCCGGGAAGGGCGGCAACGGCGTGAGCTGGGAGGGGAGTTGGGCGGTCAGCCCGGCCTTGGTGAAGACCGGGGCGCCGAAGCCGAAGGTGACCGTCAGCGAGCTCGGGCCTGCGTCCAGGGCGACCTGATCGTCCGTCAGGCCTGGTGGCGTCCGGCCCTCCGCCATCGCGGCGGCTGCGGCGGACCAGCGCTTCATCAACGACACCAGCCCGGGGCGGCCGGTCCCGGAGGTGAGGTCGAACGCCGTGGCGTGCAGCGTCGACTGCATCGGCTCGACGATGCCCGCCTGGTGCGTGCCGTGGAACGGCACGGCGTCGGCGCCGAGGCCGGCCAGCGCCGCGCCGTCGCCGCTGCCGCCGGTCGTGGCAGCCGGGTCGCCTCCGGCGTCGGCCAGCGCGTAGCCGCCGACTCCGAGCGCGATCCCGGCCGCGCCGCCGACTCCCGCCGCGCCGAGCAGGCGACGCCGGGAGACGGTCCGGGGGGTGGGGCGGGGGTGGTTGTTGTCCTCGTCGGTCATCGCTCTGTGCTCAACCTGTGCTCAACTTGCTTCTCGTACGCGTGCGTGTGTGCGTGGTTCGGATTCCGGTGGCTCAACCGACCGTGACCGGGGTGGTCACGGTGGTCTCGTCGATGGCGTCCGAGCGGATGGTGACCGCCAGGGTCCAGGTGCCGGGCAGCGGGAGCTCCAGGCCCGCCGCGCCCCAGTGGCCGATGTCGAGGTGGTCCACCTTGACCGGCATCGGTCCCAGGCTGCGGGCGGCCAGACTGACCGTCACATCGACCTCGGGGACGTCGACCGGCTTGCCGGTGGAGTCGTAGAGGTAGGCGTGCATCGTGTTGGTCCCAGTCCGGGCCGGGTCGATGTCGACGGTGATCTTTCCCTTGGCGGACGCGGTGCTGCCGCCGGTGTCGTAGGGGAGCGTCACGTCGACCGGGCCCCGGTTGGCGGCGGCGGTCGCGGCTTGCTGCTCGGCGACGGCACGGCCCGGCGCGGAGTTGGTCAGCACCGTGGTCACGCCCAGCACGACGACGGCGAAGACCGCCTCCAGCGCGACCGACCGCAGCAGCATGCCCCGGGCGGGGGCGGCCTGGTGCGCCTTGCGCACGCTGGCCTGCCGCCGCGCCTTTGCCTGCCGCGCCAACTGCGCGGCCCGCTCCGCGTCCACCTCGGACCCGGGACCGGACCCGGACCCGACCTCGGACCCGGACCCGACCCCGGACCCGGCCCCGGCCCGGGCCTGACCCTCAGCCCCGACCTGAGCCTCCGTCCCGGCCCCGACATCCGCCCCGACCTCGGCCCCCGCCTCGACGGCCGGTGCGCCGACGGCGACCAGCGCCTCCGCCGCGTCGGCCTGCTGCTCCGCCGTGTCGGCGCGCAGCAGGGAGAGCCAGCGGCGCGACATCCACGCACCCCCGAGGATCACCGCGACCGCGCCGATCTTGACCAGCAGCAGCCGCCCGTAGGTGGTCGAGGTCAACGCGGACCAGGAGCCGAGGCCGCGCCACGCCTGGTAGACGCCGGTGACCGCGAGCCCGGTGACCGCGCCGAGTGCCACCGCGCTGAACCGCTGCACGCCCGCGACGCCGATGCCACCGTCCGCCGTGGACCGACGCAGGCCGACCAGGACGGTCGCCAGTCCGCCGAGCCACAGGCCCATCGCCAGGACGTGGACGGTGTCCGACGTGATCGCCAGCGGGACCTGCATGCCGACCGAGGCGTGGTCGCCGAGCGGCCACGTCAGCGCGATCGCGACGGCCAGCACCGCGCCCACGATGCCCAGCCAGATCCGTCGCCGCCGCTCCACGCCGTCGCCGGCGCCCGCGTCCTGACCCGCCGGGTCGCTCGCGCCCGTGTGTCCGGAGAGCAGCGCCAGGAAGACGCCCGCGCCCGCGAGCAGCAGCACCCGCACGGCCAGCAGCACGCCAAGCTTCTCGCCCAGCACCTGCCGCAGCAGGCTCAGGTCGAAGACCTTGCCGAGCCCGGTCCCGGCCTCGTACGTCCCGCGTAGCGCCAGCTCGGCCAGGGTCGACAGCAGCAGTCCGGCCCAGCCGGTGAGCATCAGCCGCTGCACCGAGCGCAGCCGCAGCCCGCCCGGCCAGCCGAGCAGCACCAGCGCCACCGACCCGGCCAGCAGCGCGAACGTCCCGTACTGGACCGAACGCGAGAGGCCGTAGAGGAATCCGGTCGAGGCGGACCCCGAGTTGCTCTCGACTCCGGACAGCGCCGCAGGGGAGGTGGTCCGGCCGATGGAGAAGGTGAACGCCCCGGCGACGGGGTGGGTGTCGGCGGAGATCACCCGCCACGCCACGGTGTAGGTGCCCTGGGTCTGGTCCAGGGCGGGGTTCAGCGACACGCTCGCGGTCGACGGGTCGCTCCCCGCGTGCCCGGCCGTGCCGGTGTCGACCTGCTTGCCGTTGGGGTCGAACACGCGCACCGCACCGGTCTCCAGCGTCACCGACTCGCTGAAGTGCAGCGTCACCGTGCTCGGCGCGACGGCCAGCACGGTCCCCTGAGAGGGGTCGGTCGACAGCAGCGCGGCGTGCGCCGAGGCCACCCCCGCGCTTCCCAGCAGCAGTGTCGCAAGCAGGCAGAACAGCGCCGCGGCGGAGCGGACGGTGCGCTTCATCGTTACGTCCTCACTGTCCCGGCTGGTACGTCAGCGGCTGGACGGTTGCTTCGACGTCGAGCGGAGCGGCGTCGTCGAAGCGCAGGGTCAGCGCGATGTGCTGACCGACCTTGGGCTGGGCGGCGAGCCCCATGAGCATCAGATGCCTGCCGTCCCGGGCGAAAGCCACCTGGCCGTGCGCCGGGACGGTGACCGAGGGCAGGTCGACCATGGTGGTGGCGGTGCTCTGGTGCATCGACACACTCTGCGCCTGCGTGCTCGTGATGCCGGTCAGCCGTGCCGCCTTGTCACCCGCGTTAGTGAGCACGAAGTAGCCGGCCGCCATGTCCGGCGCGGACGGCAGCGGTATGTACGCGCCGGAGACGCTCAGCTTGGGCGTCCCGGTCCCCGCGTCCGCCGTGGTGGACGCGGCTGCGGACGACGTGGCCTGGGATGACGTCGCCTGGGACGACGTACCCGGCGACGAGCAACCCGCCGCCAGCAGCGGCGCGGCGACGGCCAGGGCGATCAGCGCCCGGTGACGGCCCGTCACACCGTCACACCCTTGATCAGGTACGGCAGGTCGTGCCCGAAGACAGCCGAGGTGGTGCCGCTGGTGTAGAGGAGGTGCGCCTTGTTGTCGGTCGGCAGGAAGCCGAGCGTCTGCGCGCCGTGGACGGGCTCCTGGCCTTTGGCCGGAGCGGCGACGTAGACGCCGACCGAGGCGGCGGCCGAGATGACCGTCTTGATGTCGCCGGTCAGGCCGATGAAGTTCGGGTTGAAGGAGTTGAGCCAGCTGCGGATCGTGCCCGGGGTGTCGTGGTCGGGGTCGGTCGTCACGAAGACCACGTCGATCTGGCTCTGCTGCGCCTTGGGCAGCTTGGAGACGGCCACGGCGATGTCGCCCATCGTCGTCGGGCAGACGTCGGGGCACTTCGTGTAGCCGAAGTAGAGCAGCGTCGCCTTGCCCGCCGTGCCGGTGGCCAGGTTGAAGGGCTTGCCGCTGGTGTCGGTCAGCGTGACGGCAGGCTTGTCGAAGGTCCGCGGCATGTAGGTGCCCTGGTACGGGCCGTTCTGCTGCGCGGAGTCGATCTGCGGGTCCCCGGACCCGGCGCCTGCCGAGCCGGTCGAGGACGAGGACGAGCCGCACGCCGACAGCAGCAGTGCTGCGGCGCCGCCGACCGAGCCGAGCAGCACGGAACGACGGGTGGGCGCGGAGAAGGTGTGGGAGGCCATGGTGGTGAACTCGCTCTCTGCCGATCGCGGGGATCGGCAGCGGTAAGGCGGACGGACGGTCAGACGGACGGGCGGTCGGGCGGCGGAGGAGGGGCAGGGCCGGGGCGCGGCCCCACCCCTCCGATCAGTGCCGGATCAGGCGGCGCTGCCGCGGCGTCCGCCGCGACGCCAGCCGAGGAAGCCGAAGACGACACCGGCGAGGCCGACGACCAGGCCGACCCCGGCCAGCACCCGCGCGGCCGTGTCGGTCGCCGAGCCGCTGTCGGACGTGGCCGACGCCGTCTGCGTGGTGCTTCCGGTGCTGCTGCTGGAGCCCGATGTGCTGGCGCTGCTGGACGCGGCGGTCAGGTTGAGCGTCGGGGCCGGGTGCGCGGGGTCGGGCTGACCGGCCGCGGCGGGGGTGTCGATCCAGCGGACGACCGTGCCGTCGGAGTAGGTCTGCAGGGTCTTGAAGCTGAGCTGCTTGGTGTCGGTCGGCAGCTGGCCGAAGTCGACGGTGAAGTCCTGGTACTGGCCGGGGGCGATCTTGCCGCCGGTCCAGGTGATCTCGGAGACCGCGTTGGTGACCGGGCCGTCGTCGGTCTGGATCGGAGTGGCCAGCTTGGCCGTCTGGACCGCAGCGGTCCAGCCCGGCACCTGCTCGACCAGCGCGGAGGCGATCGGGTGGTCGGTCGGGAAGTAGACGTCGACCTTGACCGTCGAGGCGGTGTCCGACTCGTTCGGCACCCGGAAGGCGAAGACCTGGTCCGCCGCACCGGCGGCGGCGGAGTTCGGCTGCACGGTGACGTGCGCGGACGCGGGCACGGCCAGTAGCACGACGCCTGCGGCGGCCAGCGCGGCGGGCACCGCGACGCGGGCGGAACGGACGGAGCGGACGGAACGGAGCGAGCGGGCAGAGAAGGCGCTCATGCGCATGGGTGGTTCTCTCCTGGAGATCCTGAAGACCTGTGGCCGCCGGTGGACCGGTTGTCCACGGCGGGCGGAACGGAGTCGCCGCACCGGCGGGACTCGGCAGGAATCACAGGGCCCGACCAACCACCCCGCCGACCCATCGTGCGTACACCGACCGGACAGGCAGGTCGGGGAAGCGGGACGGGTATGGCGGACGGACGGTCAGGCCAGGAGAGCGCGCGGGGGACCGCGCCGGACCAGTTGGTGGCGCAGCAGCGCGTGTGCGGGAAGCCGCCAGTCGTCCACGGCCCAGCGCCGTGCGGGGTGGACGCCGATCGTGGTGAGCCCGGCGAGCAGCGCCAGGGCCAGCCGGAGCAACTGGCCCAGCGGCGCGAGGGCCAGGCCCAGCAGCCGCCAGACCGCGGCCTCGCCGCCCCGCAGCCACCAGCCTGCGACCAGCGCGGCCAGCAGGTGGCCGAGCACCATCAGCGGGGTGAGCCCGAGCATCGCGCAGACGGCGCCCACACCGTGGGCGGCCGGAGCGGTCGGGAGCGAGGCGAGATAGAGATGCGGGTCGAAGCCGGCCTGGCTGACGATCTGGCTGGCCGTCGTGCCCGGAGGCAGCGCCAGGGTGCCGTCGGGGCCGGGCCCGCAGAGCAGCCGTGCCGCGAGCTGCAGCAGCGCGGACGGCGTTCCGCCGCCTGCCCCGCTCATCCCGGGCATCCCGGCCATGCCCGTCATCCCGCTCATCCCCGCCATGCCGGAGGCACCGGCGCAGAGGTGGAAGAGGGCGTGCAGCCCGAGCTCGCCGACGGCGAGCGCCGAGGCGATCGCCGGCAGGCCGCGTTCGCGTCCGGCCAGGGCGGTGCTTGCCAGCAGCACCAGCACGAGTCCGACCAGCAGTGTCGGCAGCGGCACCGAGCCGCCGCCGCCCAGCGCGTGCCCGAGCGCGGACACCAGGACGCAGACCGTCGCGAAGGGCAGAGCCCGCAGCAGGCGAAGGTCCAGGCTGGCGGCGCGCGGGGCGCGGAAGGCGGTCATGACGCGGGACAGTCTCTCAGAGGGGTGTAC
Source organism: Streptacidiphilus sp. BW17 (assembly GCF_041262485.1). Lineage (NCBI taxonomy): Bacteria > Bacillati > Actinomycetota > Actinomycetes > Kitasatosporales > Streptomycetaceae > Streptacidiphilus > Streptacidiphilus sp. BW17. Next base: position 214,887 of record NZ_JBGCCR010000001.1, on the reverse strand, counting down.
GGAGCAGGCCCACGGGGGCGGAAATGGCCGGAGTCTTCCCTTGTCGGGAGGGCCCAGGGAAACCCAGGGCTGAAACGGGACCGAACGTGCGACCCCCATGCGCTCCGGCGTGCGCCTGGCGGTGCGCGGCCGCCCGGACGAGACCCGGACCACGCCCTCGCCCCCGACACTCCGCCAAGAGAGCGACAAGATCCGCCCGAAGCGGTTCATTCTTCAGCGGGTCGGCAATACCTACTGGTATGTGGTGCCGGAGCCAGAAGGAGCCTGCCGTGGACATCTGGTGGTCTCTCCACCTCAGGCGCGAACCCGCCAGCGTTCCGCTGGCCCGCCGCATCCTCCTCGGCACCATGGCCACCGCCGGCGTGGACCCGGACATCTCCTACGAGGTCGGCGTCGCGCTGACCGAGGCGTGCGCCAACGCGGTCGAGCACGCGTGTCCCGGCGCGGCCGCCGGTGAGGACGACGGCTTCCAGGTGACGGCGACGATCGAGGGCAACCGCCTGCGGATCGAGGTGACCGACTCCGGTCCCGGCTTCGCCGCCCGTATGGGACGCCATGCGCTCGGCCACAGCCAGAGTCACGGCCAGAGCCAGAGCCAGGGCCTGGGTCAGAGCCACGGGCGGGCACGCGCTTCGCGTCCCCGCCCTTCGGCTGTCGGGAGCGCGGCGGTCGCCTTCGCGCCGGTGCCCGACTCGTCCGAGAGCGGACGCGGCCTGCTGCTGATCCGGGCGCTCTCCGACGACGTGCAGTTCCGCAACCACCCGAGACGCGGCGCGGTGGTCCGTTTCGACAAGACCCTCACCTACCGGGACCGCCCGTTCGCGCAGGCGTCCTGACAACAGGCCTCCCCCCCCCCCGGCACGATTCCCGCTTGACCCTCACGTCACGTGAGGCCGCAGGCTGGGAGCACGAGGGAGAGGAAAGAGCCCCATGAGCTACTCGGTCGGTCAGGTCTCACGGTTCGCCAAGGTGACCGTGCGGACCCTGCACCACTACGACGAGATCAAGCTGCTCCAGCCCAGCGGTCGCACCCCGTCCGGCTACCGCCGCTACGACGACGCGGACCTGGACCGGCTGCAGCAGATCCTCTTCTACCGGGAGCTCGGCTTCTCCCTCGACGACATCGCGACCATCCTGGACGACCAGGGCGTCAGCCCGAGCGAGCACCTGCGCCGCCAGCGCAGTCTGCTGCTGGGGCGGATCGAACGGCTCCAGGAGATGGTCGCGTCCGTGGAACACGCACTGGAGGCGAGGAAGATGGGGATTCAACTGACCCCCGAGGAGAAGTTCGAGGTCTTCGGTGAGGACTACGTCGACCACCAGGAGGAGGCGGAGGCGCGCTGGGGCGACACCGACGCATGGAAGCAGTCCCAGCAGCGCGCGGCGCGGTACTCCAAGGAGGACTGGGTCGAGATCAAGGCCGAAGGCGACGCGCTCAACGCGCGCATCGCCGAGGCGATCGGGGCCGGTGCCGCGCCGGACAGCGAACAGGCGATGGCGATCGCGGAGGACCACCGCCGGCACATCACCCGGCGTTTCCACGACGTCTCGTTCGGGTTCCACCGCTGCATGGCCGAGATGTACATCTCGGACCCGCGGTTCACCGAGTACTACGAGAAGGTCGCGCCGGGCGCTGCCGTCTGGTTCCGTCAGGCCGTCCTGGCCAACGCGGACCGCGGCGAGGCCGCGGCGAAGTGAACTGACACGAAGTGAACTGACACGGGGTCACGGAGCGGCAGGCCGCCGCTCCGTGACCCCCTCACCCGTTTCGGTGTCAGCCCTTGAGGCTCGCCATCCAGCTCTCGACGTCCTCGACCGTGCGCGGCAGGGCCGCGGAGAGGTTGCGGTTGCCGTCGGCCGTCACCAGGATGTCGTCCTCGATCCGGACGCCGATGCCGCGGTACTCCTCCGGGACCAGCTCGTCGTCGGCCTGGAAGTACAGACCCGGCTCGACGGTCAGCACGATGCCCGGCTCCAGCACGCAGTCGACGTAGGAGTCGACGCGGGCGTGGGCGCAGTCGTGCACGTCCAGGCCGAGCATGTGGCCGGTGCCGTGCAGGGTCCAGCGACGCTGCAGCCCCAGCTCCAGCACGCGCTCCACCGGGCCCTCCAGCAGGCCCCACTCGACCAGCCGCTCGGCCAGGACCTGCTGCGCCGCCTCGTGGAAGTCGCGGTAGCGGGCGCCCGGCTTGACGGCCGCGATTCCTGCCTCCTGGGCGTCCAGGACGGCCTGGTAGATCTTCCGCTGCAGCTCGTTGAAGGTGCCGCTGATCGGCAGGGTGCGGGTGACGTCGGCGGTGTAGAGGGTCGACGTCTCCACGCCCGCGTCCAGCAGCAGCAGCTCGCCCGGGCGGACCTCGCCATCGTTGCGGACCCAGTGCAGCGTTGTCGCGTGCGGGCCTGCGGCGCAGATCGAGCCGTAGCCGATGTCGTTGCCCTCGACCCGGGCGCGACGGAAGAAGGTGCCCTCGATCCAGCGCTCCGAGGTGGCCACCGCCTGCGCCAGCTCGCGCACCACGTCGGTGAAGCCCTTGGTGGTCGCGTCGCAGGCGGCCTGCAGCTGGCCGATCTCCCACTCGTCCTTGACCAGGCGCAGCTCGCTGAGGAAGACGCGCAGCTCGTCGTCACCGTGCTTGGTGGTGTGCGGGGCCAGCGCGGTCTCGATCGCCGCGTCGTGCCCGCGCAGCACGCGGGTCGTCGCCGGACGCTCGTCGGCCTGCCCGGCCAGCTCCTCCGCCGCCTTGCGCACGTCCTTGGCCGGCAGCCCGAGCAGCGCCTCGGCCTCGGTCAGGCTGTGCCGACGGCCGACCCACAGCTCGCCCTGGCCGCTCAGCCAGAACTCGCCGTTCTCCCGGTCCGAGCGGGGGAGCAGGTAGAGGTACGCGTCGTGGCCCTCGTCGCCCTCACCGCGCGGCTCCAGCACCAGGACGGCGTCCTCGGTCTGGTCACCGGTGAGGTGCACGTACTCCGTGGCGGCGCGGAAGCTGTACTCGGTGTCGTTGGACCGGGTCTTCAGGTTTCCGGCCGGCACGACGATCCGGTCCCCGGGGAAACGCGCGGACAGCGCGGCCCGTCGCTTGGCCGCGTACGCGGACTGCTCGGCCGGGACGAGGTCCCGCAGCTCGGTGTCGGCCCAGCCGCTCTTCATGACGGCGGTCAGCTCGTCGGAGATGGCGGGGTAGAGACCGTTCTTCCGCTGCTTGATCGGCTTGTCCTCGGCGGACTCCGCCGCCTCGGTCAGCTCGTCGGTCTCGGGAGCGAGATCGTCCTCGGTCACGCTGTGTCGCCTCCTCGTGGTACGGGGAACGCAAGGCCGCTGTCAGGGGTGTCAGCGGCTTGCAGTCCGTACAAGAGTACGGCCGCGGCCGAGTCGGAGGACAGGGCTTTGGGCAGGCGGAGACGTTGCACTATCTGGGGGCGCGGGGAACTGCTCATGTGCGGCTCCGCCGCGTGGGCGCGACAATCCCCCTGCCTTCGGCGGGGGGACCCCCATCCCACCCAGGTAGCAGGCCGAACGAGCAGGGCCATCCGCTCATCATGGGTTGTTCGCGCAGTTCCTCGCGCCCCTGATGGTGCAACTGTCCCTCAGTCGAAGCGTGCGGCCAGGAGCACCAGGTCATCCGCACCCGGCAGCGGCTCCGCCGCGCCGACGCACGCGTCGAGCAGGTACGCGCAGAAACGTTCCGGGTCCTGGCGGACATCCCGCGGCGCCTCCGCCGCGGCCGCGCGCAGGCGGGTCTGGCCGGCGTGGAGGGACTCCTCGCCGCAGCGGCGGGCCAGCCCGTCGGTGTAGAGGAGGAGCACGTCGCCGCGGTCGGCCCGCAGCTCCACGCCCGGCGCTTCCCAGCAGCTCAGCATGCCCAGCGGCGCGCTCAGCGAGGTCTCCACGAACGAGGCCCCGAACGAGGTCACCAGCAGCGGCGGGCACTGGCCCGCCCCGGCCAGGGAGAGCCGGCGGGCCGAGGGCTCGACGAATGCGTACAGCGCCGTCGCCGTCCGGGCGGGTTCCGTGCTCTTGAGCAGCAGCTCCAGATCGCCGAGCACGGCGACCGGGTCCTCGCCCTCCAGCACCGCGTACGCGCGCAGCGCCGCCCGCAGGCGGCCCATCGCGGCTGCGGAGTCCGCGCCGCCGCCGGTGACGCTGCCGACGCTCAGTGCGAGGGCGCCTTCCGGGAGCGAGATCGCGTCGTACCAGTCGCAGCCGCCCGCGCTCTCCAGCCCGGCGGTGACGCAGCGCGCGGCGAGCCGCATGCCGCCGACGCGCGGCAACGTGCCGGGGAGCAGGCCGCGACGGAGCGCGTCGGCGGTGCGGCGCAGCCGGTCGCGGTCGAGTTCCTTGGCCAGCAGCCGGGCGGCGGACGCGCAGTAGAGCCCGGCGAGGCGCTGCTCGCGTTCGGTCGGCTGTGCGGGGGTGTCGTAGAACCAGACGACCGAGCCCAGGTCGGCCAGCGGCTGGGCGTAGGACGCGCCGATGCCGAGCTGGTGGGCGACCTCCCGGAACCGGTCTCCGGTCGGTTCGCCGCCGGCGGCGCGCAGGATCTGCGCGGCCGGGACGGTCTCCAGCGCGCCCAGGGCGGCGCGGTCCAGGCCGAGGCCGAGGGTGGTGCTCGGCTGGGTCAGCAGCAGCATGCCGCGCCGGGCGCCGATCAGCGCGGCGCCGTCGGCCAGCAGGCCGGTGAGGGCCGCCTCCAGGTCGGCTGCGCCGCTGAGCCGGTCGGTCAGGTCGTACAGGGTGGTCAAATCAGCCAGGGGGTCGTCGGCGGAGCGCTCGCGGAGGGCAGCGATCGGTTCTCCGCTGATCGTTTCAGCAGGGCTCGTGGGCGCGGGAAGCCCCAGGGTGGTGTGATGCTCAGCCATGGCCCGCACCTGCGATAACTACAAAGAGTGATGCTGGATTCTTAAAGTTTTGTCTGAATTGAATCACTATGCACCCCCATGTCATGCCATACGGCAATTAATGAGTCTCTTCTACACACACCGATCGGGTGATGTCCAGAACTGTCCGCTGCCACGTGGTTGGTGTCTTTGCCCGAATATTTGGCCGAAAAACATCGGTGCGATTGATCGTTTCAACTATCGATTTATGCGCCCCCGCCGGTAACGGAACGTCGTCCCCGCAGCGCACGGGCCACTTCCCGGCGCTCGCGCAGCCCCAGCGGACGCATCAGGCGCGGCGGTTCGAGCTGGACCGGCGCCACCCGCAGCCCGGCCCGGAGCAGGTCCGCCGCCCTGCCGACCAGCTCCCCCGCCCCGGACGCCGGTGGCCAGCTGGCGGCGAAAGCCGCGCTGGTCAGGCAGTACTCGCCGGTCAGCACGCCGGGCCTGCCGGACGCCCCGGACGCACCGGATGCACGGGGCAGTGCGAGGCCCGCGCGGGCCAGGCCGCGACGTTCCAGCCGTTCGGCGGCCCGGCCCCGGCCCTCGGCCGGGCACCAGCCGAGGGCCATGTCCGCCGCGCCCGAGGCGACCGGACCCACCAGCGGCAGCACCTCGTCGAGTGCGTGCGTCGCGCCGCCCTCCCGGCTGGGGCGGATGCACAGCAGTGGCAGGGGCGTGTATCCGGCCAGATCGGCCTCGTCCGCGAGCAGCGTCGCACCGCTGTCCAGGGCGACCCGCCGGGTGGAGTCCGTCGACCCCGACTCCAGCACCAGCACGGCGCGGACCTGCGGTAGTCGGCGCGCCGCGAGTACAGTCAAGGCGATCCGCGACGCGTCGTTGTGCGCGCGGATCACCAGGGCGAACTCCGGAGCGGCGGGCCGTGGGTCGGGCCCCGCTCCGGGATTCTCGCCGGGCTTCTGCTCCGAAGCCCCGTCGGGGTGCGGAATTGATGAGGTGTCAGCCTCGTGGGCCGACGCGAAATCCGGGTCCATCCGGGGATCGTACGGTCGGTTGCCCCCTAGCAGACCCCTCCGTACCAGACAGGGTGAATACCCCGAACGGAGGAACCATCCTCGCTCGTCGTGCGTCAATCCGGACGATGCGTCAGTCTCGACAGAGAACGTGCTCGTGCGTGCCTTCGGTGGGTACAGAACCGTTACGGGGCGGCAGTGTTGCGGTCGGTCGATCCGGCCGGGCGAGCATGCGCCACCCTGGCGCCACCTCCAGCCAGGTACCGCAGGCGCGGTGGGCGTGGTGCGCTTCTCGTTGCGCGAGGTCACCTACCGATCCTTGACCGTCACGGAAAGGAACGAGTGCTCATGCGCGGGGTGTCAACACTCGTCGGTAAGGCCGTCGGCAGAGCCGTCGGTAGGGCCGTATACAGGGCTGGGCGCAGGGCCGGGCGGCTGCGGACCAGGGGCCGGTTTCTCGGCGCGGCAAGAACGGCGGCCAGGGGTTGGGGGTGGCCGGTGCTGCCGGGCGTCGGCGCGGCCCCGGGGGGCGGCTGTCGCTGCCCTCGGCCGGACTGCCAGGTTCCCGGCGCCCATCCCCACGAGCCGAAGCTGCTCGCGGCCACGACGGACGACCGGATGATCCGCTGGTGGTGGTCCCGCCGTCCCGAGGCGCCGGTGCTGGTGGCGACGGGCGGCCAGGTCTGCGCGCTGAGCCTGCCCGCGGAGGCGGGTGCGCGGGTGCTCGACTACTTCGACGCGCTGCGCGTGCCGATCGGTCCGGTGATCGCCACGCCGACCCGCTACGTGCTGCTCGTCGCGCCCTACTCGTTCCCGGAGCTGGGCGAACTGCTGGTGGCCCAGGAGTGGGTGCCGACCAGCCTGCGCTACCACGGTCCCGGCGGCTATGTCGTACTGCCGCCCTCGCGGACCGGCGCGGGCGCGATGCGCTGGGTCCGGCGTCCGCTCTCGACGCGGGAGCAGCCATGGCTGCCGTCGGTGAGTGATCTGGTGGAGGCCCTGGTCGCGGCGAGCGTCGCCGCGCCGGACGGCGCGACCCTGGCGCCGTGAAAGCTCCCAGGCGGGTGGTGTTGCCAACCCTGCCGGTAGCAGGCAAAGGCCCGGCCGCTGGCGACGGGGGATGCACCAGCGACCGGGCTGTTTAAACCGTAACAAATTCCGGGCCGCAAGCAAATTCCCTGGAGCGAAGTCTTTCCCCGGAATTTCCGGGTTTCGACCAAGGTATGTGACGCAGATCACGCTATTCCGGGGCGGACTGACGGTCAGTCCGCCCCGGTCCCGATACCGGGTAGCGATAGGTGACGGGAATTCAGCTGAGGGTGACCTGGCGGTTCACCAGACCGGCGCGCGCCTTCCGCTCCTCCGCGCTGAGCGCGCCCCCGCGCTCCAGCGTGGCGGCCAGCCGCTCGGCGAACGCGGCGGCGGGCTTCTCGCAGTCCGCGGGGGTCATCGACTGCGGCAGGTCCCAGACCGGCACGACCAGACCGTGCGCCCGGAACGAGCCGACCAGCTTGGTCCCCTCGCCCAGCGAGGCCTCGCCCGAGGCGGCCAGGCGGGCCAGCGCGTCCAGCAGCGCCTCCTCCTCGTGCGGCATCACCCAGCGCAGGTGGTTCCGGTCCGGCGCGGCGCACCAGTACGCCTGCGGCACTGACTCCAGCTTCTCGGTCGGGATGACGGCGGCGTTGGCCTGCTCCAGCGAGGCGGCGACCTCACCGGTCGCGGCCGAGGCGTCCTCCAGCCAGTACTCGAAGCCGGTGTGCACGGTCGGCTCGAACGGCGCTTCCAGGTCCAGCAGTTGCTGCAGACGCGGCCCCTCCGGCGCGGGACGCCGCGGCGGCACGGGGCTGCCCGGCTCGGCGGCGAGCGCCTGCACCAGCGCGTCCGCGAGGTCCCGGCTCAGATCGCCGGAGGAGGTCTGGGTCTGGAGCCCGAGCATGATGCTGCCGTCCTGCCGACGCATGGCCGGCCAGGCCATCGGGAGCACGGTCACCAGCGTCACTGACGGAACGTCACCCTCGGCCGTCGCCAGCGTCTCGGCGGTCACCGTCAGCGGCGCGGTCGCGGCCGGGACCAGCTCGCGCAGGGCGACCCAGTCGCCCTCCCCGGGCAGCCCCTCGAACGGCCGCTGCACCAGCTCCGCGACGGCATGCGCGGCGGCACGCCCGTGGCACGCCTTGTACCGCCGCCCCGACCCACAGGGGCACGCCTCGCGCGCGCCGACAACGGGCACGGGCCCGTCGGTGACGGGGGTGCTGGTGAGCGGGGCCTTCTTCTTGGCCATGGTGCGTACTCCCGGTGGAACGGAACGGAACTGATTCCCTCCGGGAGAGCGTACGGGTCTGACGGTGGGCCCGTTGTCCGTCTGCCGCTGCGGCACCCTGCGGCTTCGCCGCGTGGGCGCGACTGCCTGGATGTTCGCTGCCGCAGGTAGTTGCAATCACCTCAGGGGCGCGAGGAACTGCGCGACCCACGCAGGTGGAGCCCCGAACGTTCAGGGCCATCCGCTCATCCGTGGTTTCTCGCGCAGTTCCCCGCGCCCCTGATGGTGCAACTTCTCCGTGTGCCAAGATTGATTCAGCTCGCGGCCGCCGCGGTCTCCGCCTCCGCGTCCCTGCGTGCGTGGCGTGCGCGGACGCGCAACACCGCCCACACCGTCACCTCGCCGGGCGCGTCGCGGACGCCCCACTCCGAGGCGAGTTGGCCGACAATCCCCAGGCCGCGTCCACCACGTGCGGTCAGGGACGGGGCCGACCGCCGCGGGCGGGTGGGTCCGCCGCCGTCCGTCACCTCGACGGTCAGCAGCCCGTCGCTGTGCAGTTCCCAGCCGACCAGGACCTCTTCCTGCTCCTCCGCCAGCGTCCCCATGAGCCCCGCCGCGAGCCCGCGTTCCCGCTCCAGCGGTCTCGCGTGCCTGCACGCGTTGCTGAGCAACTCCGAGAGGATCAGTACCGCGTCGTCTATCACGCCCTCGGGCACCAGGTGCTCACCGAGATCCTCGCGCAACCTACGACGTGCCGTCCGTACGCTCTCCGGACCATGTGGCACTGCCATGGTCGACGAAGAAGTCGGCACCTCATGCGCCACCACCACGGCCACCCCCGGACCTCCTCCTTCGTCTTGCGCCAGGGTGTGAATGCCCGGTAAGGACAAGTCGAAAACGGAAAACTGCGCACCTTGGCGGGCTTTCCGGGGGCTCGAAGAGGGCGCGCGCAGCGCATTTCACAGCGCGTCACCGAATAGTGACGCTACGCATTCGAGTACGGGTTCGGAATGGCTTTCCAGCCACGACCCAGAGGAATTTCCAGCCATTCCGGAGCATCCTGTGCATCCATCGGCCGGTATGGGTCCTATCTCCCGAGTTGGTCCAACACCCGCCGCGGATGGTTGGTGATGATCGCCTCGACGCCCAGCCGCAGGCAGAGCTCGACGTCCTCCGGCTCGTCCACCGTCCAGACATGGACCCGCTGTCCGGCACGGTGCAGGGCCGCCACGTAGCCGGGGTTGGCGCGGATCACGTCGATACCGGGACCGGCGATCCGCGCGCCGTGCGGCAGCGAACCGTCGCGGAGCCACGGCAGCACCCGCTCCATCAGGAAGACCGTCGGCAGTTCCGGCGCCATCTGGCGGATCCGCCGCAGTGAGAGCTGCGAGAAGCTCATCACCCGTACCGGGGAGGGGCCTTCGCCCTTGGAGGGGACGAGGCCGAACCGGCCCAGCAGCTCCATCAGCCGCTTCTCGACCAGCCCGGCGTAGCGGGTGGGGTGCTTGGTCTCGATCGCCAGCTCGATGTGACGGCCGGCGTCGGCGTGGAGTTCGAGCAGGCGCTCCAAGGTGAGCACCGACGTGTGGTCGGCCGAGGTCCAGTCGGTCTCCTCGATGTCGCCCGCCTTCCAGCCGCCGAAGTCGAGTTCGGAGAGCTGAGCGAGTTCGAGCGTGGAGACGACGCCACGTCCGTTCGAGGTCCGGTTGACCGTGCGGTCGTGGACGCAGACGAGGTGACCGTCGGCGGTCAGCCGGACGTCGCACTCCAGTCCGTCCGCGCCCTGCTCGATCGCCAGCTTGTACGCGGCGAGCGTGTGCTCGGCGTAGGTGCCGGAAGCGCCGCGGTGGGCGATGACGCGGGTGGTGGACCGGTTGGGGACGGACACGGTCGGGCCTGGCTGGGGGTGCACGTCCCCACGATAGGCGGCGTGCGTGTACCGCAGGTGAACGCGGTCGCCGTCCCCAACCGTGTCACGCCTCCCATGTCATGGCTCCGCGTCACGCCTCCCGCGTGACGCCTTTTGCGGCAGGCCTCCCCGGTCAGGCCTCCCGCGTCACACCTCCCGGGTCACGCCTCCTGCGCGGCGTCCTCCGCCGGGCCGTCCTCCGCCTGGCCCGGCTCCGCGTCGGCGGGGCCCGTCGCGTCGGCCCGCTTCCGCAGCACCGGGGTCAGCGCCAGGGTCACCGCGCCCGCCGCGAGGAAGGAGAAGAGCGACGCCGAGGTCCAGAACGTCGGATGGATGTGGGTGTCCGCCTGCGCGTCCGCCCAGAAGTTGGTCCACCACGACCAGGGGAACGCGGCCGGCGAGATCAGCTCGTACAGCAGGAAGCCGATCGCCCACGGCAGTAGCACCAGCCAGCGCGTCGGCGCCTGCTCGGACATGTCCCAGCCGTCCCGGCCGCGGCCGAGGAAGAAGTCGACCGCCAGCACCGCCAGCAGCGGCACGAAGACCGCGCCGATCAGACCGAGGAAGGTCTGGTAGTTCGCGCCGAGCGTGGTGACCTTGAGCGCGACCGCCGTGACCAGCACGCCGATCCCGCCGGCCAGCCAGCGCCGGTCCACCCTCGGGAAGAGGTTGTGCAGCGACATCGCGGTCGAGTAGACGTTCGCGAAGGACTGGTCGGCCTCGCGCAGCACCAGCACCAGGAAGAAGATCCACCCGGCGGTCAGCCCGGTGAAGGTGGAGAAGATCTTGTTCGGGTCGCCGCCGACCTGGGTCAGCGCGATCGCGCCGACGATGTAGCACCAGATCTGCGCGACGGTGTAGCCGGTGAAGGTGCCCCAGAACGAGCCCTTCACGGTCCGCGAGTGCCGGGTGTAGTCGGCGGCCAGCGGCACGAAGGAGATCGAGACCGCGATCACGTAGTCGGTCGCGGAGAGGAAGCCGTTCCAGTTGCTCCCACCGGGGTTGTGCACGCCGTGGCGGACCAGCTGGATGGTGAAGAAGAGCATCGACACGCCGACCGCGATCGCGACGTAGCGGCGCAGCACTGCGATCGAGCCCAGCGGTCGGATCGTCATCGCCGTCGTCAGCGCCCCGGCCGCCAGCACGTAGACCCAGCGCGGAATGCCGCCGTAGAGCGCCTGCGCGCCCTGGGTGATCACGGTCAGCTCGTAGACGCCCCAGCCGACGCACTGGATGATGTTGAGCACCGTCGGCACGTAGGAGAGCTTCGTGCCGAAGAGCCCGCGCAGCACGGCCATGGCGGGCGCGCCGGTCCGCGTGCCGATGATCGCCGCCAGCGCGAGCATCAGCGTGCCGATGACCGTGCCGACCACGATCGCCGTGAACGAGGCGGCCAGCGCCAGGTTCTTGTTGCTGGAGTTGACCATCACCGTCGCGGCGCTGGAGAAGCCGATCAGGCTGACGCCGAGGTTGGCCCAGAGCGCGCCCTGCTCGCGGAAGCCGAGGGTGCGCGGCGGCGCGGTGTCGAGGACGAGCGGAGCCTCGGCCGCGTGTGCGGACGCCGCGCCCAGGTGGTCGGGGTCGTGCTGAAGGGTTGCGGACATGGCCGTCTGCAGAGCTCCCTACGCCGGCATTACCCGGTCAGGTTCAGGCGGTCGGCTGCCCTGCCGCGTCCTGCGGCCTGCTGCCCTCTCAGCCTGGAGTGAGGTCCAAGCTCCCGCGCATATGAATACGTATGAATATGGTGCAGGTTCAGCACGCGTCGCCGCGCGCTGGTACGTGTTTTCGAGGCATGGTACGGCTTGTACGGTGACCGTCCAAGGCCTGTCCAGGGGCTGGGCGTCCGGTGGGGACGCTGGTCGGGCCTCTCCGCAGCCGGTTTTGGGCCCTGCTGGATCCGGGCGGATCCGGGTGGATCACGGCGGATCGGGGCGGAACAGGGCGGGAACAGCCCGGGAACACGGCGGTGGCCGGAGTGCGGCCGGGGTGCCACGCGCACGGCTGGGACTTACGATGCCCCGACAGCGTCTGCGGAATGCTAGGGCCCGTTGGTCCGGTATCAAGGAGGTCGATTCGTGAGCACCGAGCACGAGGGTGGGCCCGACGGGTCGGAACGCCCCGCCCCCGATGCGACTCCGGCGGATCGTCCGGCGGAGCAGGCGCCCGCGAGTACCCCGGTCGCGCCCCCGGCCGACCCCGACCTCGCCGGCTTCCCCGCACCCCCGGCGCGCCTGCCGGTCGCGGACCAGCCGCCGACGGCTCCGGCCGAGCCTGCGGCACCGGCCGCGCCGATCCCGCCCTTCGTCGAGCCGCCCGCTCCGGCGCCCGCTCCTCCTGTTGCACCGGCGCCGGTCTCTGCCCCTGCTCCGATGGTCGAGGCTCCCTCCGGGCCGCCGCAGCCTCCGCAGCAGCCGCCGATCTGGCAGACCGCGCCCATGCCGCCGCTCCCGGACGCCCCGGTCGGTCCCTTCGGGGCGGGCCAGATCGTCGAGAAGCCCAGGTCGGCGGGGAGCCGTCGTGGCGTGTTCATCGCGCTGCTCGCCGCCACGGCGATCGTCGCGGGCGCGGTCGGCGGCGGTATCGGCTCCTGGTTGGAGGGCCGCAACACCGCCGGTTCCAGCACCACGGTGACCGCCGCCAGCAACCCGAACGGCCTCAGTCGACCGGCGGGCTCCATCGCCGCGATCGCGGCCAAGGCGCTGCCGAGCGTGGTCACCATCGAGGCCAGCGGCTCCTCCGAGTCCGGCACGGGCACCGGCTTCGTCTTCGACACCCAGGGCCACATCCTCACCAACAACCACGTCGTCGCCCCTTCGATCGGCGGCGGCAAGCTCACGGTGAAGTTCGCCGACGGGTCGAGCTACAACGCGTCCGTCGTGGGGCGCGCCCAGGGTTACGACGTCGCGGTGATCAAGCTCGACTCGGTTCCCAAGGAAAAGCTGGTCCCGCTCCCGCTCGGTGACTCCGAGGCGGTCCAGGTCGGCGACACCACCATCGCCATCGGCGCGCCGTTCGGGCTCTCCGGCACGGTCACCTCGGGCATCGTCAGCGCCAAGAACCGCCCGGTCGCCTCCGGCGACCAGTCCACCTCGCAGACGTCCTACATGAACGCGCTGCAGACGGACGCGTCGATCAACCCGGGCAACTCGGGCGGGCCGCTGATGAACGCCGAAGGCCAGGTCATCGGCATCGACTCGGCGATCCAGTCCACCAGCTCGAGCACGAGCGGCGGCCAGTCCGGCAGCATCGGCCTGGGCTTCGCGATCCCGATCAACCAGGCCAAGTGGGTCGCCTCCCAGCTGATCCAGACGGGCATCCCGGTCTACCCGATCCTCGGCGTCCTCCGCGACGACAGCTACCAGGGCAACGGCGCGAAGATCTCCTCCACCCCGGTCCAGGGCACCCCGGCCGTCACCCCCGGAGGCCCGGCCGACCAGGCCGGCCTGAAGCCGGGCGACGTGATCACCCAGCTCGACGGCGTCCTGATCGACTCCGGCCCGACCCTCGTGAGCGAGATCTGGGCCCACCACCCGGGCGACAAGGTCAACGTCGTCTACACCCGCAACGGCCAGTCCCACACGACCACGGTCACCCTGGGCAAGCGCGTCGGCGACAACCAGTAATCATCGCCACACGGCCCCGAAGTCGTGAGAAGATCCCTGGCGTGGACGAGGAGATCGCCCACACCAGGAGTCTTGCCCGAGCGGCCTAAGGGAACGGTCTTGAAAACCGTCGTGGCAGTGATGTCACCGTGGGTTCAAATCCCACAGGCTCCGCCGTGGAACAGCCCCTGACCAGCAACAACGGTCGGGGGCTGTGTCATGTCCTCGTGCGGCGCGGGGGGTGGTCAGCGGCGCTGTTCCCGCTCGCGGCGGACGTTCGCCTTGCGGCCCTTGATGGTCGCGCCGCGCAGGGCGCGGATCACGGACTCGGCCGCGTTCTCGGGCACCTCGACCAGGGAGAAGCGGTCGGCGATCTCGATCGAGCCGATCTCCCGTCCGCTCAGCCGTGACTCCCCGGCGATGGCTCCCACCAGGTCCTGCGGTCGGATACCCGCGCTGCGGCCGACGCCGACGAACAGGCGGGTCATCCCCTGGGAGGGCCGGCCGCCGCCCTTGCGCCCGCGCGGGGTGCGCTCACGGCCCCGTTCCGTCGGCGCCACCTCGGGGATCTCCTCCTCGTCGAAGGCGGCGCCACCCGACTCATGGGCCAGCTTCACCGCGGCCAGCGCGACATCCATGATGTCGAACTCGTCCGCCAGGCTCTCCACCACCACCCGGAACCGGTCCAGGTCCTCGTCCTCGAGGACGCTCTCGTAGAGCGCGGCCCGGGTCAGCTCCAGGCGCCTGGCCCGCAGATCAGCGACCGAGGGCACCTTCTCCACCGGGATCCTGCGCCCGGTCGCCCGCTCGATCGACTTGAGCATCCGGTGCTCGCGCGGTTCCGCCAGCGTGACGGCCACGCCCTCGCGGCCCGCGCGGCCGACCCGGCCGATCCGGTGCACGTAGGACTCCGTGGCGGAGGGCACGTCGTAGTTGATCACATGGGTGAGGTGCTCGACGTCGATGCCCCGCGCGGCGACGTCGGTGGCGACCAGCAGGTCCGCGGTCCCGCCGCGCAGCCGCGCCATCACCCGGTCCCGCTGCTCCTGGCTCAGGCCGCCGTGCAGCGCCTCGGCCCGGTAGCCGCGCCCGTTGAGGCTCTCGGCGAGCTGGTCGACCTGCTCACGGGTCCGGCAGAAGACGATGGCCGCTTCCGGAGCCTCCACGTCCAGAATCCTGCCGAGCGCGGCGGGCTTCTGCGGCCGGGCCACCACATAAGCGGTCTCCCTGACGCTCGGGGCCTCGCCAGGGGCCGGGGCCTCCCGCTCGATCTGCACCCTTACCGGATCACGGAGATGACGCCGCGCCATGGAGTCGATCCGGGAGGGCATGGTCGCGGAGAACAGCACGGTCTGGCGCTCCTCGGGCGCGCTCTCCAGGATGGCGGTGATGTCCTCGGCGAAGCCCATGTCGAGCATCTCGTCGGCCTCGTCGAGCACGACCGTCTCGACGTCGTGGAGACGCAGGGTCCCACGGGAGATGTGATCGAGGGCCCGGCCCGGGGTCGCCACGACCACGTCGACCCCCTGCTCCAGGGCGCGCAGCTGCCGACCGATGGGCTGGCCGCCGTAGACGGGCAGGACGCGGGCGCCCAGTTCGCTGCCGTAGCGGTGCACGGCCTCGGACACCTGGATGGCCAGCTCCCTGGTGGGCACGAGCACCAGCGCGGCCGGCCCGGACCGCTTGCCCTCCCGCCGGGAGAGGCGCTGCAGCACCGGCAGGGCGAAGGCGGCGGTCTTCCCGGTGCCGGTGGCGGCCTGGCCCAGCAGGTCGCTGCCCGCCAGCAGGGGAGGAACGGCCTCGCGCTGGATCGGGGTGGGCTCCTCGTAGCCCAGAGCGGAAAGCGCCCGCAGGAGCTGCGGAGCGAGGCCCAGGGCGGCGAAGTCGGCCTCTTCGGCGGCGGCTTCGGTGCCGGCACGGGGACTGGCGCCTGTCGTCATCGTGGTTCCTCCGGACTCGTGCAGAGGGGGACATGCGACCTACAGATTGTCCCTCCCACGGCCTGGTGTCACATTCCGGCCGGGCCTACGACGGGCGTCGGGACGCCTGCGGAGCCCGGAGGATTCGGCGGCCGGGAACGGGGCAGGTGGCCCGCCCGGGCGTGCTTCATGCATCGACTTCCCCGGTCCACACCAAAGGGCGAAATGGCCCGGGAGGTCTGGTTCTTTGTCGATTCATTGAGGAATTCTGATGGTGCGACGTCGCAGTCCGCACTCGGAAGTCCGCAGTAGTCAGCAGCACTCAGGAGGACCGCATGTCCCGTATCCGCACCGCTCTCGTCGCTGTTCCGCTCGCCGCCGCCGCGCTGGTCATCGGGGCCGGGGTGGCGTCCGCCGACTCCAACGGGGCCTTTGCGGGTGGTGGGTCGAACAGCAGCATCGTGAACGACAACGGCACCGGCAACCTCTCCGGCTGGGTCGACGGGAACTCGAACTGGACTCAGCAGACGGCCACAGGTTCGGGTGCGTCGAACGCGAACAACACGCTGGGGGTGAAGGACAACAGCGGAGCGGTCTTCGCCGACCAGTCGAACACGAACGTCCGCATCATCTTCTGAACCGTTTCTGATGATGCGTCACTCATGAGCGCCGACAAGGCGCAGCACGGCAGCGCAGGGCCCCGGGGATCGCGCCGACCCGGGGCCCTGCCTCGTTGTCTTGACAGCCGCAACGGATCTGACGCAGTGTCAGATCCGTGGACTTCCAGAACTGGACCGGCCTTCCCTCGGTGAGCGGCGGTGTCGCACCCGACCCCGTCAACGCGCCGATGATCCGCCACTGGTGCGAGGCGATGGGTGATGCCAACCCCGCCTACGCCGGCGCCGACGCCGTGGCGCCGCCCGCGATGCTGCAGGCGTGGACGCTGCCAGGGCTGGGCGGACCACGGTCGCCCAACGGCGGTCGCAGCGAGCACTTCGACGCGCTCATGGCCGCGTTGGAGGCGGCCGGCTGCACCTCCGTCGTCGCGACCGACTGCGAGCAGGAGTACCGGCGTCCGCTGCGGATCGGGGAGCGGGTGCTCTTCGACGCGGTGATCGAGTCCGTCTCGGACGAGAAGCGGACCGCGCTGGGCACGGGCCACTTCGTCACCACCAGGATGGACCTGCGCGCCTACGACGAGGCGGCCGGCGAGAAGCCCGGGGACGCGACGCCGCTGGGCTCGCACCGGTTCCGGATCCTGAAGTTCATGCCGGTCGACAGGGCGAGCGGGCCTGAGCAAGGCGAGCCGGAGGGCGCGAAGGCGAAGCCGGTGCGCCCCCGGCCCGTGGTCAACCGCGACAACGCCGGGTTCTGGGACGGCGTGGCCGCCGGCGAGCTGCGGTTCCAGCGGTGCGACGACTGCGGCACGGCACGTTTTCCCTGGCTGGCGGGCTGCAACGCCTGCGGCAGCGACCGTTGGCGGGCCGAGGCCGCGTCCGGCGAAGGCGTCGTCTACTCCAAGGTCACCGTCCACCACCCCCTGCCCGCCGCGTTCGGCAAGCCCTACGCGGTCGCGTTGGTCGAACTCGCCGAGGGCGTACGGATCGTGAGCAACATGGTGGACGTCCCGCCGGAGCAGGTGTCGATCGGGATGCCCGTGCGGCTCGGATTCCAGCGCTTCGACGACGAGTTGGAGTTGCCCGTCTTCCACCCGTCCGGTCCCGACCAACTGCCGCCGCTACGCGTTCCAGTCACGCGGACGCTGGTCGTCGCCGGTGCAATTGCCTCGCGGGACTACCAGGACGTGCACCACGACGCCGAGTTGGCGCGGGCCAAGGGTGCTCCGGACATCTTCATGAACATCCTGACCACCAACGGCCTGGTCGGCCGGTACGTCACCGACTGGGCCGGGCCCGACGCGCGGATCGAGGCGATCGCGATCCGGCTCGGGGTTCCTGCCTATCCCGGCGACGACCTGCGGTTCAGCGGCGAGGTGACCGAGCGAGGCGGAGACGGACGGCACCTTGTGCTCGTGGTACGCGGGCGCAACCGCCTCGGCGTGCATGTCAGCGGGACGGTCCGGCTGGTGCTCGGAGAGCAGTCGTCGGGAGAGGGCCACGGACAACGGGACCAGGAGGAGGGCGCATGAGTCTGCACCGGGCCGACAGCCTCGGCGGGCGGGCCGCGATCGTCGGGATCGGGGCGACCGAGTTCTCCAAGGCATCCGGCCGCAGCGAGTTGAAGCTTGCGGTCGAGGCCGTCCACGCCGCCCTCGACGACGCCGGGCTGACTCCCGCCGACGTCGACGGGATGGTCAGCTTCACCATGGACACCAACCCCGAGATCACCGTCGCCCAGGCGGCCGGGATCGGAGAGCTGTCGTTCTTCAGCCGGATCCACTACGGCGGCGGTGCCGCCTGCGCGACCGTGCAGCAGGCGGCGATGGCGGTGGCGACCGGGGTGGCCGAGGTCGTGGTCTGCTACCGGGCGTTCAACGAACGCTCCGGGCACCGGTTCGGGTCCGGGCTGCAGGCACGGCAGCCGTCGGCCGAGGGCGTGGCGATGGGCTGGACGATGCCCTACGGGCTGCTCACCCCGGCCTCCTGGGTCGCCCTGCACGCCGCCCGCTACCTGCACACGTACGGCCTGACGCCGGACGCCTTCGGTCCGGTCGCCGTCGCGGACCGGCGGCACGCGGCGACCAACCCGGCCGCGTACTTCTACCAGCGGCCGATCACCCTCGAAGACCACGCCGCCTCGCGCTGGATCGTCGAGCCGCTGCGCCTGCTGGACTGCTGCCAGGAGACGGACGGCGGCCAGGCGATCGTGGTCACCTCGGTGGAGCGCGCCCGGGACCTGCCGCATCCGCCCGCCGTCGTCGCGGCGGCGGCCCAGGGCGCGGGCCGGGCGCAGGAGGCGATGACCAGCTTCTACCGCGACGATCTCACCGGCCTGCCCGAAATGGGCGTGGTGGCCCGGCAGTTGTGGCGCACCAGCGGCCTGCGGCCCGACGAGGTCGACACCGCCGTGCTCTACGACCACTTCACGCCGTTCGTGCTGATGCAGTTGGAGGAGTTCGGCTTCTGCGGCAGGGGCGAGGCCGCCGATTTCGCCGCCGGAGGCGCGCTGGAGCTGGGCGGGCGGCTGCCGGTCAACACCCATGGCGGACAACTGGGCGAGGCGTACCTCCACGGGATGAACGGCATCGCCGAGGGGGTCCGGCAGGTGCGCGGCAGCTCGGTCAACCAGGTCGCGGGCGCGGAGAAGGTGCTGGTCACGGCCGGGACCGGGGTGCCGACCTCGGGGCTGGTGCTGACGGCGGACCGGTAAATCCTTTGCTGTGTCCACAGCCGAGGTCGACAATCCGAACCATGAGCGCTGACCGAGCAGCCGACCGTGCAGGCGAGGCCCCGAGCGACTACGTCTGGCGTCCGATCGGGACCGCCGACGTGACTGCCTGGGTGCGGCTGATCGACGCGATCGAGGCGGACCAGCAGACCGACGACAACTTCTCGGAGCAGGACCTGCTCGAGGACTTCGACAGCCCCAACCAGGACTACCCGCGCGGCAGCATGAGCGTCTGGGACGGCGACCGCATGGTCGGCTTCGCTGTGCTGATCGCCAGGAGTGCGACCAACCCGGCGCACGAGTCCCGGCAGCGGGGCGGGGTCGACCCGGAGTACCGAGGCCGGGGCATCGGTACGGAGTTGCTGCGCTGGGCGGAGCGTGCGGCGCTGCCGCTGCACGAGGAGCGCTTCCCGGGGTGCGCGTTGGCGCTGAACTCGGGCTGCCCGGTCGACGCGGAGCCGACCATGGAGCTGTTCCACCGGCTCGGCTACGAGCAGATCCGGTGGTTCCACGACATGAAGGTCGCCGACCTGGCCGAGGCGGTGGCCGGCTTGCCCCCGACGCCCGCGCCCCGCGGCGTCGTGGTCAGGCAGTTCACGTCGCAGCGGTCGGCGGACGCGCTGCGGGTGCGCAACGACTCCTTCCGCGACCACTTCGACTACACGCCCATGGACCCGGAGAGCTGGGCCCGCTTCGTCGAGGGTTCCGCGTTCCGTGCGCAGTACAGCCTCGTCGCCTACGACGAGGCCGGCGGAGCGCCGCTGGGGATCGTGCTCGGCGAGGAGTTCGAGAAGCAGCGGCAGGTCACCGGCAAGCGCAACCTCTACGTCGCCCTGGTCGGCACGGCACGCGCGGGCCGCAAGCGCGGCATCGCGTCGGCGCTGCTCACGCACGTGCTGCGGATCGCGCAGGCGGACGGCTTCGACACCGCCTCGCTCGGCGTCGACGCCGACTCGCCCACCGGCGCGCCCTCCGTCTACGAGCGGGTCGGCTTCCGGCCCGCGAAGACCTGGGTGGCCCAGCGCAAGCTGATCAAGGCAGCGGAGGCGGCGGAGGCGGACGCGTCGGGAAGTGCGGAGGGCTGACGGTCCAGCATGGGGTAAGGAGTCTCCAGACGGTAATGTCCTTACTCGGGCGTGGCATATCGTCAGATAACGGACAATCAGCTCACGATCGGATGTGACCAAACCGCGAACCGCTCTGCGCTCTCTTCTCTGCACGATGCTCGCGCTGCTCTCCGTACCGGCGCTGGCATCCCCGACCCAGGCCGCCGAGCCCGTGTACAGAGGACCACAGGTCTTCCACGGGCAGGCCTTCGACACCTGCTCGGCACCGGCTCTCTCGCTGCTCCGCGCCTGGCGGAGATCCTCGCCCTACGGCGCGCTCGGCATCTACATCGGCGGCATCAACCGCGGCTGCGCGCAGCCCCGGCTCAACCGCGCGTATGTGCAGCAGGCCACCGCCATGGGCTGGCGGCTGCTCCCCCTCTACGTCGGCGCGCAGGCCCCGTGCGTCGCCAGCCCGCACGGCCGGGGCGAGCGGATCGGCTACTGGTCCGGTTTCAACCAGGGCCAGAGCGAGGGTGCGGACGCGGTCAGGGCGGCTCGCGCACTCGGACTGGGCGCGTCGAGCCCGATCTACCTGGACATGGAGGCGTACGTGCGCGACCGGGGCAGGTGCAGCCTGGCCGTGCTCCGCTACACCACGGCGTGGTCCCGCGCGGTGCACTCCGGCGGCTACCTGGCAGGCTTCTACAGCTCCGCCAACTCCGGCGTGGCGGACCTGGCGTCCCTCTCCGCCTACCGGGAGGCGGCGCTGACCAGTACCGCCCAGCAGAACGGCCTGCCGGACGTGATCTGGTACGCGCGCTGGGACCGCCGCAACTCGACGGACGGCTACCACGCGCTCGGCGCGAGCCAGTGGTCCGGGCACCGGAGGTTGCACCAGTACCTCGCCAACCACGTCGAGGACCACGGCGGTCAGGGCCTGCTGATCGACCGCAACGCGGTCGACGGGCCCGTCGCCGTCGTCGGCTGACTGGTCACTGGTCACTGGTCACTGCTCACTGGTGACTGCGGATTGCGGACCTGCGGATCTGTGGACGGCTGACTGCGGACCTGCGGACGGATGACCGCTGAGCGCAGCGGGGGCATTGTGCGGCCGCACCCGTATCCGGGCTGATGGTCGGCGCCCCGGCCATTGCCTGGGGCC
This sequence comes from Streptacidiphilus sp. BW17, assembly GCF_041262485.1. NCBI lineage: Bacteria > Bacillati > Actinomycetota > Actinomycetes > Kitasatosporales > Streptomycetaceae > Streptacidiphilus > Streptacidiphilus sp. BW17. The sequence goes on along the minus strand of NZ_JBGCCR010000001.1, from coordinate 193,789 downwards.
CTGGTGGGGACGAGAATCTCCCGGTACGCCCCTACTCGCCAGTAGGACGCGCGGCCGAGGCCGCCCGGACCACCATGGTGGGAGGAGGGGGAGTCGGCTCCGACCGGCTCAGGCCAGGTCAGGTCAAGGAGGACCCAGGTGCTCAGCACGATGCAGGACGTTCCGCTCACCGTAGGCCGGATCCTGGCCCACGGTTCGACCTTCCACGGCGGATCGACCGTGGCCACCTGGAACGGTGAGAGCACCGAGAGCCGGACCTTCGCCGAGGTCGGGGCCCGTGCCGCGCAGCTTGCCCACGCGCTCCGCGACGAGTTGGGCGTCACCGGTGACCAGCGCGTCGCCACCCTGATGTGGAACAACACCGAGCACCAGGAGATCTACCTGGCGGTGCCGTCGATGGGCGCGGTCCTGCACACGCTCAACCTGCGCCTGCCCGCCGCCCAGCTCTCCTTCATCATCAACCACGCCGGCGACCACGCGATCCTTGTCAACAGCACCCTGCTGCCGATGCTGGCACCGCTGCTGCCGCAGCTCCAGCCGACGCTGCGTCATGTCGTGGTCGTGGGACCGGCGGACGCCGGGAGCATGGCGCTGCTGGACGGCTTCGCCGCACGCGGCATCGCGATCCACACCTACGAGGAGCTGATCGCCGACCGGCCGACCAGCTACCCCTTCCCGACCGACCTGGACGAACGCACCGCCGCCGCGATGTGCTACACCTCCGGCACCACGGGCGACCCCAAGGGCGTCGTCTACAGCCACCGGTCGATCTACCTGCACTGCCTCCAGGTCATCTCCGCCGAGGACTTCGCGCTCACCTCCGCCGACAAGGCGCTGACCGTCGTCCCGATGTTCCACGTCAACGCCTGGGGCCTGCCGCACGCCGCGTTCATGGTCGGCACCTCGCTGCTGATGCCGGACCGGTTCCTGCAGCCCAAGCCGCTGGCGCAGATGATCCAGGCGGAGCGGCCGACGGTCAGCGCCGCCGTGCCGACCATCTGGACCGGCCTGCTGGGCGAGCTGGACGCGAACCCCTATGACACCTCGTCGCTGAGCCGCGTCGTGATCGGCGGCTCCGCCTGCCCGCCGTCCCTGATGAAGGCGTTCGAGGAGCGCCATCGGATCACCCTGGTCCACGCCTGGGGCATGACCGAGACCTCGCCGCTGGGCTCCTTCGCCCTGCCGCCGGGCGGGCTGACCGCCGAGGAGGAGTGGCCCTACCGCCTCACCCAGGGCCGCTTCCCGGCCTCCGTCGAGCCCCGGATCATCGGCCCCGACGGCCGCCCCGCCCCGCACGACGGCGTCAGCACGGGCGAGTTGGAGGTCCGCGGTCCGTGGATCGCCGGGTCCTACTACGGCGACGAGCAGCTCTCCTCGGACAAGTTCAGCGAGGACGGCTGGCTCCGCACCGGCGACGTCGGCACCATCAGCCCCGACGGCTTCCTGACCTTGACCGACCGCGCCAAGGACGTCATCAAGTCCGGCGGCGAGTGGATCTCCAGCGTCGAGCTTGAGAACCATCTGATGGCCCACCCCGACGTCCTGGAGGCCGCCGTCGTCGCCGTCCCGGACGAGAAGTGGGGCGAACGCCCCCTCGCCACCGTCGTCCTCCGCCCGGACACCACCATCGGCTTCGCCGACCTCCGCGCCTTCCTCGCCGAGCGCGTCGCCTCCTGGCAACTCCCGGAGCGCTGGTCCGTGATCGAGTCGGTCCCGAAGACGAGCGTGGGGAAGTTCGACAAGAAGGTCATCCGCGCCGAGTACGCGGCGGGCGAGTTGGACGTCACCTGGGACGACACCAAGCCAGGCAAGGGCGGGCAGGGCTGAGCCTGCTCGCTACTGCTGAGCTGCTGGAGTGTTCCGGCGGTCACCGGTGGTTCAGGTGGCCGCCGAACCGGACCGCTCGTTCATTGGGACCCCCAGGAGTCCACCGAGACCTGCGGTCCGTCGTGAAGGTACCGGGTCAGCGCACTGCCGGTAGTGGGCACGAAGGCTTCCGGGATCTCGTTCGTAGCCACCCACGCGACCTGCGTGTGCTTCTCCGGCTCGCCGTTGGTGAGGTTGCCGGACCAGCGGTGAGCAGCAAAGACGAAGGTCAGGAAACCGTTGGGTGCTTCGACCCCGCGAGCCCCGTGAATGACGTGGGCCAGTCGGAGATCATCCACGGCAACCACCAGGCCGGTTTCCTCCTTGAGCTCGCGCACGGCCGTCTCGGTGATGGGTTCCCCAGGCTCGCTCTTACCGACGGGAAGGTCCCACATGCCTTGCGCGAACTTTGCCTTGGGGCCGCGTTGGATCAGGACGACCCGCTGACTCTCAAGGTCGTGGACGATGACGGCGGCGACCAGCAGGGTCATCGACTCGGTTGCAGGCTTGAGGGCGGTGGGCTGGTCGGCGGTCTGCTGGACCACGTCGGTGGGTCCTTCCGGCGGTGCGGGTGCTAGAACAGTGCCTCGCGTGCGCGGCGCTCCAGGTCGGTTGCTCCTGGGACTCCGCGTCTAAGGTAGGTCGCCAGGCTGTCGCCGAGGGCGTTACTACGCCCCCTGACGCGGCCCACTGGCCACTAACGCCGAAGGCCCGAACTGCCGGTGTAGTCCGGGCCTTCGGCCTCGTCAGGCTTTGGCGGTCTGCCTGATCCCCGCGGGGTCTTGTCGGAGTGACGTCACCACAGCCCGCTCGTGGTCCAGTTGTGCGACCTTGGGCAGGTACGTGATCGCGGGCTGTTGCGAGGCGGTGACATCAGCCTCACAGTTCCACGACCTTCCGTTGACACGATTCTCACATCGCACGGAGCGGCAACTGCGGTTTCCGGCTCGCGACCACCGCCGTACCAGGGGAGACACCGCCATGACCGTTCGTCATCGCCGCACCGCCGCCGCCGTCGTCATCGCCGCAGCCGCCGTGGCCGGCGCGTTTGCGCCCACCGTCGCCGACGCGGCCTCGCGCGGTATGTCCACCGCGGCCCCGACGTTCGCCATCAGCGCCGCGAGCAACGGTCTGAGCGCAGCCAACGGGCTGACCATCAGCGACGGCTCGCCGTGGGTCATGATCGACGGCAAGTGGGTCGACTTCGGCACCGACGTCCGCGACCTCGCCTGGAACCCGAGCGGCACCAAGGCCGCGTTCGTCGACAGCTTCGGCAACCTGGACGTCGCGAACCCGAACGGCAGCGGCCGCGTCGTCGTGGCCAAGAACCCCGGTGGGCAGATCTGGTCCCACCCCACCTGGCAGGTCGCGAAGGCAGATTCGGCGGACGGGATCCCCGGCAAGGACAACCTGATCTTCGTCTCCTCGAAGACCGGCACCACGCGCCTGGAGACCGTCGCCGCCACCGCGCACGGTGGCTCGCCCGCCCTGCTGTCGCTGAACCCGTACGCCGGGGAGTCCGGTCTGCCCATGACCGAGAACAACTGGCCGAACTCGGGTGGCACCTACGGCTCGATCGTGTACGACAACACCCACACCGGTGACGTCTACATCCGCGACGACTACATCCGCCAGCAGGGCAGCGAGGTCTTCCAGGGCTCCGAGGCCGCGCTCTCCCCCAACGGCGACGAGGTCGTCTTCGTCCGCTCCGTCGGGGGCCACGACCACATCTTCGAGGGGACCTTCTCCGGTTCGAAGCCCGTGGTCCAGGACCTCACGCCGCACGCCACGACCAACTACACCGAGCCGACCTTCTCGGCCAACGGCGCCGACATCGCCTTCCGCACCCCGACCGGCACCGACGTCATGCTCGACCACGGCCGCGGCGGACCGGTCCGGGTCACCACCCACGCCGGGCTCCCCGCCTACCAGGGCTGACGGGCCCGGCCTGAGCGACCTCGAACCGGGACTGATGCGCTGCGCATCAGTCCCGGTTCGTTTGATATGACACTCCGTCAGGCCTCGCCGAGGGAGCCGATCTTGCCCAGCAGGTCGACGATGCGGGCCTGGACCTCCGGGGAGGTGGAGCGTTCGGCGAGGAAGAGGACGGTCTCGCCCGAGCGCAGGCCCGCGCGCTGTTCCGCGCCGTCCACAGAGGTGTAGACGACGAGGGGCGTGCGGTGGAGCCGGTTGTTGCTGCGCAGCCAGTCGACGATGCCCATCCGGCGACGGCGGATCAGCATCAGGTCCATCACCACGAGGTTGGGCTGCACGCTGCCAGCGCGCGAGACCGCGTCGTTCTCCGACGCCGCGTGCTCGACGTGCATGCCGCGCCGTTCCAGCGTCGCCGTGAAGGCGGCGGTGATGTGCGGGTCCTGTTCGACCAGCAGGACGCGGGGCGCGTGGCGTTCGCTGTCGCGCGGCGCGAGGGCGCGCAGCAGGACGGCAGGGTCCGCGCCGTACGCGGCCTCCGGGGTGGCCTGGCCGAGGCCGGCGGTGACCAGCACCGGCACGTTGGCGTCCCCGGCGGCGGTGCGCAGCGACTGCAACGCGGTCCGGGTGATCGGCCCGGTCAGCGGGTCGACGAAGAGCGCCGCCGGGTAGCCGGTGACCTGCGCGTCGACCTCCTCGCGGGAGCGGACGATGACGGGTCGGTAGCCGCGGTCCTGGAGCGCCTGACGGGTCGACGGATCCGGTTCCGGCCAGACCAGCAGCCGTCGCGGATGGCCGTCGGAGGCGGGGGTGACCATGGTCGGGTAGTCGGCGCCGGCGATGAACTCAGGGCCGCTCTCGGCGGTCGGGCCGTTGTCGTTCAGCGGCGGTTGTTGCTGGTGTCCCTGCTGCTGCGGGAGGTGGGACTGCGGTCCGCCCAGCGGATCCTGGTGACCACCCGTCAGCTGTGTTCCCTTGGGCGGCGTCTGCACCGACTGGAGCGGCGACTGGGACAGGCTCATCACGCCGGTGTTGCCGCCGAGCGTGCCTCCGCCGCCGGGCGGCAGCGGGATCGGGGCGCCGCCGTGCAGGCCGTTGCCGCGCTGACGGGCCTGCGACGGCACGCCCGGCCCGAGGGCGAGCGGGCCGCGCTGCTGGCCCGGCTGGTCCTGGGGCGCGTCCTGGCCGCCCTGCAGTTGCCCCTGCGCCTGCCCCTGGCCCTGCGCCTGCGCCTGCGCCTGGTGCGCGGCGTGCGCGCGACGGCGCTGTGCTGGAGCCTGTGCCGAGGCCTGGGACGGGTTCTGGTTCGGGTGCCGGCCCTGCTGCTGCCCCTGGTTGGGGGCCTGGTTCGGGTCGTGGCCTTGGCCGTTCAGGGAGTTGAGGCCGTTGCCCTGCTGCTGCGCCTGGCCGCCGAAGCGTCCGCCGAACGGCTCTGGCAGGGTTGAGTCGGCGTGGGGGAGGTCGCTGTCCGGCGACATCTCCGGTAGGCCCATCTGCTGCACCGGCTCCAGCGCCGCCGAGGCGGCGGGAGGCGCGGCGTCACCCGTCGCCGGGCCGAGGGCCAGACGCCGACGCCGGCCGTTGCCGCCGTTGGGCGCGCGGCGCGGTTCGGGCTGCACGATGCTCCCGGCCGGGGGCAGGGCGTGCTCCAGCCCTGGGTAGACGGGCCCGCCGATCAGGCCCGGGAACTCGCCCGAGCCGGAGCCCTGCGCGCCGTCGGCGGCCTGGCCCTGCGCGTGCGCCTGTGCCTGCGCTTCGGCTGCAGCGGCTGCTGCTTCCGCTTCGGCCTCGGCCTGTGCCTGGGCGGCGGAGCGCGGCGGGCGGACCACCTCGGGTGCGGGCAGGCGGTTGCGTCGGCGCGACCGGTCGGTGCCCTGGGACGGCGTGTCCGTGGCCGGGGCCTCCGCCGATCCGGCTGCGGCTGCGGCCGCCTCCCGTTCCGTCGCGGCGCCGCCCTCGTCCTGGGAGGACAGCCCGGGGGGCAACGCGGGCAGTCCGGCCCCGTCCGAGGTCCCGTCGGCCGGCTCGGCGGCGGTCGCGGCGTTCCGGGTGTTCCCGGCCTGGGCGGCCTTCCCGGCCTTGGCCGCGGCGCGCCCCGTCCGGCCCTCACGGCGTTCGCCGGTGCCGTCCTCGTGTCCCTCGCGGCCCTCGCGGCCCTCGCCGATGGCGGCGAGCTCCGGCGGCAGGTCCGGCAGGATCGCCGTCGCGTTCTCGCCGGGCGCGGGCAGGGGGCGGGTCACGGCCACGTTCTCCGGGTCGAGCGGCAGCTCGACCACGTAGGTCAGCCCCTCGCGCCCGGGGAGTTCGTACGACTGCAGCACGCCGCCGTGGTGCTCCACCACGCCGCGTGCGATGGGCAGGTGGGCCGCCCCGCCGCCGACGCCGGGGCCGCGGATCTCGATCCGGGCCACCTCGCCGCGCTGCGCTGCCGCTATCACCACGGCCGTCTCAGGGCCGTTGCCCCGGTGACGCCGTCCGGAGAGCCCGGACGCCATGCCGACTGCCATGCCGAACAGGTCGCTGCCGCGTCCGTTGCTGCCCCGCGCGCCGGCGCCGCGTCCGCCGCTGTTCCGGCCACCGTTGCCGCCCCGGTGACCGGAGCCGCCGTCGCCGTCCTCGCCGTTCGACGCCGTCGACGCCGACTCCGTCGGGAGGGCCACGTCCGCGATCAGGTGCGCGACCGCCCCTGCCAGCCGCTTCTCGTCCACCTCGACCTCGACCGGCGAGGGGTGCACGGAGAACTCGACCCGGCCCTCGCCCAGGATGGTCGTGGCCTCGGCGATCGCCTCGTTGAGCACCTTCTCCAGCGCGACCGGTTCGCGCTGCAGCTGCTCCTGGCCTGCATCCAGCGCGGCGTCGAAGCGCTGGTACTCCAGCACCCCGTCGAGCAGTTGCGAGGTGCGGCGGCACTCGTCGGCGAGGCGGCGCAGCACCCAGTTCGCCTCCGGCCACAGCTGGCCTGCGGGGTCGCGGGCGAGTTGCTCCAGCGTCTCGTTCAGCCGGTCCAGCGGGCTGCGCAGCTCCTGCTCCATCACGGCGGTCAGGTGGTCGTGGCGGGCTTCGAGGGCCAGGTACGCGGTCCGGTCGGTGAACGTCATCACCGCGCCGACGAACTGCTCCCCGTCCCGCACCGGTGCGGTGGACAGCTCGACCGTCACCGGCTTTCCGTCCTTGCGCCACAGCGTCGCCGAGCGGACCCGGTGACGGCGGCCCGAGCTCAGCGTGTCCGTCAGCGGTGACTCCTCGGGCGGCAGCGGCGAGCCGTCCGCGCGGGAGTGCATCACCAGCGGCAGCAGCTCCTGGCCGCCCAGCTCACCGGCCCGGTGGCCGAGGATGTGCGCGGCGGCCGGGTTGACCAGCACCACCCGGCCGTCGGTGTCGACGCCGACGACGCCCTCGGCCGCGGCGCGCAGGATCATCTCGGTCTGCTTGTGCTGACGGCGCAGCTCGGCCTCGACCTCGAGCCGGGGCTGGAGGTCGCGCACCACGATCAGCAGCAGTTCGCGTTCGCTCGGCGAGGCGATGGTCACAGTCGCGCCGTAGTAGCCGCCGCCCCCGCCGAGGCTGCTGCTCCCGAGGCCGCCGCCGAGGCCGTTGCCGCCACCGGACGCGTAGGTCCGTCCGTCGTCCTCGAACTCCGCGGCCTGCACCTCGACCGGGAACGCCGACCCGTCCGTGCGCCGCGCGGTCATCCGCACGGGTGCGTCGTCGTCCCCGTCCGACCCGTCGCCGCGGCTGTTGCCGCGCGGGCGCATCGATCCGGGGATCCGACTCGGGTCGAAATCCGGGAGTAGGTCCAGCACGCCCCGTCCGACCAGCGACGTCCCAGGGGCCTGCATGCTCTGCACCGCTGCGTCGTTGGCGTCGACAACGGTGCCGTTGCTGTTCACCAGCAACAAGGCGTCGGGGAGGGCGTCGAGTATCGCGGCGAGGCGAGCAGTGCCTCGGGTCGGCCTGCTGCTCACGACGGGAGGTCCTCCTAGCTCGCATCCGTGCTGCCTTGCTGGCTGGATCCCGGACGAGCGGGCACCGGACGGGTCCGACGCCGGGATTCGGCCAGCTAGCACTATCGCATTGTTTTTGCGATCGCGGCGACCTGCCTAGTAACGTTGTCGAGGGTTAGCCGCGACCCCCAGGGTTGTGGCATCATCCATGCAGACGGTCGTGATCGCCAGTCGGTGAGCACGAGCGCCTGAGGAGGCTTCGCCTAGTCCGGTCTATGGCGCCGCACTGCTAATGCGGTTTGGGCCTTAAAGCCCATCGAGGGTTCAAATCCCTCAGCCTCCGCTCCCTGAGCAAGGCCCCGACCTGTCACACAGGTCGGGGCCTTCGCTGTTTGTGGCGGTGTGTGAATGTTTGCGTCGCCTCTTGTGCGCTCGGGGGTGTCGCGGGGCCCAGCTGCCTGGACGCTCTGCGCGCGGGCTCCTCGCCGTCGCGTCCTGTGCGGCGTCGCGCGGCGGCCGGGCCTCGGTGCGTCAGTCGCAGGTGGGGCTGGGTGACGGCGGTGCGAATAGTCGATTTCGTCTCCGGCTGGAGGTCGTGTAATGTTCTTCCCGTGAGGCCGCGAGGGGCGGACGAGAGAAAGCCCTGAGAGACCGAGCAAGACAACAGAACAGGCGCTCGTAGCTCAACGGATAGAGCATTTGACTACGGATCAAAAGGTTGCAGGTTCGAATCCTGCCGAGCGCACAAGATCAGAAGCCCCGCACTGAACAGTGCGGGGCTTCTGGCGTCATGGGGTGATTGCATCCGTGGGTTGAGAGCCCGGTAGCGGGGATGTGTCGCAGGTCTCAGGCGCGGAGTCGATGTCCCCGCAGCGCGAAGGCAAGGGCCCACCCACCCACGTCCCGGTCGGGCCCACGTGGCACGCCCGGCGGTCGCCGACGCTCCGTGGACAGTGGTCGACGCTCCGTCAACTACGGGCGGCCCCTTCGTCTCTTCCGGCGGCACAGCCCGTAGCCGCCGATTCTTGTGCGGCTGGAAGCATTGCAACTACCGTGATATGTCCCCTTGTTGGTACAGCGCCCCGGACTGAGGATCGCGATGAGCACGTACGAGGACAAGCGAACCGACAGGCAGCGGCCAGCTCGGTCGTCGGGACGAGCGCCACAGCCGTCGTCCGCCGCACCGTCGACATGGGTGGGATCGCTGCAAGGGACGGTCGGCAACGCCGCCGTGGTCCAGATGCTGCAGCGCTCGGGACGTCCCTCCGAAGCGGACTCCCAAGCGGACGCCGGGGCGGCGATCCAGGAAGTGACGTCCAGGAGCGGGGCCCCGCTGGATCCGGTGAAGCGGCAGCAGGCCGAGTCGGTGTTCCGGGAGGACTTCTCCGCCGTACGCCTGCACACCGACGCGGTGGCCCAGCGGTCCGCGGCGAGCGTGGGTGCGCGTGCGTACACCGTGGGCAACGCGATCGTTTCCGGGACGGGCACGGTCGACGACCGGACTCTGTTCCACGAGCTGACCCACGTCTCGCAGCAGCGCAAGGGACCCGTCGCGGGCACCGACCGCGGCGACGGCGTGCGCGTTTCGGACCCGGGGGACCCTTTCGAACGGGCGGCGAGCGCCAACGAGCGTCTGGCTGACGCCCCCGCGCCCGTGCAGCGCTGCGCCGAGGGCGGCCATGCGCACGAGGGTCCCGACCCGGCGGTTCAGCGCAGCGCCGCGCAGCCGGCCACCGTGCAGCGCATGCGGGGGAACGGCGACCAGCAGGACGCAGCCGCCCAGCACCGCCGCAGGGTGCTGGTCGTCTGCGACGAGAGCGGTCTGGGGCTCGGGGGGGTTCCGGTCTTCAACATGGAGCTGGTCAAGGGGCTCAACCACGACCACGACGTCACGCTGCTCACGGTCGACGACCACGAGGACTACGACCACGCGAAGACGACCCGCCAGCACGGCGGCGCGAGGATCGTCAACGCCCTGGTCCCCGGCGTGAAGGAGGGCCGCGACCGGCTCGACGTCCTGGCCGAGGGCGCTCCGGCCGAGCACGGCCTGCCTGCGGCGGATGACGCGTTCGACATGGTCATCGGCCACTCCCGCTTCTCCGGTCCCGCCGCGCAGAAGATCCGTGACTCCTGGTACCCGGGCGCGCGGGTGGTGCACTTCCTGCACACCAGCCCGGCGCGGCTGGACAAGATCAAGCGTCAGCCGGAGAAGGGCGCCAAGAAGGCCACCACGGAACGCAAGTTGATGCACAAGGCCGACCTGGTGGCCGGCGTCGGTCCGCTGCTCGCGAGGGAGGCCGAGCGGCTGTCGGAGCAGATCCTGCGGGTCCCCGCGCTGCACGGCTTCGTGCCGGGAACCGAGATCGGGACTCCGGTCGAGCCGTCGATGCTCAACAAGGCCAAGTACCTTCTGCACCTGCCGAGGAAGCTGAAGCTGCTGCTCCCCGGACGCGCCACGGACGAGATCAAGGGGGTCGAGGCCGCTGTCCAGGCCATCGGGATCCTGCGCCGCCCGCGCGCCCAGGGCGGCCACGGTCTTGACGTCCGCCTGACGATCCGCGGCGGACCGGACCCGGAGAAGAACGCGGCCGAGCACGCCAAGTGGATGTCCATCATCAGCGCGGAAGGCGAGGGCGGCGTCACCATGCTTCCCTTCAGCAAGAACCCCGCGGATCTGGAGAACGACCGGGAGCGCACGCACGCGCTGATCATGCCCTCGCTGCACGAGGGCTTCGGGCTGGTCGCCACCGAGGCGGCGGGACGCAGCATCCCGGTCCTCGTCAACGGGGAGAGCGGTGCGGCGCAGTTCCTGAAGCAGGTGACCGACTACAGCGACAGCATGACGGTCGACGCGCCCTTCAACATCGACGCCGAGAGTGGCCACGAGGTCGACGGCGGCGGGGACCAGCGGGCACAGGCGTGGGCCGCGGCCATCGCCACGCTGCACCGAAGGCTTCCGGCCGCGCGCGGTGACGCCGACCGGCTCTACGAGACGCTGAAGAGCTTCACCTGGCGCCACGCCGCCCAGGCGCTGGTGACGGCGACCATGGCGACCGCCGAGCCGCTGCGGGCCGGGGAGCACCCCGAGCAGCACCCGCACCACGGTGCGGTCACCCAACAGGGCCCGGGCGGCAGCGTGGAGAAGCTCAAGGACCGGACCGACTGGGAGCCCCACGACTTCTGGGACGGCTCGACCCCGGAACCGACCAACGGGCTCCGGAGCGAGGCGGAGCAACTCGCCCGACTGTCCGAACTGGCCGGAGTCCTGGACCTGAGCGGAGCACCCGCGGCACCGTCGTCGGTCGAACGGCGACCGAGGAGGTAGATCGAGGCAATCGGTCGGCCCCACCGGTGGTCGTGTAATGTTCTACCCGTAGCGCCACGCGCTCGTAGCTCAACGGATAGAGCATTTGACTACGGATCAAAAGGTTGCAGGTTCGAATCCTGCCGAGCGCACCAGCCGTGAGGCCCCTCCCGAATCGAACGGGAGGGGCCTCCAGCAGTTTTCGGAGGCTGCGCGGCGTGCTACCCCGCGACGCCGAGCTCGGTGAGCAGGCCGCGGATGCGCCGCTCGATCTCGTCCCGGATGGGGCGGACGGCGGCCACGCCCCGGCCCGCCGGATCGTCGAGCTTCCAGTCCAGGTAGCGCTTGCCTGGGAAGACCGGGCAGGCGTCCCCGCAGCCCATGGTGATCACGACGTCGGAGGCCTGCACGGCCTCGGTGGTGAGAACCTTCGGCCGCCTGGCGGAGAGGTCGATGCCCACCTCGGCCATGGCCTCGACCACGGCGGGATTGACCGCGTCGGCGGGCGCGGAACCGGCCGACAGCACCTCCGCCCGGTCACCGGCGAGGTGCGCGAGGAAGGCGGCGGCCATCTGCGACCGGCCTGCGTTGTGTACGCAGACGAAGAGCACGGTCGGGCGTTGCTGGCGCACGGGACGTCTCGATTCCGGGAGCGGGGGCTAGCGGGGACTAGCGGTGGGAGTGGGTTATCGCTGGGAGTGGGCGAGTTCGCGCTCGTCCCCAGGCGCTGCGGGCGTCGCTGCGGGGCCGGGAGCGGCGGGCTCGCGGCGGCCGAACACCACGCCCACCAGGGCCAGGCCGACGGCGGCGCCGACGAGTTGGGCTGCGACGAAGGCCGGGGCGGACGCGGGCGCGATCCCGGCGAAGGTGTTGCTGAACATCCGCCCGACGGTCACGGCCGGGTTGGCGAAGCTGGTGGAGGAGGTGAACCAGTAGGCAGCGCCGATCCACGCCGCCACCGCGAGCGGCGCGAAGCGGTCGCGACCGGTGCGGCCGAGGCCGAAGATCAGCCAGACCAACCCGGCGGTCGCCACTCCCTCGGCGAGCCAGAGGTGCCCCGCCGAACGGTGGTGCGTCGACCACGCCACGAGCGGCTCGGCGAACATCGCGTTGGCGAGCACGGCACCGCCGATCGCTCCGGCGGTCTGCGCGAGTGCGTAGACGCCGACCTCACGCAGGTCGGGGCCGGACCCGTCGCGACGGCCGTGCCACCAAGCGGCAAGCGTGACAGCGGGGTTGAAGTGCGCCCCGGAGACCGGGCCGATCAACGCGATCAGCACGGCGAGGCCGAAGACGGTCGCCAGGCAGTTCGCCAGCAGTTGCAGGCCGACGTCCGGGGTCAGCTCGGTGGCCTGGATGCCCGAACCGATCACGACGGCGACGAGCACGCCGGTCCCGACGGCTTCGGCGGCAGCCCGACGGGCGAGAGAGGCGGGAGCTGTCATCTCGCGCTGCCGTCCGCGGTCGGCGGAGTGTCCGCAGGAGCCTGGAGCAGGCTGGAGAGTTTGGCCAGGGCAGCAGGCAGCACCCAGTAGTAGACCCAGGTCCCGCGCCGCTCGCTGCCGACCAGACCGGCTTCGCGCAGCACCTTCAGGTGGTGGGAGATGGTGGGCTGGGAGACGTCGAACGGTCCGGTCAGTTCGCAGACGCAGGCCTCGCCGCCCGCGAAGGACGCGATCAGCGACAGCAGCCGCAGCCGGATCGGGTCCGACAGGGCCTTGAACATGTGGGCCAGGTCGACGGCGGCCACCTCGTCCAGCGGCTCGCGGACCATCGGCGAGCAGCAGACGCCCGCGTCCTGGTCCGGGTCGACGACCGTCAGCTCTGAATTCGACATGTGTCTATGTTGACATCCATCGATCCAGCGAGGCAAGCTCGGCTGTATCGACGGCTGTCGAAACAAGCTGATCCCAGACTGCTCACGACCGTGGAGGTCCGCCATGTCCCGCGTCCAGCTCGCCCTCAACGTCGCCGACCTCGACGCGTCGGTGGCGTTCTACTCCCAGCTGTTCGGCACCGAGCCCGCCAAGCGCCGCCCCGGCTACGCGAACTTCGCCATCGCCGAACCGCCGCTCAAGCTCGTCCTGATCGAGGGAGAGCCGGGCCAGCAGACCCGCCTCGACCACCTGGGCGTCGAGGTCGCCACCACCGCCGACGTCACCGCGGCCACCACCCGCCTCAAGGACGCCGGCCTCGCCACCTTCGAGGAGAACGACACCTCGTGCTGCTACGCCCTCCAGGACAAGGTCTGGGTGCACGGCCCCGGCCGGGAACCGTGGGAGGTCTACGTCGTCAAGGCCGACGCGGACAACCTGGGCAAGACCCCGCTCCCGATCGCCGCCGGCTGCTGCACCAGCCAGACGACGCAGCCGCCCGCCGCCGCCGAGTGCGCCTGCGGAAGTTGACCGCGCCCCTGCTTCCGCCGCCGCGCCCGGAGTTGTCAGTGGTGCGTGCCATGCTCCGGATATGGAGTCGCGGGAAGCGTGGTGGCAGCTCATCGAGGAGGCGCGGGCGTGGGTGGCCGGCGCGGGAGTGGAGGAGGTCACGGGGGCGGCGACGCGGTTGTTGGCCGATCGCGGCGTGGGGGAGATAGTAGCGGCGCAGCGGGAGTTGTGGTCGCTGATGGCGGAGTCGTACCGGAGCCCGCTGTGGGCGGCGGCGTATCTGATCAATGGTGGGTGTTCCGACGACGGGTTCGACTACTTCCGTGGGTGGCTGATCCTGCAGGGGCGGGAGATGTTCGAGCGGGTCGTCGCGGAGCCGGACACGCTGGCGCGGCTCCCTGCGGTGCAGGCCGCTGCGCGCCGCCGGGAGGATCTGGCCGGCGAGGAGGCGCTGGGCATCGCCTGGCGGGCGTATCTCGCCGCGACGGGTGAGGAGTTGCCGCCGGGTTCGTTCAGCGTGCGCTACCCGGAGCTGGACCAGGCATGGAACTTCGACTTCGACGATCTCGGTGAGATGCGCCGCCGCCTGCCGCGGCTGACAGCGCTCTACGCGGGTGAGGAACGGCAGGCGTCCGTCTGACGGCGGGCACCTGACAGTCTCGGCGCGTGCCGCGTCCGGGCATGGTGCGCGCCCCCGGCCGAGGGGAGGCCGGGGGCGCGCGGGGGGTGGAAGGAACGGGGAGAGGGACTCGACGGAGAAGTGAGCCTCCGTCAGTGGGCGGCAGCCACCAGGTCGGGCAGCAGCAGGGCCGCGTTCGGGGTGCCGAGGCCGGTGACCGGGTCCCAGCCGGTCGACGCCGGGTAGCCCGGGACGGTGGAGCTGGTGGTGTTGTTGCCGACGGTGATGTCGTTGAAGTCGGCCGCGTACTGCGTCGGGTTCGCGGCGACCTTGTAGAGCGCTGGGTTGATCGGGCCCAGCCCGCCGCCGTTGATCTGGTCCGCGATGGCGACCAGGCCCGCCCACTGCGGGCAGGAGAGCGAGGTGCCGCCGATGTCGTACCAGCCGGTGCTGCACGGCGTGGAGCCACAGCTCAGGCCGCTGCTGCCGTCCGGCGGGAGGGAGACGTAGACCAGCCCGCCGGTGGAGGCGCTGGCCTGGAGCGAGATGTCGGGGACGCCGCGCATCGCGCCGATCGCCGTGCTGCCTGCCGGGAGGGCGTCCTGGTAGGCCGGGCGGCTGAAGATCTGGCTGTAGCCGCCGCCGGAGTCGGTCCAACCGACCTCCGCCTGACCGGCGTTGGTCTGGCAGGCGGCCGGGTTGCTGGTGCTGTCGACGGTGCGTCCGCTGGTGGCGGTCGCGTCCGTGCAGAGGTAGGTACCGCCGACGCCGGTGACCAGCGGGTCGGAGGCGGGCCACTCCACCGACGGGTAGGGGATCGGCGTGCCGCCCTTCTTCACCGGGCTCTTGGTCGAGTCGGAGGTCCCGTTGTCCCCGGAGGAGCCGAGCACGGTGACGCCGCCCGCGGCTGCGTCCTGGAAGGCGTAGCGCAGGTTCTGCAGCGCGGCCGTGCTGCTGAACGCGCCCTCCGCGGAGGCGAAGGACTGCGAGATCACGTTGGCCAGGTGGTGCTGCACCACGTAGTCCTCGGCCGCCATCATCTGCGGCATGCCCTGGACGCCGAGCGTCTCCGAGTTCGGCGTGGTCACCAGCAGGATGTTCGCGCCGGGGGCCATGGCGTGGGCGGTCTCGACGTCGAGGGAGACCTCCAGGTCCCAACCGGCCTTGTCCTCCTGGCCGGTGCCGTTGCTCTGCGGCGGCGGGGCGACGGTCGCGGGCGCGCCCTGGAGATGGAGCTCACCGAAGCTCGGCATCCCGGAGGCGCAGGCGATGGTCTCCTCGCCGCACATCGGCGCGACGCCGAAGGCCTGGTCGTAGACGTGCAGGTCGTGGGCGATGGTGTCGCTGCCGTAGGAGTCGACGATGGCGATGGTCATCCCGTGCCCGTCGTAGCCGGCCGCGGTGAGCGGGCCGGTGTTGTACGCGGCGTGGACGGACGCCGGGTCGAAGCAGCGGCGCCCGGCCGAGGAGCACTGGGCCTGCGTCGGCGGGGTGGTGCCGGTGGTCATCTGCGTGTACTCGGCGACCGTCGGCCGGAGCAGGGGATACGCGGCCGGGCCGGCCGCCGACGCGGCGGTGCCCGCGCCGATGCCTGCGCTCGGAACGGCCAGGGTGAGGCCGCCGACGACTACCGCCAGCAGGCGGCGCACGGGTGGAACCATGGAGAACCCTCCAGAGGGGTGTGAGGGAGTCATCAGGTTCGTGCGGGCCCACGGTAGAGGGGACCGGGGACGCCCCGGTCGTAGATGTCAGAGATGACACAAGACATGACACAGACGTGCAACACACCGGTGCGACGGTTGGGCACTGAGGGACACAACGCGCCGTGGTGGCAGTCGTTGATCCTTTGGCTTATTCGGTTTCCGAACAGACAGATGTGGAGTACATTTAGTTGCTAGGAACAAGCAACTATGAAGACGGCCCCGCCGCCCCGGCGGAGCAGCAGAGCAGGAGAAGGGGGTCGGCATGGCCGCGCCACAGACCGCCACCGCCGACGAGGCCGCGGCGCAGCTCGGTGAGCAGCTCGGACGGTTCTTCCGTCTGATCGCCGCCTGGAAGCACCGCTCGCGCGACGAGCAGGGCGGCGACCGCCTGCTGCTCGCCACGCTGGTGCGCTGCGGACCCAAGCGCGCCACCGATCTTGCTGCCGAGACCTATCTGGACCTCTCCACCGTCAGCCGCCAGATCCGCTCGCTCGTGGACCGCGGCCTGGTGGAGCGCACGCCCGACCCGGAGGACCGCCGCGGCGTCGTGCTGTCGGTCTCGCCCGAGGGACTGGCGGCCTTCGAGGGGTACCGGGACCAGCGCAACGACGAGCTGGCCGGGATGCTCCAGGAGTGGCCGGGGGAGGACCGCCACGAACTGGTGCGCCTCTTCACCCGCCTGAACGACGACTTCGGCCGTCACCACGACGAGTACTTTGCCCAGCACCACCCCCAGCACCATCACTCGCACCATGGCCAGCAGCACGCGAGCGCGCACCCCGCGACCAGCTCTGCCGGAGCCCAGGGAGCCCAGGGAGCAGCCCAGTGAGCAACAGCAGTACGGCCGCGGCACCAGAGCGGTCCATACCCGACGACGCCGCCAAGAACGGCCTGACCCATCGCCAGATCCTGACGATCCTGTCCGGTCTGATGATGGGCATGTTCCTGGCCTCGCTCGACCAGACCATCGTCAGCACCGCGATCCGGACCATCGCCGACGACCTGCACGGTCTGAGCGAGCAGGCGTGGACCACCACCGCCTACCTGATCACCTCGACCATCGCGACGCCGCTCTACGGCAAGCTCTCCGACATCTACGGACGCAAGCCGTTCTTCCTCGCCGCGATCAGCATCTTCGTGGTCGGTTCGATCGCCTGCACCTTCTCGACCTCGATGATCGAGCTGGCCGGCTTCCGCGCCTTCCAGGGCATCGGCGCCGGTGGTCTGATGTCGCTCGCCCTGGCAATCATCGGCGACATCGTGCCCCCGCGTGAGCGGGCCCGCTACCAGGGCTACATCCTGTCGGTCTTCGCCACCTCGACGGTGCTCGGCCCGCTGGTCGGCGGCTTCCTCGCCGGTCAGGGCAGCATCCTCGGGATCAGCGGCTGGCGCTGGGTCTTCCTGGTCAACGTGCCGATCGGCCTGGTCGCGCTGTTCGTGGTCTCCAAGGTGCTCAACGTTCCCCACAACCGCCGCGAGCAGCGCATCGACTGGTGGGGCGCGGTGACCATCGCCATCGGCGTGGTGCCGCTTCTGCTCGTCGCCGAGCAGGGGCAGAGCTGGGGTTGGTTCTCCGCCAAGTCGCTGGCCTGCTACGGCATCGGCGCCGTCGGCACGCTCACCTGGATCCTCGTCGAGCGCCGGATGGGCGAAGCGGCGCTGATCCCGATGCGCCTGTTCTCCAACAAGGTCTTCAGTCAGACCAGCCTGCTGTCCGTGCTCACCGGCATGGCGATGTTCGGCGGGATGCTGATGATCCCGCAGTACCTGCAGATCGTGAAGGGCGCCAGCCCGACCAAGTCCGGTCTGCTGATGCTGCCGCTGATGCTCGGCATGATGGTCACCTCGATCGTCGTCGGCCGACTGATCGCCCGGACCGGGCACTACAAGATCTTCCCGGTGGTCGGCACCGGCGTCATGATCGTCGCGATGCTGCTCTTCCACTTCGAGGTGCAGTGGAACACCAGTCTCGGCGAGACCATGGTCTTCATGGCGCTCTTCGGCGTCGGGCTCGGCGGCGTGATGCAGACGCTGACGCTGGCGGTGCAGAACGCGGTCCCGCCGCAGGACATGGGTGTGGCGACGGCCTCGTCGACCTTCTTCCGTCAGCTCGGCTCGACCGTCGGCACCGCGGTCTTCCTCTCGGTGCTGTTCAGCACGGTCGGCGGCAGGATCAGCTCGGCCTTCACGGCGGCCAAGGCCACCCCGGCCTTCCAGCACGCGATGGCGCAGAACCCGCACGCGCTGGACGGTGCCAGCTCGTCCTCGGTGCTGAGTGACTCCTCGTTCATCCAGAAGCTGCCCGACGCGCTGGCCGCGCCGTTCAAGATGGGCTTCGCGGACTCGATGCACCTGGTGTTCCTGCTGGCCTCGATCATCGCGGTGGTCGCGTTCCTGCTGACGCTGATCATCAAGGAGGTGCCGCTCCGCAAGGTGTCCGGCATCCAGGCCCAGGCTGCGGCGGCGGAATCGGAAATGGTCTGACAGACCGAACAAATGCCGCATTGATGGCAAGTATGGATCACTCGACCGTGTCCGGGCGCCCCTGTCCGGTCACGGTCGAGTGGTACGGTGACGCGCCATGAAGGGTTTCCGGAAGTTTCTCCTCCGCGGCAATGTGGTCGATCTGGCCGTCGGTATCGTCATTGGTGCAGCGTTCACCGCGGTGGTGACGAGCTTCGTCACGGCCTTCCTGTCGCCGATCATCGGCATGGTCACCAAGCAGTCCGGTGACTACAGCAAGGCGACGTTCCAGGTCGGGTCGGTCACCTTCCCGTACGGCGCTTTCGTCTCGGCGTTCATCAGCTTCGTGATCGTCGCAGGGGTCATTTACTTCTGCGTGGTGCTGCCGGTGAACAAGCTGACGGAACGGTTCACCCCCAAGTCCGAGGACGTCGAGGCGCCGAAGAAGGACTGCCCCGAGTGCCTCAGCTCCATCCCGGCCGCTGCCACCCGTTGCTCCTTCTGCACGGTCGAACTGGCCGAGCAGCGGCAGCCCGCGATGAGCCTGCCCAAGCAGTAACATCACGCCCTGACCACGAGTGCGGGTCGACGAGGATCGTCGGCCCGCACCGTCATGTCCGCGGCCTGTTCCGGCTGGACCTCCGCGTCGTAGCGGGCCAGGGCGGGCAGGGTCCAGTGCTCGTCGGGGGCGGTCCGCCGCTCCAACGCGGCGGCGGAGAGCCGCAGATGGACCGCCAGGTCCAGCGGGAACCAGCGGCCCAGCAGCATCGGCCCGTCCAGCAGCACCACGCCGCCCGGCGGCAGCGCGACCCGGGCGGCGCGGGTGGCTCGGTCGGCGACCGGATCCCACAGGGATGGCAGGACCTCACCGGTGGCGCCCGGCTCGGTCGGGTCGAAGACCTCGCGGAAGAGCGCGCCCGTGTCCAGCCAGCGGTCCAGGTAGGCGTCGGGGTCCCGGTGGCCGAACTCGAAGCGCAGCGAGGCCGGACGCAGGAAGTCCCGCGCCCGGATCCGCCGCACCGGCCGACCGCGCAGCCGCAGCGGCTCGACCAGCGCGTCCGCCAGCTCTCCGGGACGCGCGGCGTCCGCACCGTCGACAGCCACCCGCAGCCAGGACGGCGTGCCGCCGTCCTGCCGGGACGCGGTGCCCGAGGCGCCCAGCGCGTCGATCCGCTCCGCCAACTCCTCGGCGAGCAGCTCGGGTGTCAGCGGGCGGATCTGCACGGGGCGGGACCTCCGGGTCAGGCCGACGCTGCGGTCAGCGCGGCCAACTCGTCGGCGGTCAGCGTCAGCTCCGGGAACGAGACCAGGGCGGGCAGCTGCTCGACCGTGCGGGCCGAGGCGATCGGCGCGGCGACCGTCGGCTGGGCGGCCAGCCACGCCAGCGCGACCGTGGCCTGTGCGACGCCGTGCGCAGCGGCGACCGCGTCCAGCGCGGCCAGGACCTTCCGGCCCTGCTCGGTCTCCAGGTGCTTGGCCGCGCCTCCGGCCCGGACGCTGTCGACGGCCGGGCCGTCGGTGCGGTACTTGCCCGTCAGGAAGCCGGAGGCCAGTGCGAAGTAGGGGACGGCGGAGAGCCCGTACTCGGTGGCCACGGCGGCCAGTTCGCCCTCGTAGGTGTCCCGGGAGACCAGGTTGTAGTGCGGCTGCAGCGCGACGTAGGAGGCCAGGCCCTCGGCCTTGGCGAACTCCAGCGAGGCGCGCAGACGCGCGGGCGAGATGTTGGACGCCGCGATCTGGCGGACCTTGCCCTGCCGGACCAGCTTGTCGAGGGCGGTCATGATCTCCTCGACCGGCGTGGTCTCGTCGTCGAAGTGCGTGTAGAGCAGGTCGATCCGCTCGATGCCGAGACGCTTGAGCGACTGCTCGGTGGCGGCCTTGATGTTCTCCGCCTTGAGGCCCTTGAACTCCGGGTGCGCGCCGACCTTGGTGGCCAGCACGATCTCGTCGCGGTTGTCGCGGGCGGCCAGCCAGGCGCCGATCACGGTCTCGGACTCACCACCGGAGTTGCCCGGGGCCCAGGCCGAGTAGAGGTCGGCGGTGTCGATGAAGTTGCCGCCTGCGGCGGTGTAGGCGTCGAGGACGGCGAAGGACTGCTCCTGGTCGGCGCTCCAGCCGAAGACGTTGCCGCCGAGGGCGAGCGGGAAGACGGAGAGGTCGGAACTGCCGAGCGTGGTGCGGGAGAAGGTCATGTAGAGGTGTAACTCCATGGCGGCGACGCCTGATTCCCGAAATGGACCAAGATCGTCAAATGTCACGCGCGTGACATTTGACGATCTTGGTTTGACGGCGTTGAGCTGCGCTTACGTGGCCGAGTGGTGCGGCCGTCGGCCCCGCTCAGCTGCGGAGCCAGTCCAGCAGCTCGTCGTGGCGGATCTGGTACACCGTGCCTGCCGACCGCAGCAGACCGACGCCGTGGGACCAGCGCAGGAACCCGACGAGACGCCACGGCAGCCTGCCTCGCGTGGCCAGGACGACCCCCGTGTACTGCCGGGTGACGTCCGCGACGAATCCCGGCCCGGCGGCGAGGCCGCAGGCGAGCGCGGTGGCGGCGGCCAACGGCCGGCCCACGTGCAGCCACTCGACGTTCAGGGTCGCGTACAGCGTCAGGCCGGTGACGACGTGGCCGGCGACAAGCGGCAGGCAGAAGGCATGAGTTGACCGCTCTCCCGGACAACGGGCCGCTCAGCGCAGCGTGGTCCCCGCTGCGGCGTCGAGCAGGGGGAGCTCGTCGCGGGTCGGCAGGCCGGCCCAGTCGCTGGGGACGGTGACCGCGAACGCGCCGGTGCGGCAGGCCAGGGCGAGCCGGTCCTCCGGGCCGCCGCCGTCCAGGACCGCTGCGAGGTACCCGGCGACGAACGCGTCTCCCGCGCCGACCGCGTCCACGGCCCGGACCGGGAGCGCCGGATGCGACAGCGGCTCCGCCCCACCCGCCGGGTGGACGACGGCACCTCGGCTGCCGCGCTTGACCACGATGTCCGCGCCGACGGCCGACTTCTCGGCGCCGTCCAGCAGCTCCAACTCCTCCTCGCCCGCGAACAGGTAGCGGACCTGAGGCAGCAACGGGAGCAGCAGCTCCCGGAGCAGCGAAGCGCTGCCCAGCGCGACCCGGTGGTTGACGTCCAGCGACACCGCCGTCCCGGCCGCCGCCGCCAGGCCGACCGCGTGCGCGACGGCGTCGGCCGCGTCGGCGGAGAGCAGCGGGGTGATGCCCGTGATGTGGAGCACGTCGGCGCCGGCGACCAGCGCCGTCGGGATGTCGTCGGGACGCAGCCGCGATCCCGCCGACCCGGTGCGGTAGTACTGGACCCGGGTCACGTCGGGCGTGCGGAACTCCTTGACCAGCAGCCCGGTCGGCGCGTCCGGATCGCGGCGCGCGCCGGTGACGTCGACGCCCTCCGCGCGCAGCCGCTCCAGCACCAGCGCACCGAACTCGTCCGCGCCCACCCGGCCGACCCACGCCGCGGTATGGCCCAGCCGCCGGACGCCGATGGCGACGTTCGACTCCGCCCCGGCGATCGACAGGTCCAGCGAACGCGCCTGCCGCAGCGGCCCGACACCGGGGGTGGTGAGCGCGGCCATCGCCTCGCCGACCGTCACCAGGCGCGGTCCGGGGACCGGGGTTGCCGCGCCGCTCATTGCCGCGTCGCTCATCGCCGCGCCGCTCATCGCCGCGCCGCTCATCGCCGCGCCGCGCGGGGTCGTGCGGCCGTGAGGTAGTCGCGGGCGCGGCGGGCCAGGCCGTCCTGGGCCTCCCAGCCGGTGTCCTCGGCCGCTGTCCCGAGCAACGGCGAACCGACGCCGACCGCCAGCGCGCCCGCGTCCAGGTACTGCGGTACGTCGGTCAGTCCCACGCCGCCGATGGCGATGAACTCGGTCCCGGGGAACGGCGCGCGCAGATCGCGCAGGTAGCGCGGCCCGCCCATGGCGCTGATCGGGAAGACCTTGACCGCGGCCGCGCCCAACCGCACCGCCGTCATCACCTCGGTCGGGGTCAGCGCCCCGCACAGCACCGGTACGCCCAGCGCCTGCCCGACCGCCAGCACTCCCTCCGCGACGCCGGGGGTGACCAGGTAGCGTGCACCCGCGTCGACGGCCGCGCGGGCCTGCCCGGCGTCGAGGACGGTGCCCGCACCGAGCAGCACGTCGCCCGCGAGCTCGGCGGTGCACCGACGCAACGCGTCGAGTCCGGCCGGGCTGGAGAGAGTGAGTTCCACCACTCGTACGCCGGAGTCGGCGAGCACGGACGCGCAGGACACCAGCACGTCGGCATCGGAACCGCGCAGGACGGCCAGCAGCCGGTCCTCGCGGAGGAGTTCGAGTATCGGCACGCACGGAACCCTACGGCGGAGCCAAGGATTGGTCCAGACCTCCGATGCACCGTGCGGACTCGTAAGGGCCGCTCGTCCACGGCACTTCTGCAGTACGTCCCCTGCTCGTCCACGCGTCGTCCGCCGGACGTTCCCACCGGTTCCCTCAGCCGGGCGGCTATTACAGATCTGGGACAGACGGGGGTCCAGGTTCCGGGTCGGATTGGCTAGAGTCAGGCCCCATGTCGAACTACCAGAACTTCCCGCCTGCCAACGAGGACAGCGCCGCGAGCACGCAGATGTTCCGCGCCTTCGTCGACGAGCCCGCCGTGCAGCCGCCGACGGCGCCGAGCGAGGGCCGTCGTACCGGCGTGATCACGCTGACCGTGATCATCGCTCTGGTCGTCGTGGCCGGTGTCGTCTACTTGGCGATGAAGTAGTCACCCGCACGAGCGGATCAGTCGTCCGCCAGGTCGACCGACTTCGAGGTCGACCGGCTTCGACGTCACTGCGACGTCACTACGAGGTCAGCTGAGCGTGGCCGCCTCGGTGTCCAGGTGCATGCCGGCCGGGACGCGCCACGAGTCCAGGCAGACGGTCCAGGTCTCGTTGACCGTGGCGTGCCCGGGGACGGGCGCGGACAGCGCCTGGCTGGTCTGGTAGGTCCACCAGTCGATCCCCAGCAGGCCGATGACGTGGGTGGCGAACGTGACCGTCGTGCCAGACACGGGTGCGGTCCGGCCGCCGCTGTTCACCAGCTGCAGGGTCACCTGCTGGCACCACCGGTCGGCGGTCGCCGCGGTGGTCAGCTTGGTGACCGCGAGGCTGGCCGGCGTCTGCGGCGTGGACGAGGGGGGCGGCGCGGACGGCGTGCCGCCGGGCGGTGGCGTGCTCCCGCCCGAACGTCCGTTGCCCGAGCCGCCACCGGCGGGTGGGACGGTCGTCGGCACTGCGCCGTCGGGCGAGCCCGACGTGCCTGGTGCGCCGGTGGCCCCCGTGGTTCCGGCGCCTCCCGTGGTGCCGCCGGAGCTGCTGTTCGACGTGCCGCCCGTGCCGTCGCCGGACTGAGTGGTGCCTGCGCCGTTGCCGGTGGTGCCGCCCGGGGACGTCGACGGGTCCAGGGGCACGAACAGCACACCCTTGCCGGACGGCGTGGACGCGACCGGTGCGGGCGCGCCGCCTCCGACGGCGATGCTGCCGCCTCGGTCGGCGGCGCAGGCGGTGAGCCCCAGCAGGGAGGCTCCCAGCAGCCCGCCGACGAGTATGCGGCCGACGAGCAGGCCGGTCACGGGACGCGCCATCGTCGGTCACCCTCCCCTGGAGTCCGGCCCCAGGAGTCCGGGTCCGTCCGATGGCCCAGTTTACTGATGGGTCATCAGATGAGAAGAGTCACCGTTGGCCCTGCTCGGCACCGGCCTAGACTGGCGAACGCACGTCCGAGCCCGCCCGAGACCGCGCTGAGGAGCCCACGTGATCGACCAGGACCGCGTCGCTGACCGCACTCCCGACCGCGCTCCCGGTCGCAGCCTGGGCCTGCAGGGGGCGGTGAACGCCCGTGACCTGGGCGGATACCGCACCGCCGAGGGCCGCACGGTCCGCTCCGGCGTCGCCCTGCGCGGCGACGCGCTGCACCGCGCGACGGACGAGGACATAGCCGTCCTGGAGTCGCTCGGCGTCCGCACGGTGATCGACCTTCGCGGCGGCAACGAGGTCGCCGAGAACGGCGCCGACCGCATCCCCTCCGGTGCGGAGCTCGAGCCCCAGCCGGTCTACGCGACCGACCACGACATCTACGGCGCCCTCCGGGACAGCCTGGCCGGCAAGAACGCGGAGCAGCAGCACGCGCTGCTGGCGGACGGCGGCGCGGAGCGCCTGATGATCGACATGTACCGCTGGTTCGTCGACGAGCCGGAGATCCGGGCGCGCTTCGCCGCCACGGTCAAGGCGCTGTGCCACCCGGAGCGGGTACCGGTCTTCTTCCACTGCACGGCGGGCAAGGACCGCACCGGCTGGACGGCGGCCATCGTGCTCACCGCACTCGGGGTGGACCGGGAGGCGGTCTACGAGGACTACCTGCTGACGAACGCACGCACGGCGGAGCTGATCGACCGGATCCTCGTCACCATGGGAACCCAGGGGATCATGCGCGAGCCCGAGCTGATGCTCCCGATCATGCGCGCGGACCGCCGCTACCTCGACGCGTCGTTCGCCGCCGTCGAGGCGGGCTGGCCGAGCTTCGGCGAGTTCCTTGCCGAGGGGCTGGGCCTCACCGAGGCGGACCTCGAGGGCCTGCGGAAGAACCTCCTCGCCTGAGCGTTTCGCGCGCGAGGGCGGGAGCACGCGAGCGCGCGAGGAAGTCAGGCCGGCCGATCCTCAGCGGTTGCCTCTGGTTTGGTGTGGAGGATGTCGCGGACCTGTTCGGCGGCGCGGAGCATGGTCTCGCTGATGTAGTCGCTGAAGCGGGCGATGTTCTCCAGGCGGGCGGCGGCGGGGGTGTCGCGGCCCAGGACGGTGACGCCCTGGCGTGCGGTGCGGGCGACCTGGGCGATGCCGTGGGCGCCCGCGATCGTGGACTGGTACCAGACGTCCTCGTCGACGGTGTAGCGCTCGCGGCGGCGTTCGTCGCGTTCGCGGCGGATGAGGCCCTGGCCTTCGAGGAACGCGACGGCCTTGGAGACGGAGCCTGGGCTGACCTGGAGCCGCTGGGCGAGTTCGGACGCGGTCAGACTGCCGGTGTCGGCGATGAACAGGCAGGTCAGCACGCGGGCCGTCATCTTCGGCAGACCCTGACTCATCATCAGGGTGGTGAAGGTCTCCTCGTACTCGCGCAGCGCTTGGTCGTCGCGCCCGTGGGTCTGCGCTCCGTGTCCCTGGGGCGCGGTGGGCTTGCGGCGGCGGGCGCGGTGTTCGGTGGCGCGGTGGGCCAGGTCGGCGCGGTAGGCGGTGGGGCCGCCGTTGCGGTCGACCTCGCGGGTGATGGTCGAGGTGGGGCGGTCCAGGCGTCGGGCGATCTCCGCGTAGGGGAGGTCGTCGGCCAGGCCCAGCGCGATCTGCTGGCGTTCCTGCTGGGTGAGCCTGCCTCCCGACATGCGGGACCTCCCTCTCTGCTGCGTCGATGTCCGACGCCGTCAGCATAGCGTTCACTCTTCATCCAATGCAACGATCAGCCGCGCCTGTCATTGCGTTAGATATTGGCTCGCTGCAACGAAATAGTGCCAACTGCCAGCAGGAACACGGATAGTACGCAACTTCCTTGTTGCCATATCTATGAACGCAACGTAGCGTTCTCGATGTAAGAAACAAGCAGCGCAGCAAACACACAGGAGAGAACGATGCAGAAGTTCGCCACCGCAGCCCCGGTCGACACCGTCCTGGAGATCGCCGCCGGCCGCATCCAGCTCATCGCCGCCGACCGCACCGACACCACCGTCGAGGTCCGGCCCGCCAACCCCGACAAGAGCCGCGACGTCAAGGCGGCCGAGCAGACCACGGTCGAGTACGCCGACGGCGTCCTGCGGATCCGCACCGCGGAACCCAAGAACCAGTACTTCGGCCCCTCCGGATCCGTCGAGGTCACCGTCCAACTGCCCACCGGCTCCCGCATCGAGGCCAAGACCGGCTCCTGCGAGCTGCGCGGCGTCGGCCGCCTGGGCGACGTGGTCTTCGAGGGCGCCTACCGGCAGATCAAGATCGACGAGGCGGCGAGCGTGCGCCTGACCGCGGTCGACGGCGACGTCGAGGTCGGCCGCCTGGGCGGCCCGGCGCAGATCAGCACCAACCGGGGAGACGTGACGATCGGTGAGGCCCTGCGCGGCACGGTCCAGCTCACCACGCAGATGGGTGACATCACCGTCAACGCCGCGGCCGGCGTCTCCGCCTCCCTGGACGCCCGCACCGGTCACGGCCGCGTCGGCAACGCCCTCAAGAACACCGGCACCACCGAGCTCGACATCCGTGCCACCACCGGCCACGGCGACATCACCGCCCGCAGCCTGTGATCCCACGGCACCGAAGAGCACAACCAGGGCCGTCCGGCCGGGTCGGTCGCGACAGCGAACCTCGACGTCGCCACTGACCCGGCCGCCCGCCCACCTCAACCCGCTCAGCTCAACCGCTCGCCTCAACCGCCCAGCTCAACCGCCCAGCTCAACCGCCCGGACCGACTTGTCCGACGTGCCCAAGGGGGACCACATGACTGCGAACAGCACGCCCCAGAACACCTCCGCCGCCTCGCCGTGGACCGGCATGGTGCCGGTCGACGACACGGCCCTGGCGGTCACCGACACCGGTGGCCCCGGCATTCCGGTGGTCTACCTCAACGGCCAGTTCGCCACGCAGGGCTACTGGCGGAGCGTCCTCGCCGAACTGGGCACCGGGTGGCGGCACATCACCTTCGACGAGCGGGCCCGCGGCAAGAAGTCGCAGCGCTCCGCCGACTACTCCTTCGAGGCCGCGGTCCGCGACGTCGACGCGGTCCTCGCCGCCCGAGGCGTGGACCGCGCGGTGGTCGTGGGCTGGTCCTACGGCGCGCTCGTCGCCGCCCACTGGGCCCACCGCAACCCCGACCGGGCCCTGGGGGCCGTCATGGTCGACGGCGCCTACCCCTACGACTGGCTGGACGAGGCCATGGAGCAGCGGATCCGTAAGCTCTTCCGGCGCATGGGCTGGTTCACCCCCCTGCTGCGCCCCACCGGCCTGACCCCGCGGATGACCGCCGCACAGCAGGCGGAGAGCAACATCGAGCTCGGCCGGCTCTCCCGCACCCGCGAACTCGGCCCGGTACTCGACGACATCACCGTCCCCGCGCGCTACGTCATCGCCTCGGGCTCGTCCTTCGGCAGCAAGGGCGACGAGCAGGAACGCATCCGCACCGGCCTCGACGCGGTGACCACCCGCAACCCGAACATCACCACCACGAAGGTCGCCAGCAACCACGGCGCCATCCTCAAGAAGGACTACCCGGCCGTCGCCGACGCGGTACGCGAGGTCACTGCGTTCAGCCGAGGGTGAAGTCGCACTCCCCCAGAGCCTCCCGCCCCCAAAACCTCGCGCCCCAGGGCCTCCGCGCCCCCCGGACCATGCGCCTAGCCCTCCGAGATCAGGCCCTCCCGGAGGGTGGACAGCGTCCGCGTCAGAAGCCGGGAGACGTGCATCTGCGAGATGCCGATCTCCTCGCCGATCTGGGACTGCGTCATGTTCCCGAAGAACCGGAGCATGATGATCCGCCGCTCCCGGGCGGGCAGCCGGGCCAGCAGGGGCTTGAGGGACTCGCGGTACTCGACGCCCTCCATCGCCGCGTCCTCGTAGCCCAGGCGCTCGGCCAGCGGGCCCTCGCCGTCCTCCTCGGCGGGCGCGCTGTCCAGGGAGGACGCCGTGTAGGCGTTGCCGACGGCCAGGCCCTCGACGACGTCCTCCTCGCTGACGCCGAGGCACTGGGCCAGCTCGGCGACGGTGGGGGAGCGGTCCAGCCGCTGGGAGAGCTCGTCGCCCGCCTTGGTCAGCGCCAGCCGCAGCTCCTGCAGACGGCGCGGGACGCGGACCGACCAGCTGGTGTCGCGGAAGAAGCGCTTGATCTCGCCGATGATCGTCGGCATCGCGAAGGTCGGGAACTCCACGCCGCGTTCGGAGTCGAAGCGGTCGATCGCCTTGATCAGGCCGATGGTGCCGACCTGGACGATGTCCTCCATGGGCTCGTTGCGGCTGCGAAAGCGCGCGGCCGCATAGCGGACGAGCGGCAGGTTCAGCTCGATCAGCGTGTTGCGGACGTAGGCGTAGTCCGGGTGCCCCGGGTCCAGTTCCGCGAACCGCAGAAAGAGTGAGCGCGAGAGGGTGCGGGTGTCGAGCCCGTCCTCCTCCGCGCCGGCCGCCCGTGGGGCGGGGAGGACCACAGCGCTGTGGACGCGAGCATCAGACACGCTCGTACCCCCTTCAGCTCAGCCGACTCGCAATGCAGCTCGGCGTACCTGCCATCGATGAGTCGACATGGCGACGACTCCGTACCTCCACTGGGATACCGGCGCAGCAACCCCGGCAAACCCCGCGAGGGCCAGATGTCACGGAGTGGAAACCCGCTGTCACGAGCAAGCGGATGCTTTGATTTGTCCGACAATTAGTGCAATTGACGGACCGTCGATTACACACAGCGACCGGGCCGTTGACGGCCCGTCGGCTCAGATCTCCCAGTGGTTGCCGCTCCGCAGACGGGCGAAGATCCGTGCGAGCAAACGGGAGACGTGCATCTGCGACATGCCGAGCTCGGTGGAGATCTGCGACTGCGTCAGGTTGCCGAAGAAGCGCAACATCACGATCTGTCGCTCCCGGTCCGGGAGCTGGACCAGCAGATGTCGGACCATGTCCCGATGCTCCACATGGGTGAGGGCGGAGTCCTCGTAGCCGAGCCGGTCGAGCAGGGCCAGTCCGCCGTCGTGCTCCTGCTGCGCCTCCAGCGAGGTGGCGTTGTAGGCGCGGCCGGCGTCCAGGCAGGCGCGCACGTCCTCCTCGGGGATCCGCAGCGACGCGGCGATCTCCGGCACCTTGGGCTGGCGGCCGTGGACGACCGTGAGCTCCTCCATGGCGCCGCTGACCTGGACCCACAACTCCTGCAGCCGCCGCGGCACGTGCATGGTGCGGACGTTGTCGCGGAAGTAGCGCTTGATCTCGCCGAGGATGGTCGGCAGCGCGTAGGTGGGGAACTGGACGCCGCGGCCGAGGTCGAACCGGTCGATGGCGTTGATCAGCCCGATGGTGCCGACCTGGACGACGTCCTCCATCGGCTCGTTCCGGCCGCGGAAGCGCGCCGCCGCGTAGCGGACCAGCGGCAGGTTGACCTCGATCAGCGCCGCGCGCACCCGCTCGTGCTCCGGTGAACCGGCCGGGAGTTCGGCCAGCCGCTCGAACAGGACCCGGGTGAGTGCGCGCACGTCCACCCGGGACTGCTCGATCGCGTTGGGCAGCGTCAGTGGCTCCCCGGGCGGTTCGGGCGAACTGCCCTGCGTGCCCTGTGCCTGCATCGCCACGCCGCCCCTCGTGTGCTCCTGCGAGCCAGTCCGGTGCCAGTCCCATATCTGGCAAAACTGGTCATAGCATCACAAGCCGGTACGTACGCGGGCAAGCACCGGCCTTACGCGTGTTGGTGGAATAAATGATTCCGCTAAGCCACCAGAGGGAACCGGCGCGGGTGGTGACGTCGGATCAGGCCTCGATGCGGGCTCAGACCTCGAAGTCGGCGATCACCCAGGTGGCGAACTCGCGCCACAGCCCGGCGGCGGTCTGGTGGTCGGGGTGGGCCAGGTAGGCCTGCAGCGCCTCGCGGTCGTCGACCAGGCTGTTGATGGCGAAGTCGTAGGCGATGTCGCGGTCGGTGATGTTCCAGCCGAGCTGCCACTCGCGCAGCTCCTTCACGCTCTCGCCGACCTTCTCGAAGGCGGCGACCGCGGCCGGGACGCGCGGATCGTCCTTGGTGACGCCGTCGTTCAGCTTGAACAGGACCAGGTGGCGGATCATCGCGGCACTCCTTGTGGGTTTGAGTGCCCCGAGGGTACTTCACCTGCGGTATTGCCCGACCGGGCCACTCGGCAGGTGGTCGAGCAGGTGGCCGAGCAGGGGCCCCGTCCGGTGGTCCAGCGGGCGGACCGGCTCACTTGATCAGGCTGGTCATGAACGTGCCGACGGCCTTCGCCGCGTTGGAGATGCCGGTGAAACCGATCTGGACCAGATCGGCGGCACGCGTCGGCGAAGTGATGATCGTGTAGAACACGAAGATCACCAAGGCCCAGGTGATGATCCTCCTGGCCTGTCCCATGGTGCCCCGCCCTCCCGTGCCGATGCCTTGCTCTCGCCGATCCTGTGCCTGCGCACACCTGATGGACATTCACTCTTATGGCCGAAGCCTAGCGCTGTCGACGGCCCCGGCCGGGTTGCGCCTCCTAATTGCCGCGTCAACGCGAAAGGACCAAGGTCCCTTCACAACAGGTCCAACGCTGCCTGCGCCCGGCCGCGATCCGGAGCAGAGTGGAAGACGTACCGGGCAGGTCTGGCAGGAACCGGCCGGTACGTGGATCCGGAGCCCCCGCTGTGGGATCGGTCGACGTGTCTCCCCCGGCGCGTCGCTGATTGTGGGGCTCCGCCGGGGGAGCGGCAGTCCCCCTTGCTGCTCCCCCTCTTCGTGGAGGCCCTGCTCGCGTACATGGGTGGCCATGGGTGGTCAACGCCCGCGAGCAGGGCCGTTCGTCCGAGCAGGGCCGTTCGTCCGAGCAGGGCCGTTCGTCCGAGCAGGGCTTTCCTCCACCTCGTCTGCACGAGGTCGGAATATTCGAGGCCTGGGGATTCCTCTCTCTGGAAAAATCGTCCGTATGCCCGCCGAACCGCCATTCACCACGCTCGCCGCCGACCCGCTGCGCTCGGACTGCGGCAGTTGCTTCGGTCTCTGCTGCGTCGCGCTGCCCTTCGCCAAGTCCGCGGACTTCGCCGTCGACAAGCGCGCCGGGACGCCGTGCGCCAACCTGCGCGACGACTTCGGCTGCGGCATTCACGCGCGGCTGCGCGACTCCGGCTACCCGGGCTGCACGGTCTTCGACTGCTTCGGGGCGGGACAGAAGGTCTCCCAACTCACTTTCGGCGGGGTGGACTGGCGGCGGGAACCCGACTCCGCGCCCGCGATGTTCACGGCTTTCCCAGTCATGCGGCAGCTCCACGAGCTCCTGCGCCACCTGCGGGAGGCGCTCGCCCTTTCGGCCGCGACCCCGCTGCAGCCGCGCGTGCGCCGGGCCTACGACGACGTCGACGCGCTCACGCGCGGGGACGCGACGGCGCTGGCCGCGCTGGACGTCGCGGCCGTGCGCGGGGGCGTGAGCGAGCTGCTGCTGGAGGTGAGCGAACTGGTTCGCGCCCGCGTACCGGGCCGGAAGCGCAGCCACCGCGGCGCGGACCTGATCGGCGCGAAGCTGGCTGCCGCGAACCTGCGGGGTGCGAACCTGCGCGGTGCCTGTCTGATCGCGGCGGATCTGCGCCGTGCCGACCTGCGCTCGGCCGACCTCGTCGGCGCGGACCTCCGCAACGCCGACCTGCGGGGCGCGGATCTCACCGACGCGCTCTTCCTGACCCAGCCTCAGCTGGACGCGGCCCGCGGCGACGCGAGCACCCGCATCCCGGCGGGTCTGAACCGCCCGACGCACTGGCCCGCGCCCGGGCAGGCTGGTGCGGGGAGCAGCGGCCCGGAGCGGCCCGCAGCGGGCCGAGGCCGGGCGGAGTGATCGGGTTTGCCGTAGTTCGGGGTGTCCGGGATAGGTTCCCGATGTGAGGAACGCCGGAGAACAGACGAAGCCCGGAGCCCGCCTGGGCTGGCTCGACGTCGTCCGTGGGATCGCGGCGATCAGCGTGGTCTTCCAGCACCTGACGTCCACGCTGCTGCACAGACCGTTCGACGTCGTTCACCGGCACCTCGATCTCGGCCTCTACGGTGTGGTGGCGTTCTTCCTGGTCAGCGGCTATATCGTGCCCGCCTCGCTGGAGCGGCGGGGGGACGTGCGCGGCTTCTGGATCGGTCGGCTGTTCCGGCTCTACCCGGTCTGCATCCTCGTCTACGTGGGCGCGATCGCCGTGCTGGGACCGCTCCACGCCGGAGGCGTCGCGCCGGCGGTCTACTCGCACCCGGTGCTCACCTCGTTCGGCAACGCGACGATGCTGGAGGACCTGCTCGGCAGCTACAACGGCCTGTCGGTGATGTGGACGCTCACCTACGAGATGATCTTCTACTACCTGGTCACGGCTCTCTTCGTGTTCGGGTGGGAACGGCGCAGCGCGCCGATTGCGACCGGGCTGGGGCTGACCGCGCTCGTTCTCGGCCCCGTGCTGCCCGGCTATCTCCTGCTGCACGCGTACGGTGCGACGGCGCTGACGTCGGTCGCCGTGGTGGTCATGGTGATCGGCCTCGCCGGGCTGCTGAGCGGACGTCGCCGGTTGATGCGGGCCGCGGCGGTGCTGCTGGCGGTCCAGGCGCTGCTGCTGGTCTTCCTCAACAGCCGCTCCACCGGCTGGGAGACGCTGCTGATACTGGGGACGATGTTCTGCGGCACCGCGATCTACCGCGCCGAGCAGGGTCAGATCCGCCCCCGCTGGGCCTGGACCGCGGCGGTCACCGTGCTGGTCGCGGGCGTGGTCACCGCCGCCCTGTTCAACACCGGCCGCACTACCTGGCGGACCTGGACCTACGGTCCGATGGCCTGGTACCTGGCGTTCGTCGCCGCGTGGCTCACCTTCGGCATCGCGATGCTGCTGCGCAGGCGCCGGATGCCGGCCGCGCTGACCTGGCTCGGCCGGATCAGCTACTCCACCTATCTGCTGCACGTTCCCCTGATCGCGGCGATGTGGCTGGTGATCGCCCACACCGCGCGCCCGGTCGGGACGGTGCAGCAGCTGCTCTGGATGGTCGGCTTCTTCGTGGTGCTGCTGACGCTCAGCCAGCTCACCTACCGCTACGTCGAGCTCCCGATGCAGAAGCTCGGCCGCCGCGTCGCCCACGGCCGCCTCGGTCGGTCCCCGACGCCGCCCGACGACCCTGGCGGCCCCCGCATCCCGGTCCAGATCCCGGCCGGAGACGAGGAGCGCGCGGGCGCGGCGGGTTAGTGAGTGCTGCAGCCGCAGTTGGGTTCGCCACTGAGGGAACGTCATGCCCGTCTGCTGCCAGCAGAGTCGACTCAGGGTGCGCTCGCAGGTCCCGACCTCCGCACCCAGCTCGGCGAGGGTGAGGTCCTCCGACGGATTGCGGTGGAGGAGCGCCGCGTCGTCGCGCAGCCGGGCGTCGCTCGGCGTGGGCAGGTGCAGCGGCAGTGTGTCCACGCGCCGCAGGCGGTCCAGGGCGACCCGGAGGAGGTTGGCGCGCTCGTCGGGGGGAGAGGTCGTTGGCGTCCGGCACCCCTTCGGTGAGGGTGATGACGACCTCCCGCAGCAGCGGCCCCGACGGCCAGCATGGTCGGCTGGTCGACCCGCAGCGGGTTCACGGACGCGGGGAACGACAGCGTCCACATCCGGGTCGGCCCGTGTGCCTCGTGCGCGTGCGGGACCCCGGCCGGGAAAGCTGGGTCAGGACTACCTCCCCGACCGCCCCGGTACGGCAGCCAGCGTCACCCGCGGCCTCGCAGTCAGCGTCGGTGGCCTGGTAGCCCCCTTCCTCGGCCTCATCGCCGACGCCCACGGCCCCCCAGGCGTCCTCCTCGCCCTCTGCCCGATCCCCTTCCTGGGTGCGGCCCTCGCCCTGCTGCTGTCCGAGCCGACCGGCGACTGAGCCCGCTCGCATGGTTGGGACCACGCTCCTTAGGAGTACAGGCCCAGCCTTGATGAGGAGCGGACCCTTTGAGGCAGCCTCAGAAACGCACGCCGAAAGGCCTTTGAGACCAAAACTGAGACCACGACGACGAAGGGCCCCGACCGCTAAGGTCGGGGCCCTTCGTTCTTGCTGCTCAGAGCGGTAGCGGTGGGATTCGAACCCACGGTGAAGTTGCCCCCACACACGCTTTCGAGGCGTGCTCCTTTGGCCGCTCGGACACGCTACCGTGGGACAGCCTACCGGACGTCGCGTCGTGCTCCTAAACGGGTTTCGGGCCGTGCACAGGCGAGTGACGCAGGTCACTCGCGGTGGGTCTCGAAGAAGGCGCGGAGCTGTGCGGAGCAGGCGGCGGCGAGGACGTCCGGGATGACCTCGGGGCGGTGGTTGAGGCGGCGGTCGCGGATCACGTCCCAGAGGGAGCCCGCGGCGCCGGCCTTGGGGTCGGGGGCTCCGTAGACGACGCGGTCGAGCCGGGAGAGGACGATCGCGCCCGCGCACATCGTGCAGGGCTCCAGGGTGACCACCAGCGTGCAGCCGGAGAGGCGCCAGCTGTCCTCGCCCGACTCTCCGCCCTCTGGTGCCCCGCTGCGCGCCGCGGCCTGGCGGGCTGCTGCGGCCTCGCGGATGGCGAGGACCTCCGCATGGGCCGTCGGGTCGCCGACGGCCTCGCGGGCGTTGTGGCCGCGGCCGATGATCGCCCCCGAAGGGTCGAGGACCAGCGCGCCGACCGGGACGTCGCCGGTCGCCGGGGCCAGCGCGGCCTCGTCGAGGGCGAGGCGCATCGCCGGTTCCCAGCGGTCCCGGACCGGGTCGGGCCGGTGGCGCGGCGATGCCGAGGGCACCGCCGACCACGGCGACGGCGGGATGAGCGGGACGGAGACGGGCGGCTGCGACTGACCGGGCATACGACCAGTCTCGCCGAACCACCCGTCTCGCCGAACCGCCTGCCTTACCGGACCGCCGGTGCTACTGAACCGCCGGCCTTACCGGACCGCCTCCAGGACCTCGCCGCAGCCCAGGGCGTCGGCGATCTCGGTGAGGGCGTCGCCCGGCACCGAGCCCTCGGCGGCCAGGTCCATCAGCTCCTTGGCGCCGACGCCGAACTCGATCAGCAGGCCCACGTCGCCCAGCGGGGCGTTCGGGATGGCCTCGCGATCGGCGGAGGCGTCGTCGTCCTCGTCCTCGTCGCCGTCCTCGGCGGAGTCGGTCGCGGCGTCCTCGTCGTCCAGGTCCACCACCAGGTGGTCCAGGTCGTCGAGGTCGTCGTCGCCCTCCCGGCCCAACAGCTCCTCCGTCAGGATGAGTTCCCCGTAGGCGCTGCGTGAGGCGGCGGCCGCGTCGGAGACGAAGACGCGGGGGTCCTCCTCGCCGTCCACGCGGACGACGGCGAACCAGGCATCCTCCTGTTCGATGAAGACCAGCACGGTCTCCGCGTCCCCGGCGGCCCCGCGTGCCAGGTCGGCCAGGTCGGCGAGGGTTTCGACGTCGTCGAGATCGGTCTCGCTCACGTCCCACCCGTCCTCGGTGCGAGCGAGCAATGCAGCGAAGTACGCCACCAGCGACTCTCCCAGGTCATTGGCCGTCAGGACCGGCAAGCGGTCCGGGGCGACCAGGAAGGGACGCCCTATCGGCATCGTGACAGAAAGGAGCGCCGCGCGGGGAGTGTTCGGGTGCGCGTCTTCGCTGGTCGTGTCGAGGAGTTGGGAACTTGTGACGAAGATCCGAGTCGTACTCGCTGTTGGTGGAAGGTCTCTTTACCACCGGGTAGCGGTCCGTAACGGGTCAGAAACGGAACGTGCGCATCCGAGCGGCTTGCCGCATCCGCGCCGCTTTGGTCCGACGCGGGTGCACCCGCTCGCGCAGCTCACGCGCCTCGGCCAGCTCGCGGAGGAAGACCGCCCGACGCCGGCGGCGCTCGGCCGGGGTCTCCGACTTCGGCTCGGGCTCAGGCGTGTCGTCGTCCGTCCGCCGAGAGGCTGACGAGCCCGACGACGCTGGCGAGCCTGACGGGGCGTCCGAGGCAGCCGTGGCACGCCGCTTGCGCGTCGGGCGGGCGCGCTGCTGCTCCGTCTCGGCGGAGCGCTTCGGCTTGGCCATCGTCGGTCGGCCCCTCGGGTCGCTCGGGGAGATCGTCCCCACCTACTCTCCCTCGCCGGTCTGGCCTACACCAGTCCGTCGCCGGGCCCCCGCCGCTCGGGATAATGTCCTGTCTATGCGGATTCATGTCCTGGAACACCCCCTGGTCGCGCACAAGCTGTCCACGCTGCGCGACGAGCGCACCGACTCGCCGACCTTCCGCCGTCTGACGGACGAGCTGGTGACGCTGCTGGCCTACGAGGCCACCCGGGACGTGCGGACCGAGCAGGTGGAGATCACCACCCCGGTCGCCGTCACCACCGGCGTCAGGCTCAGCTATCCGCGCCCCCTGGTCGTGCCGATCCTGCGTGCCGGGCTCGGCATGCTGGACGGGATGACCCGGCTGCTGCCCACCGCCGAGGTCGGCTTCCTCGGCATGGTGCGCAACGAGCAGACGCTGGAGGCGTCCACCTACGCCACCCGGATGCCCGAGGACCTGTCGGGGCGCCAGGTGTACGTGCTGGACCCGATGCTGGCCACCGGCGGCACCCTGGTCGCGGCGATCCGGTTGCTGATCGAGCGCGGCGCGACCGACGTCACCGCCATCTGTCTGTTGGCCGCGCCTGAGGGCGTGGCGGTGCTGGAGAAGGAGCTGGCCGGACTGCCGGTGACCATCGTCACCGCGGCGGTCGACGACCACCTGAACGAGCACGGCTACATCGTCCCGGGCCTGGGCGACGCGGGCGACCGCCTCTACGGCACCGCCGGGGACTGATCCGCACCACGCGCGAATGCACGTGCGAAAGCAGTGAGGGCCGGTCCGTTCGGACCGGCCCTCACTGTCACGAGAACTGGGCGATCAGCAGTGCGAGCCCGCCGTCGGGGACGGGGAGGCGGCGACCGCGAGGGCCTGGGCGGCCTGAGCCGGGGTCAGCAGCGCGGTGAAGCCGTTGCCGATGTAGAGGTCGACGCTGCCGTCGGTGCGGGTGTCGTGCGTCGACGTCGCGCCGGAGACCTCGGTGCCGAGCAGGGTCATCGCGTTCTTGCCGCCGGTGCCGCCGGTGATCTGCGCGGAACCGGTGATCTTGTTCTCCAGTGCGGCCGGAGCGTTGGAGACCTTGCCGATGGTGAAGCCGCGCTGCTTGAGGGAGGCGGCCGTCTGTGCTGCCAGACCCGCGTGGCCGGTGGCGTTGTAGACGTTCACCGTGAACGCGGTCAGCTGCGGGAAGCCGTTCGGCACCACGATCGGGACGGCCGAGGCCGACGCGCTCGCCGCGCCCGACGCACTCGCGCCCGGGCTCGCCGCACCGCCGGCCGAGGGGTGCGCGGACGCCGACGCGCCCGGCTTGGCCGCGTCGTCGCCGCCTGCCGCCGCAGCGGTGTTGGCGTGCGTGCAGTTGCTGCCTGCGGCCTCCGGTTTCTTCTTCGCGCCGAAGACCGTGACCAACTGGACCGTGCCCCAGCCGACCAGGGCCACCGCGACGACCGCCGCGACGATCTGCAGCACCCTGCGGCGCTTCTGGCCCGGACGGGACAGCCGGGGGTAGGCCTTACCGCTGATGCGGTACTGCTTTCCCTTGAGGCCTGGGGGAGTCAACATGCTCACAGCGGGTGGCCCCCTTGTGCGCTGGGCTGTGATTGCCGTCGTACGGGTGTTGAGCCCACAGTAGACCGCGTGACCGGCTCTTGGCCTGCGCAGGAGTACTAACGGATGATCAGTGAACCCGTTCAGTCCATTTCCAGCACGCGCGCGTGCAGGACCTGACGCTGTTGCAGGGCCGCGCGGACCGCGCGGTGGAGGCCGTCCTCGAGGTACAGGTCTCCCTGCCACTTGACCACGTGGGCGAAGAGGTCGCCGTAGAAGGTCGAGTCCTCCGCGAGGAGGGTCTCCAGGTCGAGCTGGCCCTTGGTGGTGACCAGTTGGTCCAGGCGGACCGGACGCGGTGCGACGTCCGCCCACTGGCGGGTGCTGACCCGGCCGTGGTCGGGGTACGGCCGCCCGTTGCCGATGCGCTTGAAGATCACACGGAAAGCCTACCGTTAAAGGCCAAGCGCCGCGCCGATCCGGTCCAGTGAGGACAGCCGCATCAGTCCGTAGTGGTAGAACTCGACCTCCGGTACGCCAAGGTCGCGCAGGATCGCGACCTTGGCGGCCAGGTTCTCGGCGCTGTCGCAGTCCTCCGCCATGGGGCGCAGGATCACGGCCAGCGCGCCGGGCTTCACGCCGTGCAGCGCGAACGCGGCGACCTTCTCCCGTACCTGTTCCGGCGTCGGTGCGTAGCCGAGTGTCTCCACCTGCGGGACTGCGGCCGCCAGTGACGGAAGGTCGATCCCGGACAGCCAGCCCTTCCCCGGGCCGTCGCCGTCCATGAAGGTCAGGCGCATGCCGAGCCCGGCGGCGGTCTCGGCCGCCTCCCGCGCGAGCGAGGTGACGGTCGCGGTCGAGGCGTCGATGTAGGCGGCGACCGCGCCGTCGGCGAGCTCGTCCAGTCGGCACGGTTCGGCGGCGGCCCGCTCGTCGGTCAACCGGACGCGGATCTCGGCGCGCACCCGCTCGCGCACCGAGTCGGCGGGAACTCCCGCGGCCTGCGCGGCGGTACGGCAGTGGGTGCAGAAGCAGAGGCCGAGCAAGGCCTCGGCGACCGGGCCGAGATGCTCGAAATAACGTTCGTGGTGGTAACCGTGACGCAGTCCGTGGAAGTGCAGCGACTCCGCCCGGATCGCGTCCACTCCGTAGCGGGCGTGTTCGGCGACGAGCGTCGTCACGTACTCGCGCACCTCCGGATTGGCCGGGCAGAGCTCGGTGAGGTGGCGGTCGCCGAAGGCGTTCTCGGGTGCGCAGTCGGGGTGCTGGAAGCCGAGCCGGTCGTTGTGCAGGAAGACGGTCCAGGCGTGCAGCTTCATTCCGCGCGCCTGCGTCTCGGCGGCGGCGAGCGCGAACGGGTCCGCGCCGTCACCGGTGGCGCCCGCGTCGTCGAGTGCCGTGGACGGGGTGGGCCGCAGTCGTCGTCCGGCCCAGGCGGCCGGGTCCGGGCGGAAGTAGGCGGCGCCGGGCTCGAGGTAGCGCAGCACCCGGCGCGGGTTGTGCGGGAAGACGTCGCGGGCCTCGTGGTAGACCGAGGCCAGAGTCACTGCGCCGACGCCGGCACGGTCGGCCAGGTTGCCGAAGAAGGCGTCGGGCCCCTCGTCCAGCAGGTCGGTGGCGAAGGCGAGGACGGACGACTCCACGGCGGTGCTCCCAGCGTTCCGGCGGCGTTCCAGGGTTCCAGCGTCCGGGACGCGGCGGTGCGTCGCGCGGCGGGACGCGGCGCGGCCGGCGCGGCGGTCACCGCGCGGTGCGGGCGGACGGCCCCACGCTAGCGAGCGGGACGGTGGTTGGTCTAGACCTGCATGGTGATCGCGGTCGTGGCGTGCGTCGAGGGGACGCCGGTCCGCTCCTGGGCCTGGGCCGGACTGGGCAGCAGTGCCGTGGCGGCGGCGAGGCCCGCGGTCAGCAGCACGGCCGCGGCGACGCCCGCCCGGCGACGCGTGCGGGGGCTGAGTACGTGGCGTGCGGTGTGCGTCGTGCCGGTGTCGGTTCCGGCCTTGGTTCGGCTCTCGTTCATCTGCGTCTGGCCTCCATGGTGACCAGGCTCCCGCGCCGAGCTTGCGGTTCCGTGCGGCATCGGTCACAGCTGCGCTACGGCGCCCCAGGTCACGGCGTCGGAGGCGGGCGCGGGGCAAGCCGTCCCAGCAGGTGGACGGTTGCCTCCCCTTCCGAATATGTCTGCTGCAGAGATAAACTGTGGATATGGCCCCCAGCGAGACGTCCCAGCTCCCGCTCCCGCGGGTGATGCCGCGCGGGTGGGCGCTGCTGACCCACGAGCGCCCGCGACCCGAGCGCATACGCGACCACGCGTGGGCCTGGCGGCTCGCAGTGGCGACCGTCTGCTTCGGCGCCTTCATGGGCCAGCTCGACGCCAGCATCGTCACGCTCACCTACCAGGCGCTCGGACAGCAGTTCCACGCCGCGCCCGCCGCGGTCGAGTGGGTGTCGCTGGCCTACCTGCTGACCCTGGTCGCACTGCTGGTCCCGGTCGGTCGGTTCTCCGACGCGCACGGCCGGAAGCTGATGTACCTCTACGGCTTCGGGGTCTTCACCCTCGCCTCGGCCGCCTGCGGACTCGCCCCCACCCTCGCCGCGCTGGTCGTCTTCCGCGTGGTCCAGGCGGTCGGCGCGGCGCTGATGCAGGCCAACAGCGTCGCACTGGTCACCACCAGCGCCCCGCGCGCGCGGATGCGGACCGCCCTCGGCATGCAGGCGGCGGGTCAGGCCATCGGCCTGGCGCTCGGCCCGACCGTCGGCGGCGCGCTGGTCGCCACGCTCGGCTGGCGCTGGGTCTTCCTGGTCAACGTGCCGGTCGGGATCGTCTCCCTGGTCGCGGGGCACTACCTGCTCCCGCGCACCCGGCAGCGCCGGACCGGCACGCGGGTCGACGGCGTCGGCGTGCTGCTGCTGGCGCTGACCAGCACCAGCCTGATGCTCGGCCTGTCGGTCTTCTCCGGGCTGGGCTGGCCGCTCTGGTCCGCCGCCGCGCTGGCCGTCGCCACCGTGGTCGCGGGCTGGCTGCTGATCCGTCGTCAGCAGCGCGGGGCCCAGCCGCTGGTCGACCTCTCGCTGCTGCGCTCCCGGCCCGGACGGCCGGGCATCGGCCTCGGCCTGCTCAGCGGGCTCTGCGGGTACCTCGTCCTCTTCGGCCCACTGGTGCTGGTGCCGGTGGTGTTGTCCCGGCAGGGTGTCGGCGTGATGACGTCCGGGGTGGTGCTGACCGCGCTGCCGCTGGGCTTCGCGCTCGCCGCGACCACCGCCGACCGGGTGCTGCCGCGCGGCCTCGACGACCACCGCCGGGCCTTCCTCGGCACCGCGCTGACCGTCGTCGCGCTGGCGCTGCTGACCGTTCTGCCCATGACCACGACGGTGCTGCCGCTCGTCCTGGTCCTGCTGGGCCTGGGTCTCGGGGTCTTCACACCCGCCAACAACACCCTGGTGATGGGCGCGATCCCGACCGAGTCGGCGGGCACCGGCGGCGGCATGGTCAACATGGGCCGCGGCCTCGGCACCGCGCTCGGTGTGGCCGCGGTGACGCTGATGCTGCACGTGGTCCCCGGGATGTCGGGCGAACGCGCGGCGGCCGCGGTGCTGCTGGCCTTCGGCCT
The DNA here is from genome assembly GCF_041262485.1 of Streptacidiphilus sp. BW17. NCBI lineage: Bacteria > Bacillati > Actinomycetota > Actinomycetes > Kitasatosporales > Streptomycetaceae > Streptacidiphilus > Streptacidiphilus sp. BW17. The sequence continues at coordinate 152,669 of NZ_JBGCCR010000001.1, read as the reverse complement.
GCTGATGATCCCGGCCGGCCGGGTCGGCGGGAAGCCGGGCACATAGGCCCTGTCGTCAAACTCCCGCCGGGCCCGGCTCGTCTGGCACGCCCTCCCCCAGCCTTCGGCCGGGGGGACCCCCACGCTGCGTTGTCGGATCGCCCAAGTACGGCCCAAGAGGGCGACCCTCCGCCTTGCAGCTGGCCGCACCAGACAACCCGGGCTGATCCGACGCGAGTTTGACGACACGGCCTAGGCGCACGCGGCCGAGCGGGAGGCAAAGCTTCGATGCGGGGGGTGACGTCGGCGGCCTGTGCCCGATGATGGTCGGCATGAGCAGCGACGTGAGCAGCGACGTGAAGCAGAGCAACGCGGCCGCGACGGCGGCGTTCGAGTCCCTCCCTCCGTGGGAGCAGCGCTTCCGTGCCGCGAGAGTCGGTCTGCCGGAGTGGGCCGAGGACGCTCCCGAGCGGTCCCTGTTCGTCTCCAACGCGACCGGCACCTACGAGATCTACGCCTGGAACCGCGTCGACGGCGCCCAGCGCCGGGTGACCGACCGTCCCCACGGCACCACCGAGGCGACGCTCACCCCCGACGGTGAGTGGATCTGGTGGTTCGACGACACCGACGGCGACGAGTTCGGCGTCTGGCGCTGTCAGCCCTTCGCGGGCAGCGCCCCGAACGTCACCGCACCCGCGCGGGACGAGGAGGCCGTGCCCGGTCTCGCCCCCTCCTATCCGGCCGGTCTGGCCCTGGGTCGTCGCGGCGAGGCCGTCGTCGGCCGTTCCACGGACGAGGAGGGTTCGACGCTCCACCTGGTCCGCGCGGGCCAGCAACCGCTGGAGATCTACCGGCACCGCGAGTCCGCCGGCGTCGGCGACCTCTCCCACGACGGCACGCTGATCGCCGTCGACCACACCGAGCACGGCGACGCCATGCACTCCGCGCTGCGGGTGCTGCGGGTCGACGGCGACCAGGTCACGGTTGTGGCCGAACTGGACGACGCGACCGGACGCGAGGAGGCGCTGGGCCTGTCCTGCCTCGGCTTCGCGCCGCTGCCCGGGGACGCCCGGATGCTCGTCGCCCACCAGCGCCGGGGTCGCTGGGAGCCGCTGATCTGGGACACCGCGACCGGTGCGGAGGAGGAGATCGTGCTCGAGCTCCCCGGCGACGTCACCGCCGAGTGGTACCCGGACGCCGGCGCGCTGCTGATCGAGCACACCTACCGCGCCCGCAGCGAGCTCCACCGCTACGACCTCGCGTCGGGTGAGCTCACCCCGCTCCCCACCCTGCCCGGCACGGTCTCCGGCGCCTCCGCCCGCCCGGACGGGACGGTGGAGTTCCTCTGGTCCTCCTCCGAGCAGCCCCCGGTGGTGCGGAGCACGACCGGAGAGGTCGTGCTGGCCGCGCCCGGCCCGCAGGCGCCACCGTCGGTCCAGGTCGAGGACGTCTGGGTCGACGGGCCCGGCGGTCCCGTCCACGCCCTGGTCCAGCGCCCGGCCGACGCCCCGGCCGGTCCGCTGCCGTGCGTCTTCGAGATCCACGGCGGCCCCACCTGGCACGACAGCGACGCGTTCGCGGCGGGTCCGGCGGCCTGGGTCGACCACGGCTACGCGGTGGTCCGCGTCAACTACCGCGGCTCCACGGGCTACGGCCGCGCCTGGACGGACGCGCTGCGACACCGCGTCGGCCTGATCGAGCTGGAGGACATCGGCGCGGTCCGCGAGTGGGCGGTCTCCTCCGGCCTGGCCGACCCGGAGCGGATCATCCTCTCCGGCGGCAGCTGGGGCGGCTACCTCACCCTCCTCGGCCTCGGCACCCAGCCGGACGCCTGGGCGCTGGGCCTGGCTGCCGTCCCGGTCGCGGACTACGTCACGGCGTACCACGACGAGATGGAGGCCCTGAAGGCGATGGACCGCACACTGGTCGGCGGCACGCCGGAGGAGGTCCCGGCCCGCTATGCGGCATCGTCGCCGCTGACGTACGCGGCGGACCTGAAGGCGCCGGTCTACCTCAGCGCGGGCGTGAACGACCCGCGCTGCCCGATCCGGCAGATCGAGAACTACGTCACCGAGCTGGAGAAGCTGGGCAAGCGGTTCGAGATCTACCGCTACGACGCCGGGCACGGCTCGCTGGAAGTCGAGGAGCGGGTCAAGCAGCTCAGGTTGGAGCTCGACTTCGTCGCGCGGCACCTGCCGTAAGGCCGGCCAGGGGCGCGGGGCAGAGCCCCGCGCCCCTGAATAGTGCAGCCGCCCCGCCTGCAGAAGGCCTCAGGAGAGGCCGAGCTCGCGGTCGCGGACCTGCTCCGCCTCCCTGCGGACGAAGCGGAACCACATGAAGACCACGAACCCCGCGAAGACGAACCACTGGGCCACGTAGCCCAGGTTCTGGATCGCCGACAGGCTGAGGCTGGTCCCGCTGTCCGAAGCGGCGGTCTGGGAGACGGGGAGCGCGGTCAGTCCGACCGTGCCGGACGCGCCCGCGTCCAGGGAGACCCAGCCGTTCCAGACGGTGTACGGCAGGACGTTCACCAGGGTGGTCGGGGAGATCATGCCGAGCTCACCGCTCGGCAGGGTCCCGCTGGAGATGACGCCCGTCGAGTCCTCGGTCTCCGCCGCCTGCAGCCGGCCCGTCACCGAGACCGTGCCGGTGGGCGCCGCGGGCGCGTGCGCGGGCGTGCCGGGCAACCACCCGCGCACCACGGGCACGTACGTGGCCGAGCCCGCGCCGGAGGCGTCCAGCTTCAGCGGGGTGAGGATCAGCGAGCCGTTGCGCCCGTTCAGCTGGCGCTGTGGGACGACGAACTGGTGCGCCCCGTCGTACGTGCCCGTGAACGAGACCCGGAGCCCGGCGTCGCCTCCGACGCCGTTCCGGTCGCCGGAGGCGATCATCGGGGCCAGGGCCGAGGGTGCCGCGTCCGCCGAGGCGAGCGCGGTCTGCTGCTTCTGCGCGTGGCTGTGCAGCTCGAAGCGGCTGAACTGCCACAGCCCGAGGACGATGCACACCGGCACGGCGACGAGCGCCAGCAGCGTGAGGCCGAGCCAGCGCGGGGTCAGAAGGAACCGGTACACCCGACTACGGTAACCACTCGCTATCGCGGCGCGGCGAGCGGGTCCGTGCGGTAGACGGTGCCCGCACAGGCCCCTGACAGGGTTGTGCTGGCCGCCACCTGGCCGCTCCCCGTCGGCATCAGCGCGAGGACCACGCTGGGGCTGCCCGGGGTCCCGCTCGGGCCCCCGCTGCCGCCCGTACCGCCGGTGTCGGTGCTCGTGGGCGTGCCCGTCGGGCCGCCGCTGCCGCCCGTGCCGCCGGATCCACCGGTGCTGCCCGTGCCGCCGGACGTGCCGCTGGTGGTGGAGGCGGTGTCCGGGGTCGGGCTGACGCTCGGGGTGCCGGAGGCCACGCTCGGGTCGGGCCCCGCGCAGGAGGCCGGAACCCAGGCGAAGTCGATCACGTAGGACTGGCCGGGCTGCAGGCTGACCGGGGGATGCTGCGGGTCCGGTGCCGGAAGGCCGGTGGCCGGGTCGGCCGCGGTGTGCGGCTGCACGTTGAACCGCGACGTCTGCGTGCCGACGGCGTCCTGCACGTCGATCACGCCGGGCTCGCCGACCTGGCACGCGCTGCTGGACGTGTTGCTGACCGCGAACGAGCCGTAGACCACGCCGGAGGAGTCCGGCTGCGCCAGACCCGCCGCGCCCTGGCCGAGCTGGGAGCGGGCGCAGACCGGCAGCGTTCCGCCGCCGGTCTGGGGGTGCGTGGAGCCGTCCGTCGCGACGGAGGTCACCCCGCCGGAGGGCAGTGGCACCAGCACGCCGCCGGGCGTCTGCCCCGGCAGCAGCGTGGCGACCACCGAGCCACCGGTCGTCGCGCCGCCGGACGTGCCGGAGGAGGGACGGCCGGTCCGGCCGTTGCTCGGGCTCGGGGCCGCGGAGCCGGAGGCCAGGCCGCCGGACGCGGACGACTGGGCGGTGGTGACGTTGTCGACACCGATCGAGTGCATCGCGGTCAGCCCGAACAGCGCGAGCGAAGCGGCCACAGCCGCACCGCCGTAGGCGCGCCTGCGCAGGGCGCGACGCTGGGGGACCGCGCGCCGCAACTGCTCCAACGAGCCGGGGGCCGGGCGCAGCTCGCCCACCGCCCCGTGCAGGCGGCTGCGCAGCGCGCCGCCGAAGGGGTCCTCGTCCAGTTCGAGCAGGCCTCTGTCGAGGTCGAACAGCTCGTCGTCGACGTCGCCGAAGGCGGGTGAACCGGGTGAACCGGACGAACCAGGTGAACCGGACGGCCCGGGCGAACCCGCCGCATCGGTCGACCCGGTGGCCCCGGCCGACCCGGACGGCAGGGGCGATCTGGACGCCTTGAGCGGGCCGGACGACCCGTGCGGGCGGAGCGGTCCGAGCGGACGGAGCTGCCCGAGCGGACGGAGCTGCCCGAGCGGACGGTGGAGCCAGAGAGGGGTAGCTCGTGGGGGCGCGACCGGAACCGGCGGCGTCGTCTCTGCCGACGCGACGGATGCGTCGTCCGGACCCGTGGCGCCGACGGTCTGACCGCCGGCCCCGGGTCGAACCACGCGCAGGTAGCGCGAGCGCCTGTCCGCGCTCACGACTGCCTCCCCTCGCCGGTGTCCGGCATCTCGTTCCCGGCGTCCATCGTGATTCGCAGTGCGGCCAGCCCCCTCGAGCCGTAGGCCTTGACCGAGCCTACGGAAATGCCGAGGGTGTCCGCGACCTGAGCCTCCGTCATGTCGGAGAAGTAGCGCAGCACCAGCACCTCGCGTTGGCGACGCTGCAGCCCGCGCAGGGCGACGATCAACTCGTCCCGTTCCAGCGCGTCGTAGGCGCCCTCCTCGGCGGAGGCCATGTCCGGCATCGGCTTCTGCAGCAGGCGCAGACCGATGATGCGGCGGCGCAGCGTGGACCGGGAGAGGTTGACCACGGTCTGCCGCAGGTACGCCAAGGTCTTGTCCGGATCGCGCAGCCGCCGCCTGGCGGAGTGGACCCGGATGAACGCCTCCTGCACGACGTCCTCGCAGGACGCGGTGTCGTCCAGCAGCAGGGCGGCGAGGCGGAGGAGGGACGCGTAGTGGGCCTGGTACGTCTCGGTCAGGTGGTCGACGGAGGCACCGACGGCGACCGCCGTCGACTCGCCGGCCGGCAGGACGTCCTGTGTACGACCGGCACGCGTGTGTGTGAACGGTGCGGTCATCGGAAGCACCAGGCTTTGCGGCACGCCAGTTGGACGCATGACCCGCCCCGAGGGTTGTACGTCACCTGGCCCCTCCGTGACACCGTGTTCAGGGGCTCTACGGTACGGGGCGTCCAACCGGCACGGAAGCCGGTTCCGGGGTCTGCACGAACTCCCCCTTATTCGGGCGAACGCTGCACGCAACCTCGTCACGGCGTTCGAGGCCACGGGGTTCGAGGCCGCTGCGTGCGAGGTCACGGCGTTTGAACCGCCACCGCCTCAGGGGCACGCGCCCCCGAGGCGGTGTGACGTCCCGTCCGAGGTCAGGCGGGCTCAGGCGTGCTCGGTCGACTCCGCCGGTTCCTGGGCGATCAGCTCGGCGATCTGCACGCAGTTGAGCGCAGCGCCCTTGCGCAGGTTGTCCCCGCATAGGAACAGCTCCAGCGCGTGCGGGTCGTCCAGCGAGCGGCGGACCCGGCCGACCCAGGTCGGGTCGGAGCCGACGACGTCCGCCGGGGTCGGGTACTCGCCCTTCGCCGGGTCGTCGTAGACGATGACGCCGGCAGAGGAGTCCAGGATCTCCCGGATCCGGGCCACGTCCGGCTCGTTGTCGAAGACCGCGTGGACGGTCAGCGAGTGGCCGCTGACGACCGGGACGCGCAGGCAGGTCGCCGAGATCCGCAGCTCGGGCAGGCCCAGGATCTTGCGGGTCTCGTTGCGCAGGCCCAGCTCCTCGCTCGACCAACCGTCCTCGCCGGCGTCGCCGGCCCAGGGCAGCAGGTTGAGCGCCAGTGGGGCCTCGAACGGGTCGTCGTCCTGCTCGGAGACCGCGCGGCGCAGATCGCCGGTGCGGGAACCGACGGTCGGGTCTCCGGCGACCTCCGACGTCTGGCGACGCAGGGTGTCGATGCCGATCCGGCCGCGGCCGGACGCCGCCAGCGCCGCGGTGACGACGAGCTCGCGCAGGCCGAACTCGGCGTGCAGCGCGGCCAGCGCGACCGTCAGGACCAGCGTCGAGCAGCGCGGCGCGGCGACGATGCCGAGGCGGCGCATCCGCGTCGCGGCAGGGTTGATCTCCGGCACGACCAGCGGCACGTCCGCGTTGAGCCGGAACGCCGCCGAACCGTCGACGGCGACCGCGCCCGACTCGACCGCGAGCGGGGCCCAGATCTTGACGACGTCCTCGGGCGCCTCGAACAGGGCCACGTCGATGCCGTCGAAGCAGCCCGGTTCGAGCGCGCGCACCGGCTCGTCGCGGCCGAGCACCGGGATGGTGGTGCCGACCCCGTCGGGCGAGGCGAACAGTCGCACCTCGCCCCAGACGTCGGCTCGGGTGGCGAGCAGGTTCACCAGGACCCGCCCGACGGCGCCGGTGGCGCCGACGACGGCCAGCGTGGGCCGTCGTCCGGACGCGCTCATCGGCCGGTGCCCCCGTAGACGACTGCCTCGTCGTTCTCGCTGTCCAGACCGAAGGCGCTGTGCACCGCCTGCACGGCGGCGGTGACGTCCTCGGCGCGGGTGACCACGGAGATGCGGATCTCGGAGGTGGAGATCAGCTCGATGTTGACGCCGGAGGCCGACAGCGCCTCGAAGAACGTCGCGGTGACGCCCGGGTGCGAGCGCATGCCTGCGCCGACCAGGGAGATCTTGCCGATCTGGTCGTCGTAGCGCAGCGACTCGAAGCCGATGCCCTCCTGAACCCGCTCCAGCGCCTCGATCGCCTTGCGGCCCTCGTTCTTGGGCGCGGTGAAGGAGATGTCGGTCAGGCCGGTCGACGCGGCGGAGACGTTCTGGACCACCATGTCGATGTTGATCTCGGCGTCCGCGACGGCGCGGAAGATCCGGGCGGCCTCGCCCGGCTTGTCCGGGACGCCGACGACCGTGACCTTCGCCTCGGAGGTGTCGTGGGCCACACCGGAGATGATGGCCTGCTCCATGTCGGATTCGCCCCCTTCGGGCTTGGTCAGCTGCTTGTTGGAGACCCAGGTGCCGGTCAGCCCGGAGAAGGACGAGCGGACGTGGATCGGCATGTCGTAGCGTCGCGCGTACTCGACGCAGCGCGCAAGCAGCACCTTGGAGCCGGACGAGGCGAGCTCCAACATGTCGTCGAAGGCGATCCAGTCGATCTTGCGAGCCTTCTTCACCACGCGCGGGTCGGCGGTGAACACGCCGTCCACGTCGGTGTAGATCTCGCAGACCTCCGCGTCCAGGGCGGCGGCCAGCGCGACGGCGGTGGTGTCGGAGCCGCCGCGGCCGAGCGTGGTGATGTCCTTGGAGTCCTGGGAGACACCCTGGAAACCGGCCACGATGGCGATGTTGCCGTGGTCGAGCGCGGCCCGGATCCGGCCGGGCGTCACGTCGATGATGCGGGCCTTGTTGTGGACCGAGTCGGTGATGACGCCGGCCTGGCTGCCGGTGAACGACTGTGCCTCGTGGCCCAGCGTTTTGATCGCCATCGCCAGCAGGGCCATGGAGATGCGCTCTCCGGAGGTCAGCAGCATGTCGAGCTCGCGGCCGGCCGGGAAGGGCGAGACCTGCTCTGCGAGATCGATGAGCTCGTCCGTGGTGTCGCCCATGGCGGACACCACGACGACGACCTCATGGCCGGCCTTCTTGGTGTCGACGATCCGCCTGGCGACCCGCTTGATGCCCTCGGCATCCGCTACGGATGAGCCGCCGTACTTCTGCACGACAAGGCCCACGTGCGCTCCTCGACTCTTGTGGTCCGGGCCCGGGCGAGGCGTTCCGCGGTGGGCCTGTGGTCGCTCGTCAGTCTAGCGAGCGCGATGGTGGGAAAGGGGTGTGTCCGAACGCTGATACTGCCGTATCACAGTGCGATCATCGTGGGCTCGGGGTGCGTCCGGGGTGATGCGGGCCGCGGCGGAAGATTTTCCGGTGGCGGGGGAGGCATCTGCCGGATTTGCGGACGGGGCAGGTCACGGGGCGGGTGGCTGTGGCCTTGGACACATTCTGTGGGTTCGGTGGCCGGGGTGGGGCCGGGGTGGGGTTCGGGTGGGATGCGGCTGGGGGCGGGACGGGTTGCGGTGAGGCGCGGACGGGGCGCGTGCGGTCGTCGGCACGCGGCTCGGCGGAGACGCGGCTGGGACGCAGCTGACCCCGGCTCAGGTCGCTGCAGCGGCGGCGGTTCCTGGCCGGGGTCGGCTGGAGTAGTGCGTGTGACTGCTGGTCAGAGGCCGAGCTCGGCGGCCATGAGGTCGCCTGCCTGCTGCTCCAGCTGTTCGTCCGTCAGGCCGTCGTGGTCGGTGTCCGTACCGTCCACCGGCGCGGAGATCGGACTGTCCATCCGGACGTGCGCGACCAGCGACTGCAGCGCGCGCAGCACGCTGGTGGCCGTGGACCCCCAGTTGGCGAGGTACGAGAACTGCCACCACCACAGCGCCTCGGAGATCCGGCCCTCGCGGTAGTGCACCATGCCGTGCCGCAGCTCGGTGACCACCTCGGCCAGGTCGTCCGAGATCCGGCACGGGACCGGCTTGTCCGGCGGTCCGTACGGGTCGAAGATCTCGTGGTAGACGTCGATGGGCGCGAGCAACTGGGCCAGCCGCTGGCGTAGCTCGTCCTCGTCCGCGTCGGGTTCGGTGTCCGGCTCGTAGCGGTCCTCGGGGAGCACGTCCTCGATGGCGCCCAGGCGTCCGCCGGTCAGCAGCAGCTGGGAGACCTCCAGCAGCAGCAGACTGATCGCGCTGCCGGGCTCGTCGCCCTTGGCGATCTCCGGGACGGAGAGCAGGAAGCTCTGCACCGAGTCCGCGATCTGCACCGCGAACTCGTCGGGCAGGGCGTCGATGGGCAACGCGTCGTCGTGCGCCGTCGGCGACTGCGCCGCCTGCGGCGACGGCAATGACGAGGGCGGCGTGGCGCTGGCGTCAGACATCGAGAAGTCGTCTCCCTTCGAAGGCCCGCCCGAGGGTGACCTCATCGGCGTACTCCAGGTCTCCCCCTACCGGCAGGCCGCTGGCCAGCCGGGTCACCTTGAGACCCATCGGCTTGAGCAGCCGGGCCAGATAGGTGGCGGTGGCCTCCCCCTCCAGGTTGGGGTCGGTGGCCAGGATCAGCTCGGTGACGGTTCCGTCCGCGAGCCGGGTCATCAGTTCGCGGATCCGCAGGTCGTCGGGCCCGACGCCCTCGATCGGGCTGATCGCCCCACCGAGCACGTGGTAGCGGCCACGGAACTCGCGGGTCCGCTCGACCGCGACGACGTCCTTCGGCTCCTCGACGACGCAGATCAGCGACGGGTCACGACGCGGATCCTGGCAGACGCGGCACAGCTCGGACTCCGAGACGTTGCCGCAGGCGGTGCAGAACCGCACCTTCTCCTTGACCTCGGCCAGGGCGTGCGCAAGCCTGCGCACGTCCACCGGATCGGCCTGCAGGATGTGGAAGGCGATCCGCTGCGCGCTCTTGGGCCCGACGCCGGGCAGTCTGCCCAACTCGTCGATCAGGTCCTGGACCACGCCCTCGTACACGCCGCGCTACCTCTGCTCTCTTGCTCTCGTCGCTGCTGCTGCTCGTGTGCGCTTCTGCGCTCTCGCTCTTCGCTCTTCGCACTGCGCTTCGCGCTTTCTGCCTTTTCGGGGCCCATCATCCTCCGGATCGGACCGCTGTCACACCGTCCCGACACGCTCACTTCGGGCGCGGCGCCTGCGCGCTCGCGTCGCGGAGCTTGCGGGTCGGACGCGGGTCGGACGCTGGTCAGAAAGGTCGGACGCGGGTCAGGACGCGGGTCAGGACGCGGGTCAGAACGGCAGGCCCGGGATTCCGCCGCCGCCCAGCCCCTGTGCCAGCGGGCCGAGCTTCTCGGCGGCGGCGCGCTGCGCGGCGGCCGTGGCGTCACGAACGGCGGCCAGGACCAGGTCGGACAAGGTCTCGGTGTCCTCGGGGTCGACCGCCTTCGGGTCGATGACCAGGGCCTTGAGCTCGCCGGCACCGCTGACCGACGCCTTGACCAGGCCGCCGCCCGCCGAACCGTCGAACACCGCCGCGGCCAGGTCGGCCTGGGCTCGGGCGAGCTGCTGCTGCATCTGCTGGGCCTGCTGAAGCAGGGCCTGCATGTCGGGCTGGCCACCACCGGGGAACATGGGCGCTCCTGTCCTGCATCTGTCTGGCTTGCTGCTGTGTTGCTCGGGCGTTGCTGCACGTTCGCTGTTTTGCGGAGCGGGACCGCTCCAGGGCGAGCCTACGTGGTCGCCGTGTCGGATCTGCGTCAGTCGCGCGGATGCCTGCGGTCGATCTCAGCGGGCTGTGCGTCAGCGGTCGTGTGTCAGCGGTTCCGTTCGATCTCCTCGATCACCGTCGCGCCGAGCTCACGGATGATCAGGTCATGGCCGGAGACGGACGTGGTGTCGTGCTCCGGGATGTCCTCCTCCGGATCGAACGGGGGCGGCGGCATGTCGTCGTCGTCCGGACCGTCGTACGGCGGTGGAGCGGAGGGCACGGGCACGGGGGGCGCCGACGGCGCCGTCTGGGCGGGGGCGCTCGGCCGTTGAGCCTGGGGCTGCACCGGCGCCTGCGCGTATGGCTGCGGTTGCGCCTGCGCCTGCGCGTTCGGCTGGGGTGCCGACGTCGAGGGTGCGGGCGCGCCTGAGCCCTGGCTCTGACCTGCGCCGAACGGCGCGGGGGAGGCGGGGCGCGCGGCCTGCGCGGCGGCGGGCGGGAACGACGCCCCGCCGCCCCCGGCGCGCGGCGGAACCCCGCCCCCACCCCCACCGCCGAAGCCGCCGTTGCCTGCGGCACTGCCGCCTGAACCGCCGTTGGTCGGGCCGATCAGGCACTCGACCTTCCAGTTCACGCTGAAGGTGTCCTGCAGCGCCTGGCGCAGGATCTCGTCGTGGCCGCCGTTGACGAAGCCGTCCCGGGTGCCCGCGTGTTCGAAGGAGAGTTGCAGCGCGCCGCCGTCGAAGCCTGCGACCTGGGCCTGCTGCAGCAGCATCCAGGTGACCCGGCGACGACCCTTCACCGCGTCCAGGATCTGCGGCCACATCTGCTGCCGGATCTGCGCAGCGCTCGCGCCGGAGGCCTCGGGGGAGGGCGCGGCAGGAACGGGAGCGGGAGCAGGCGTGGGCGCCGGCGTCGGAACGGGTGCGGCGGCGGGAGCAGGGGTCTGCTGCTGAGTCGACTGGCCGAAGCTCGGCGTCACGGGCCAGGCACCGGGCGTGTGGCCGGACGCGGCGGCGGCCGGAGCGGCAGGGACAGCGGGGGCGACCGGTGCAGGTGCAGCGACAGGGGGAGCCACCGGCGCGGGCGTGGATGCGGGAGCTGGCGTCGGCACGGCCGCCTCGGTGAACACGGGAGCGGGAGTCGTACCAGCCGTTCCCGCCATTCCCGCAACTCCGGCCGGCAGCGTGGCACGCCGCTCCAGCTTCTCCAGCCGGGCCTGCGTCGACGTCTCGTCCGTGAACGCGCTCGGCAACATCACCCGTGCGCAGATCAGTTCGAGCTGCAGCCGGGGTGAGGTCGCGCCGCGCATCTCGGTGAGACCGGTGTTGACGATGTCCGCGGCCCGGCTCAACTCGGTCGCGCCGAAGCGCTGCGCCTGCTGCTCCAGCAGCGCGACCCGGTCCGCGGGCGCGTCGATCAGGCCCTTCTCGCCCGCGTCCGGCACGGCGGAGAGGATCACCAGATCCCGCAGCCGCTCCAGCAGGTCGGCGACGAAACGCCGCGGGTCGTGGCCGCCCTCGATCACCCGGTCGACGATGCCGAAGACGGTGGCGCCGTCCTGCTGGGCGAAGGCGTCGACGATCTCGTCGAGCAACGTGGCGTCGGTGTAGCCGAGCAGGGCCGTGGCCATGGCATACGTCACGCCGCGCTCGTCAGCCCCGGCGAGCAGCTGGTCCATGACGGACATCGAGTCACGCACGGAACCCGCGCCCGCGCGAACAACCAGCGGGTAGACGGAGTCCTCGACCTGGATGTGCTCCCGACCGCAGACGTCGGTGAGGTAGTCGCGCAGCACGCCCGGTGGCACCAACCGGAAGGGGTAGTGGTGCGTGCGGGAGCGGATCGTCCCGATGACCTTCTCGGGCTCGGTGGTGGCGAAGATGAACTTCAGATGCTCCGGCGGCTCCTCGACGACCTTCAGCAGGGCGTTGAAGCCGGCCGTGGAGACCATGTGGGCCTCGTCGATGATGTAGATCTTGTAGCGGCTGGAGGCGGGCGCGAAGAACGCCTTCTCCCGCAGGTCACGAGTATCGTCCACGCCACCGTGCGAGGCGGCGTCGATCTCGATCACGTCGATCGACCCGGGCCCGCCACGGGCCAGGTCGACACAGGACCGGCACTCGCCACAGGGCGTCGGGGTGGGACCCTGCTCACAGTTCAGGCACCGGGCGAGGATGCGCGCACTCGTCGTCTTGCCGCAGCCGCGCGGCCCACTGAAGAGGTAGGCGTGGTTGACCCGGTTGTTCCGCAGCGCCTGCTGCAGCGGCCCGGTCACGTGCTCCTGCCCGATGACCTCGGCGAAGGTCTCGGGTCGATACCGGCGATAAAGAGCGAGCGACACGACACCGACCCTAACGGTCCCCACCGACAAATCGGTGGCCTACAACGCAAGGACCCCCCGTGCACCCGCCAGAGCTCACCTACCCTTGCTGCCTTCCGGCCCTGGGGGGGTTCAGCGAGATAGCGCCACACGAGGGGCTGACCCCCACAGTACCGGATCCCGGCCCCACTCTTCACCGCCCCTCGGCACCACGTCGGGCCGACCTCCCACCTGCGTCGACCGTGTGCACGAGCACCCCCAAACATCTAGTAAGCTCTCCCACGGAGGATTCGCCTAGTGGCCTAGGGCGCACGCTTGGAAAGCGTGTTGGGGGCAACCCCTCACGAGTTCGAATCTCGTATCCTCCGCACCCGCCCAGCTGGGCAGACGAGGACCCGGACGCTTCTGCGTCCGGGTCCTCGTCGTTTCGGGGGTTGCAGTTTGGGTTGCAGTTGTGGACCAGGCACTGGTGGTCGGCGCTCGCCTGTTCCGAGGTGGTGCGTGATCCCGCTCTGTAATCCGCTGGCCCGTGTTGCGACTGTGGGGGATCCTTCACCCGTGATCGAACGCGAGGCCGCACTCCGTATGGTCCAGGATGAGCTGGACCGTTCCTTCACCATGCGCCTTCTCGTGACCGGTGCCGAGGAGCACGAGCTCGTCTGGATCGTCTACTACCAGTCCGAAGAGTTCGTTCTGACGCGGAACTGGGAAGCTGCGCTCGCAGGCAACGGGCCGTACCTGGTCGACCGCGTCGACGGAGGGCTGCACCGGATCGGCGTCGTGTCGGAGGTACAAGGCACGTGGGAGGTTGACTACAGGTCCCGTATCCGCGGGCTGCCGGTCCGAACGGCAGTGGACGACCTGCACGATGAGATCGGTCGAATCGGTGCCGCTGAAGGCCGCATGGCCGCTGTCCGCGAGTTGCGCCGTCGGCTACCTGTGCTGTCCCCTGCGGAGGCATTCGAGTACATGAGGGCTCTGGCCGGTGGCGATCCACCAGCCCGTCTCGTCGCCGTTGCGACCCGGGAACTTGTCGAGCCCCTCAATCCAGTGCTCAAGGTGGAGACCATCCGCTCGGCGTGAGTGGCACGGAAGTAGCGTGCGTCCGACGCCCGTTGACTACGGCCACGCGGGATTACGGCCTAGCCTCTGAGGTCGCTCCGCCTGTTACCGCACGTTCCACTCCGGGACGGGAATGCAGTCGTGCACCGTGTGGGCCCAGCCGTTGCAGTTCACGAAGATCGGACGGGACAGCCGTACCTCGCCTGCCTCCTGGGCACGAACCAAGAAGCCGAGATGTTCTGAGGACACCTCGCCCTCGACAGACAGCGTGCGGTCCATGCCACGCTCAGTCACGTAATCCCAAACCCGCTCAGTGAGCTCGGACGGCAATTGACCCGCCAGCCGCAGCTCGCCAAGCCGAACTTGTGGCCCGCACAGCCCGTCCACGGCAACAACGGCCAGGGTGTCCTCGTCGAGGAAGTAGGTGATGACGGGGGCTGCCCCGCCCAACGCTTCCGGCCTCCTGAACTCCGCCCGCCGGTCAAGTCGGCCATGTCCCAGCCCGGTTTGAATCGCGTCGCAGATGAAGCCTTCGACTTCCATCGCCTCCGAAGCCTGTTCGTGGCTCATCCCGAAGCGCAGCGGTCCGACGCTCACAAGCGGGTCATACCGCCAGTGCGCCCGTTCGGTCTCATTGATGATCAGAGGCACCCCAGATCCCAGCCTCTCGTCGTTTCAGGCCCCGTGCGGCTCCGAGAGGTCAGCACGATATAGCGTGCGTCAGGATGCTCTGGTGTGATCAAGGAGGTCGGTGGAACTCGATCGAAGCGCCAGCGGCAGGTCAGGAATGGCGCGCGGCCGTCGACCTGAATCTCTGCAGTTCGGTCGACGGCCGCGTGGCGATGTGTGGTTGTGTCAGGCGGCGGGAGGTTCCTCGGGCAGGGGCCAGAGCAGGCCGCCGATCTTGTTAGCGGTGTCTGTGAGCACCCGGTTGGTGAGGTGCTGGTAGCGGCGGCGCATCCGGGCGGACTTGCCGGGCTCCCAGCCCATGAGCGCGTCGACGACAGTGTCCGGGACGCCGAGGATGAGCAGGACCGTTGCTGCCGTGTGGCGAGCGTCATGGAGTCGGCCCGCCCGCAGGCCCGCCGCCTTGAGCAGGTCCTTCCACTCATGGTGGTCGGTGTTCGGGTTGAGCGGTTCGCCGGTCGGCGAGGTGAAGACGTATCCCTTCTCTATCCAGAGGTCTCCTGCGATTCGTCGTTCACGCTCCTGCTCCGTGTGGTGCCGGAGAAGGAGTTGGAGCAGCGGGTCGGGGATGCCGATCGGTCGGCGTCCCGCGCGGGACTTCGTGTCCTTGGTCTCGCGTCGGATGTTGACCTTCTGTGGGCAGTAGCCGGGCTTGCGCCCGCAGGGGTGGCCGGCACAGCCGTGCTCGTATCGGGGCCGCAGCCGGTTCCGATGGACCGTCAGGACACGGAGCTCGAAGTCGACATCCGTCCACTTGAGACCGAGCACCTCGCCTTGGCGCAGGCCGAGCGCCAGGGAGATGACCCAACGGGCTGGGTGCCGCTGCTTGTTGGCCAGGTCGAGGAGTCGCTGCACCTCCTCGACGGTGTAGGGCTCGACCTCTTCCTCTTCGAGGCGTGGAGCCTTGGCGATCGAAGCCGGGTTGACCGTGAGGTGGCCTCGACGCACCGCCTCGTTCAGCGCGGTGCGGACGGTGCGGTGGACCTGGTGCGCGGTACCGGCGGCGCTGCCGGCCTTCAGCATTTTTTGGTAGAAGCGCTCCAGGTGCTCGGGCTCCAGTTTGGCGAGGCGGTGCGCGCCAAGGCCGGGGATCAGGTGGTGGTTGACCGCGACGCGGTAGCCGTCGATGGTGTTCTCGCCGACGTGCGGTGCAGCGATGTTCTCGACCCAGTGGGTCAGCCAGGACTCGACCGTCCAAGTCTGACCAGCCTTGCCGACGGTGCCGGAGTCTCGCTTCCTTTCCAACTCGCGAACCGCCTTGGTCGTGTCGGCGCGGTTCTTGCGCTTCACGTGGCGGCGGTCGGGATTGCCGTTGTCCTTCACGCCGACGGTCACGTAGCCGTGCCAGTAGCCATCCTTGCCAAGGAAGATCGAGGAAGCGCCGTTGGGCTGACGGGACTTAGCCATGTCCCTTCCCCTCAGGCCGCGAGGGCGGCCGGGGTGACGGCCTGGGAGCGGGACACGATGTATGCGTCGAGTGCGTCGGCGGGTATGCGGCGCAAGCGGCCGATCTGGACCGACTGAACCTCGCCTGAGGCGATCAGCGCGTACATGGTCGTGCGTCCGATGCCGAGGCGGCGGGCGGCTTCTTCGACAGTGAGTGCGACGAGGGTGGCATCGGGCACGGGGGCCGAGTGCTCCTGGATGGCGGCGGCGAGCTGGTGCTCGGTGACGCCGAGGGCACGGGCGATGAGGGACAGGGAGGTGGACACGGAAATGCCTTTCGGCGGTCACGAGGGCAACGTGACCGCTGGACTGTTCGGGATGGGCGGTGAGTGAAGAGGGGACCGCGCTCTGGCCCTCGGCGTTCGTAGCGCCGAGGGACTGGGCGGACGGTGCGCCGACTATTCGGCGGAGGGTTCGACGGGACCGCGCAGAGGGTCGCCGGGGGAGTTGGGAGCCGGGTAGAAGACGATCGGCTCCGCCTCCTCCTCGACACCGAGGCGCGCGGCGATCTCGTCGTATCTCGCCTCGGCCGCGTCGAGTCTCGCCTTGGCCGCGTCGGCGAGATCCTGCGCCACCTGGTGCTCCTGCTCGGCCTTCTGGATGGCGAAGCCAGCTTCCTGGAGCTCCCAGTGCGGGTCGTCGGGGCCGGCCACGGCTTCGAGCATGAAGTTCGCGGCGGGGACGCTAAGTGCCTTGGCGAGCCCGATGACCTCGTCGAAACTGACGCTCCGCGTGCCGTTCTCGATCTTGGCGATCTGGGTCTGATGCAGCTTGTAGCCGAGGCGTCGCATGCGCTCGGCCATGTCCTCCTGCGAGAGGCGCGCGGTCTTTCGCAGGACCTTCAGGTTGTGCGCCACCAGAGCCTCGCCCTCCGGCGGGGCCCAGCGCGCGGGCTTGCTGTCGTCCACTTCTTCTACCTCCTCTCTCGGGCGGACGAGGGGTCCACGGGACCCACAGTCGTAGACCCTAGCAGCATCAGAAGCTCAACCTGCAAGCGAATAGCCGTGCATGTGACCTGGATCACTACTCTATTGACCTGCTGATATGCGCATAGCGACTGAAGGCTGAATGCTGCTTGCGGTTTGACTCCGGCGCACGCTCGGGCCATAGTCATGCCATGAGAGGCTCGAAAAGTTAGTCCGATCGGGGTTGAGGCGTGACCGCCCGCCCCTGAGGAACACGAAACCCCCGGCGCTACGAACACCGGGGGCTCAAGTGGAAACCTCGCCACCGCCCATCCCAGGACAGTCACCTACAGCGGACCGGGTTGCCCCCCGGAGCCGCTGAGTGAGGATCTCCATGAACGAGACTACCGCCCCAGGCCATACGGCAGCAGCGCCGTCGGCCAACCCGCCCACCCCGTCGGCCGATGGTGCGGCCCTGCTGGACGAGCTGCGGGCGACCCTGGCCCGGTTCGTGATCCTGCCCAGCGAGCAGGCCCTGGACGCGACCGTGCTGTGGATCGCGGCCACCCACCTGCAGCCGGTGTGGCAGCACGCCCCGCGCCTCGCGGTGGTCGGACCCGCGAAGCGCTGCGGCAAGTCCCGCCTGCTCGACCTGCTGACCGAGACGGTCCACAACCCCGTCATCACGGTCAACTCCACGGCGGCGGCGATCTTCCGCTCCATCGGCGAGGAACCGCCCACCCTGCTGGTCGACGAGGCCGACACCATCTTCGGCAGCCCCAAGGTCGCCGAGAAGAACGAGGAGATGCGCGGCCTGCTCAACGCCGGTCACCAGCGCGGACGCCCCGTCCTGCGTGTGGTCGGGAAGGAGCACGCTCCGCACTCGTTCGCCACCTTCGCGATGGCCGCGCTCGCGGGCATCGGCGATCTGCCCGACACGATCATGGACCGGTCGGTCGTGATCCGGATGCGCCGCCGCGCGGAGGGCGAGCACGTCAGCCCCTACCGGACCAAGCGCGACAGTCCCGCCCTGCACTCCCTGCGCGCCCGGCTGACGCGCTGGACGAAGCCGCTGGCGGAGCGCGCTCTGCACCTGGAACCGGTCATGCCTGTCGAGGACCGGGCCGCCGACACCTGGGAGCCCCTGGTCATCGTCGCCGACCTCGCCGGAGAGACCTGGCCCGAGCGTGCCCGAGCCGCGTGCGCGCAGATGGTCGCCGCCGAGGCCCAGGCCGAGGAGGACAACCCCAGCAACGCGCGGATCCTCGCCGACATCCGCCGCGCCTTCGCCGCAGCGGGAGACCCGGAGAGCATGTCCACCGACGCCCTGCTCTACCGGCTCAACAGCGACCCCGAAGCGCCCTGGGCCGAAGCCGGTCGCGGTGGGCTGAACCCGCGCGGCCTGGCCGGGATGCTGCGCGAGTACGGCATCCGCTCCGGCAACGTCCGCATGCCCGACCAGACCCAGCTCAAGGGCTACCTGCGCACCAAGTTCACCGACGCCTGGAAGCGCTACTGCCCCACCGTCCACCCGACCGGCGACAGCGCAGCAGACGGCAGAACACACACAACCTGACCCGATCCGGCGCGAGCCACGCGACGTTCACACAGTGAACACGGGCCCTGTTCACGCGATGAACAGCGCCGGCGTTCACCCGGTGAACAGCGAGCCCGAACCTGGGCGAGGTCGACCGAACCCGCGTGGCCTCGCCATCCACAGCCCTGTGGACGGCGATTGCCGAGGCAAGGCCCAGCCTCCCGCTCGGGATTTTCCCGGAAAATCGCGAGCCCTTTCACCAGAAAAGGCCCGCGGATTTTCCCGGAAAACCCGCTGCGGGGAGTGCCGCCTGTAGCTGTGCCCGCCATCCCGGCTGTGTTCCCTCAGGGAACAGCGACTGGAAGCCGCCTGGTCCATACGCCGTCTCGTGGCGTCCCTGCCGTCCCAGCCGTATCACTGCAGGTCAAAGCCACATTGGCTGGGACGGCACAGCGTCCCAAGACGGATAGTGATCCGTCCTCGCAGGTCCGTCAACGGCCCTACCGTCGCGCCGCGCGGGCTGGCCGATACGCGTCCCGGAGCCCGCGAAGACGTATCACCGTGCCGCTGCCGTCCCTGCGCTGACCTGCGACGTCAACGGCAAGACGGCCAAGACGGATCACCGCACACCATCACCAGATCCACCTCCGAAGAGGCATCAACTCCCATGTCCGACCACGTCATATCCGCCCAGCCGCCTGCTTCTACGGGCCGTCACCGCGCCACCTGGTGGGACCGGTTGGCCATCGTCCTGCTCGGCGTCGCCGCGTGCTCTCTCTCCTACGACTCGCTGCGGCAGATGGCCACCGCTGTCCACGTCCGCCCCACCCTGACCTACCTCTTCCCGGTCGTCATCGATGGTTTCATCGCCTACGGGGTGCGAGCGCTTCTGGTGCTGCGTGAAGCCCCGCGCCCGGCGCGGCTGTACGCGTGGACGCTCTTCATCGCGGCCACTGCCGCGAGCATCTGGGCAAACGGCCTGCACGCCCTGGATCTGAACCGGCCCGGCACGGTCGCCCTGCACCTGGACGACACCACGGTCACCGTCCTGTCCTCGATCGCGCCGCTCGCACTGGCCGGGGCGACCCACCTGCACATCCTGATTACCCGTTACGGCGGCACCACGGAGTCCGCCGCGGTGCCACGGTCCGGGACACGGGCCGGAGTTCAGGACCGTCCACAACCGGTACCCGAGCGGTCCGCCGAGGTTCCGAACGTCGCCACCCGTGCTGCCTTGGTCGTCGGAACCCAGCCCTTGGCCGGGCACGGAGATCCAGACGAGCACGACGACAAGGATCGGATCGAGCAGGTCCATGCAGGCCAGGAGCCTGAGAAGGGTTCCGGTCCGCCGCCGGTCACGAATGCGGGCGGGCGTCCCCCGAAGGCGTCGATCGCCGAGCTGGCCGAGGCGATCAGGGCCGCTCACCCAGAGGGTTCCGGGCTGACCCGAGCCAGTGCCCGGAAGGCCGTGACCGATGCCGGGTTTGGTGCCAGTACCGACCGGCTCACCGCGGCACTCGCGCTGGTGAAGCAGTCCGACGAAGCCCGTCAGCACCCAGACAACTGACACGGCCTTGGAGATGCGCTGCCCGGGACGAATCTGGTTCCGGGCAGCGCCCTCTTCCTTGCCGCATTACCCGAAGAGTCCGGCCGTGCCAAACCGCCGAACTCCCGGATACTCGCCCCTCGCGCCCGTGGTGAGCACGACAGGAGCCCCAACAGCTGTGAGTTTCAACCCCTTCTCCCGCAAGACGCGCCCCGCCAGGCACGTGCAGACCAGCAGTCGCTCCTCGGGGCGACCCCCGACACCTGACCGTCGCGACAGCAGGGACTGCCTCCCCACGACAGCGGAGCAAGCTGGGGCGAAGTCCACATCGCCTGACGGCGATGCGGACTTCGCGCTTGTGCCCGCCCCAGCGGGGGCGGGCACCGGCCCGGCCCACGGGGGCAGGACCGGAGCGGAGGCGGGGGTGGAGGCCGAGCGCGGCCACCACCAGGACCAGCCCGATGAGCACGCGCGCTTCGCGCCGACCATCACCGCTGACGCGTTCGTCTACCGCGGTGTCGCCGCTAATGACGTGCCCGCGCCCGAGCATCCCGACGCACCCGGTGCCGAGCGCCGTCGGCACCTGAGCGAGGCGCTCTACCGGCCGCGCTCCGGAGCCAAGCGGACTGTGCAGCTGACGTGCTCGGCCGAACCGGCGGAGCGCGACTTCATCGACCTCGCGGCCCGCAAGGCGAAGCGGTCCCGCTCCATGTTCCTGATGGACTGTGCCCTCACCTTTGCCCACGGCTACCTTTCGGACCAGCGCCCCGAGGGCGTCGCGGCCCTGCCGTCGCCGCAGGCAACCCAGGACCTGATGGTCCTGTTCGGAAAGCTGATCCGGGAGTTCGGCCGCATCGGGACCAACCTCAACCAGCTCATGCGCGCGGTCCACACAGGTGTCTTGCCCGACCGCGCCGAGGAGACCCTCGACGAGCTACACCGGGTCGCGCGGCTGGCCCGTCTGCTGTTGCAGCAGACCCTGGACGGAGGTGGCCGCCATGGTGCCTGACGTCTCCACCGGCGACCGCAGCCGCGGCCTGCTCTCCTACCTCTTCGGCCCCGGCCGCCGAGACGAGCACACCGACCCGCACATCGTCGCGGCCTTCGCCATGCCCGGACTAGTTGACCCGGGCCGCGTCCCGCTCGACCAGCACCAGGCCGCCCTCTCGGAGTTGGCCGACTACCTCGACCAGCCCGTGCGCCTGCGTGAGCAGCGGCTGGGCAAGAAGGTGCCGCAGCACGTGTGGCACTGCCCCGTCCGCACCGCGCCCGGCGACCGCTACCTGACCGACGCCGAATGGGCAGAGGTCGCCCGCCGCATCGTGCACGCCACCGGCATCGCCGAGCACGGCGACGACGCCGCCTGCCGGTGGATCGCCGTGCGCCATGCGGAGGACCACATCCACATCATGGCCACCAGCGTCCGCGAGGACGGCCGCCGCCCCCGCAACAAGGGAGACGGCCGCCGTGCCCAGGCCGAATGCCGGCGGATCGAGGAAGCGCTCGGACTGCGCCGCCTCAAGTCCGGTGACGGCACCGCTCCCAAGACCCCGACCAGCGCCGAGCGGGCCAAGGCCGAACGCCAAGGCCGCAAGAACCCGGCACGAGTGTGGTTGCGCGAGCAGGCGTACGCCGCAGCCGCAGCCTCACAGGACGAGGACGACTTCTTCGCCGTCCTCACCTCGCTCGGCGTTCAGGTCCGACCCCGCCTCGGCCCCGTGACAGGCGAGGTCACCGGCTACAGCCTCGCGGCCCCCGGCGACACCAACAGCGAAGGGAACCCGATCTTCTACGGCGGCTCCGAACTCGCACCCGACCTCTCCCTGAACCGGCTCCGCGAACGCTTCACCCCCGCCGAGGAGGGCAGCGAACAGACGGTGTCGGCGGTGCGCATCGACCGTCAAGCCGATGCGGGCAGCACCTGGCGGCGCGCGGACACCGAGCTGCGCACCGCGTTCGCACTCGTAGCCAAGGCGACGGACGCACCGGTGGGAGAGCAGACGGACGCGCAGGTCCAGGCGCAGGCGGCGGCGTTCGCCGAACTACTTCACAACACCGCCGCCGCGGCACCGCGCCAGCTCCGTGCCGAACTACGCGCGGCAGCAAGCACGTTCAACCGCGCCAACCGCTCAGCCATCCGCGCCGAACACCGCGCCGCCGACGCCCTGCGTCAGGCCGGGAAGGCGCTGTTCGCCGTGTCGGGCAGCAAGGAAGGCGACTTCGTCACCGCCGCACTCGTCTCCGCGGTGTACCTACTCGTCGCTTTGGGGGAGTGGCACGCCCAGCGCGGCCACGAGCAGCAGGCCGCAGCCGCCCGCGATTCACTCGCCCACCTCCGGACCGCTCAGCAGCAGGCCGCCCGCCCCCAACTCGCCCGGCTCGCCGAGCGCGCCCCCAGTCGAGAAGTGCAGAACAGGCTCGCCGCCGCAGTGCAGGCCACGGTTCCCGAACACGCCCAGCGGATCCTCGCAGACCCCGCCTGGCCCGCGCTTGCCACCGTGCTCGCACAAGCCGAGTCCGCCGGAACCCCGCCCCGTCGTGCTCTTGCTGACTTGGCCGGGCAACGCGAACTCACCAGCGCTGACCATCCGGCCGAAGTCCTCATCTGGCGCCTCCGCAACCAGAATGCCAACCGCCTCGCGCAGCGCACCCAGGCCGCGACCATGCGCGTGGGGGCCAGTGGCATGACCGCCGCACCTGGCATCAGCAGTTCGTCTGGCCGAGTACGCCCAGCTGACATGGATCACCGGAGCCGCGCCCGCTGACCCACGACAGCGGGTGCCAGCGCACCACTTGGGACGAGGCGGACGGGCTGTTCGCGAACCTGCCGTCCGCCGATTCCTGCTTCGGGACGGTCCTCGCGTCACGGAGCGACCACTTTTGACCGGTTGATGTGACGAAATGACCACGGGGTTGACCGGTTCAGAAATTCGTCAAAGTGGTTTTGCAGCACGGCAGTTGAGAGCAATTTGGGACCCGTGGCGGGGGTACCGTTTCCTCAGTTCCGAGTGGGGCTGCCTCGGACGGTGTGCAACCACCGCCCGAGGCTTTCGATCGATCACAGAGGTAGCCACCAATGCATGACCGACCCCTCAAGGGGCGCATTTCGCGTCCCTTGAAGACCTCCAAACTTAGCAGTGCTGGCAGGCTCCGCGAGGGCCTGTGTGCGCCCTTGACCCGTGGAATCGCCCAGCAGGCCGCCCTGGTGCTGCCTGCGCTCCTGACCGCCTGGGTGGTGGTCAGCGGAGCACCGATCGGGCCGGGGAAGGCGTCGCTTCTCCTGGTGCTCATGCACTACGGCCAGTCCGCTGACGGCACCTGGCATCGCACTCGCCGCCAGCGCCGCAGGCGCCGCTAGACACACACATCGCCCGGCATTCGGGCCGCCCGTGAGGCTGTTCCTCGCCTTTGCGATGGACAGCCTCACGGGGCCGTGAGCCGAAGCGCTAGATGGCCTGCCCCGTACGAGGGGGCGGATGGCGGCGAGTTGACGCGAGGAGTCCAAATGCCGCGAATCCAAGACACGGAGACAGAAAGTTCCGACGTGGGGGCTGACAAGGTCCGTTGGGCTGGCTTCCGCGCCTTCGTCCAACTGTATGAGGGCGACTTCCTGCTGTATGCCCATGCCCGGTTGCGCGATCCGCTGGCAAGCCGAGTCGCGGTGGACCAGGCACTTCGGCGCACCGAACAGGGTTGGCGGGCCATAGTTCGGCAGAGGTGCCCCAATGCAAGCGTCTGGCTGGTCCTGCGCGCTGCCGTCGACCGCGCCCGTTCCAGTGCTGGAGTGTCCGTTGATCTGCCGGCTTCGGGTCTTCCGGACGTAGTGGCGGACGCAGCGCTGCTTCACCACCAGTTGGGCATGTCGATGTCCCGGGTCGCTGAACTCATGGGTACTGAGGTGTCCGAGATCCAGGCAAGCCTTCTCGTGATCCAGCGCCTTGCCGAGGCCCCCACCGTCACCACGGCAGGGGAAGGGGCATCCCAGTCAGGCTTATCCCTCGGGACGTGATGCGTGCTGGGCAGCGAGTCGTCGCGCCACCTTTTCGCCATCCCGTGCGCCAGCCTTGCGCCACTTTCACCCTTCAGGGTGGTGGTGGCTTCCGCGTTGCCCACATACGATGCTGGGGGATCAACTTCCCTGGAATAGACCGGGGTTGCCAACGCGGGAGGGGACCTCGTGGGCGAGACTGGGCAGCATGTGCAAGTGGACGTCAGCATTCCCAGTGCGGCGCGCATGTACGACTGGCTCTTGGGGGGAGCCAACAACTACCTTGCTGACCGGCTCGCATGCGAGGACTTGCTCAAGACTGCCCCCAGTACCCGAGAACTGGCACTGAACAACCGGGCCTTCCTACGGCGGGTGGTGCACACCATCGCCCAGGACTTCGGGATCCGCCAGTTCATCGACCACGGTTCCGGTCTGCCCACCCAGGACAACGTCCACCAAGTCGCCCAGCGTGTTGATCCCTCCAGCAAGGTCGTCTACGTCGACAACGACCCCATCGTGCTCGCACACGGTCGCGCGCTGCTGGACGAAAACGACAACATCGCCATCATCAGAGAGGACATGGCCGACACCGAGGCCGTTCTTGATCACCCGAGGCTGAACCAACTCATCGACTTCACCCAGCCGGTGGCAGCCCTGTTCGTCTCGGTGCTCCACTGCATCCCCGACCACAGGGACCCCGCTGCGATGATCCGCAAGACTGCCCAGCGCTTGGCACCGGGCAGTGTGATGGTCATCTGCCAACTCGTCAGTGAAGACCCAGCGATCCGCAAGGCAGTCACCGACCTCATGGCTGAGCAGACTCATGGGAACTGGGGTCGAGTGCGTACCCAGGAGGAGGTCCAGGCCTACTTCGAGGGCCTCGACATCCAGCTGCCAGGCCTCGTCGACGTCACCTACTGGCGCCCGGACTCCGAGGTTGTGCCCCGCCAGAAGAGCCATGAGTGGATCGAGTATGGCGGCCTGGCTCGGCTCGGCTGACCGGAAGCCGACCTACAACTGCCCCCTGAAGTGCTCCCGGGCTGCCAAGAGCAGTTGGCGGCTCTCCTGGCGTTCTGTGCCGATATTCATCAGACCCAGCAGCAACTCCTTGTAGACCTCCATCTCGGAGACCTTCTGCGGATCCCCCTTGCGTGCCCGCTCATCGGGGGCGGGGGTGAGATAGTCCGCGCCGTCGTGGCGTTCGTTGTAGATCAACTCGGGCAGGCCACCGCTGTCGAACATCAGTCGGGTCAATGACGACACCGACGAGGCGAAGGTGTGGTCGAACGTGATGATGCGGACCCCGATGTACGGAGTCCGGGTTAGGTCGATCAGTCGTTGGAGCTGGTCGACCATCACCCGTGCTGACCCCACCTTGCGGTACAAGGTCCCCTGCTCAAGGAAGAACACTGACCGCGGCGGGGCATCCAGGAACCGCCGCTGGCGTTCCATGCGCAAGTCCACCCTGCGCTCCACTTCGCACCGAAGATGAGCGGGCAGATCTCCGCGGAACAGCTCGCGTGCGTAGTCTTGGGTCTGCACGAGGCCAGGCACGACCTTGGCCTCGTAAGTCATCAGAACGCTGGCTGCGGACTCCAGCGCAATGAGACGTTCCAACCAGTCGCTGGCAACGTCGCGGTAGGCGTGTAGCCAGTATGGCTGGGTTGCGTGGTGGGCCAGTTGTACGGCGGTGGCTGCGTCCTCGCCGGTCGCCTCGTAGATCTCGAGCAGCTTTTGGACGTCGCGCATCTTCGGGGGACTCTCGCCACGCTCCAGCCGGCTCAGCTTGGCGATGGAGAAGCCGGCCCGGGTGCTCACCTTCTGCAACGTGTGGTCACCTCGGAGCCGGCGCAGCTGCAGGCCTAGCAACAGGCCTGCAGCTGTCGGGTTCTCCGCAGGGTTCGCTCCAGGCCTGCAGAATTGGAACACATTTCCGACGTCGCCCGACTCGGCATGCTCAGCGGACACGCGCGCCTCCCCAGAAGAGCTTCATGGGGATGAGTCTTCCATAGCGAGGCGGATTACGTGCGCGTGCAGTCGTACTATCAAACTAGAGGTTACAATGCAACCATCTGATCGAATTCGTGGCGCCGCGCACCGTCCAGGAATGCTTCGATTTCGCCCGGCGTAAAGATCAGGGCCGGGCCGCTCGGGTCGGTGCTGTTGCGAACGGCGACTTGCCCTCCGTTCAGCAAGGCCAGCTCCACGCACTGTCCATTGGCATTGCTAGCACGGGCCTTGATCCACTTCGCATCGAGGTCCGCTGCGGAAACGCCGTTGCTGTACCCAGCCATGTTCTCGTCCCATCTGTCGTCCATGCGAAGTGAAGGTCTTCTGCGCGATGTGCAGGCAGAAAACCGCAGGTCAGCTCTCTCCTGCAATCTCACCTGCAATTGCAGGAGTGCTTCGCACCGATACTAGATGCTTGAATTCGAACAGTGACCCCCTCTTTTCGAGTGAATTGCAAGAGTTATATGGGGTCTGCATATTGTATTTGTTGTTGCTCCGTGTGCTTCTCGTGGTTCCGTGTGCCGATCCGGATCAGCCTCGATGAACTGTGTAATGGCGAGTGGCGGTATGGCGGCGGAGCACAGGGGGCGCCCGGTGTGGCTGAGCACCCTGGCAGGGACGACGGATGACCTGGTCTACGTGGCGTCAGGAGGAGCGCTCGGAAGACGGCCGAGGTCAGCGCAGTAGCTGGGCGCGGTGCTTCCAGGCCAGGTGGAGGAGCGCTGCCCCAGCTGGCTGCATTGGCTCGTCGTGAGTGAGTCGCATGACGTGGTCGGCGCGGAAGGGGATACCGGAGGCGCGTCCTGTCCCGTCTTCGAGTTCGACGCGGTGGCCCTCGTCGTTGGTGGTGACCAGCCGTCGGAAGGTCTGGTCGAAGAGGTCGGCGTCGAAGACAGCGACGGTGAGCATGTCGGTGACGTAGGTGAGGGGGTCCATGCCCAGGCCGAGCCAGAAGACGCGGAGTCGGCCCTCCTCCCTGGCATGTCCGAGACCGCGGTAGAAGTCCCAGGCGTCGTAGTCGATCGGAGCGGTGCCGCTTCCGTAGTCCTCGGTGCTGCCGAGGAGTTCCTCGCTGAGCTCGCGGGTGATGGAACGCCAGAGGTCGAAGTCGTTGCCGCGGTTCCAGGCGGCGTCGTGGGAGGGCTGGAACATGCCGACTGGCATCACCTGGTAGAGGCCGCCGCCGCTGGCTACCTTGGCCGGGTCGCGCCAGTGGAGGACGAACTCGGCGTCGCCGGTTGCCCGGTCGAGTCGGATCGTCATGGTGCTGGTGGCGGCCATGACGGGCCGCCGGGCCAGGTCAGTTGGGTCGCCGACGGCGGTCCGAAATGGCGTTGTCGCAGCCTCGGCGGCGTGGCCGTTGAGGCGTGAGACGGTGAACTCGTGGGCGGCGGCCTCGCAGATGTCCATCACGTCGAAGTACGTGCCCAAGCCGAAGGTCAGTCTGGGGCGGTCTGTGCCGCGGGCCACGTCCAGGAGCCGGTAGCAGGCACGGTTCTCGAAGAGGCGCGGACGGGCCAGATGCTCGACGGCGTCGGAGTAGCGCGGGTAGGGCGTGCCGTCGTCGCCGATCGGTCGGATGTGCGCTAGCTCGGCGGCGTCGCCGTTGATCGGAGCGGTTGGTACCTGGGCTGCCCAGTCGACTTGGACATCCTCCAGCCGCACGGGGTGGTCGGGGATCCAGCTAGGGCGGGCCAGCAGGCGCGTGCCGGGGATGAAGTCCTCGGACTTGAAGTCGTGCAGCGCGGCGTCGGTCAGTTCGTGCCGATGGGCGTTGAGGTAAGTGCGGGTGCGCAGCCAGGCTTCGCGGCTGGCAGCAGGGTCTTCCCCGGTGCTCGTCGGTCCTGCGGTCGCCACCACGGTGCTCCTTGCGTGTGCTCGGCCGCTGCTGCTCGCATGGGCCTCGCCTAGGGGGTGAGCAGCAGGCGGCGGTGTTTCCAGGCCAGGGCCAAGCATGCCGCGCCGGGCGGGGCGACGGGCTCGCTTCTGAGGAAGCGTGTGACATTTTGTTCGGTGAAGGGGATACCTGTTGCCGGTTGCTGCTCGGACAAGGCGGCCACGGTGATGCCCTCGGCGTTGTGGAGGGCGATGTCTCCAAACAGCTCGTCGAAGACGGCGTCGTCGATGACTAGGACGCTCGGAATGGTGGCGGCGAGGGTCAGGGCGTCGCATCCGACCCCGAAGCAGTACGCGCGAACGGCACCGGTCTCCCGGCCGCGCTGGAGTGCGCGGTACAGGGGCCAGCGGTCGTAGTCGAGTGGTTGGCCGGCGCTTCCGTCGAACTCCGGTGCCCCGAGGAGTTCTTCGTTGAGCTCGCGGACAATGTTGCGCCAGAGGTCGAAGTCGGGGCCGTCCGGGGTTGCGAGGACGCTGCTGGGTTGGAACTCGCCTGCAGGGATGGCGTCGTAGAGACCACCTGCGGTCGCGACGCGACCCGGGTCGCGCCAGTGCAGGAAGAACGTTGAGTCACCGTCCGCCCGCCTGCGCAGGAGCAATGTGGTGATGGCAGGGACCATCGGGCGGATGCGCAGATCAAAGGGGTCGCCGACGGCTCGCCGCAGTGCCAATTGGCCCCAGCGTGGGCGAGCGGAGCCCAGTTCGGCTGCGGCGGCGAACTCGTGGCCGATCCCCTCGCACAGGTCGAGCTTGTCAAAGTAGGTGGCCAGGGAGAAGCGCAGCTCTCCGGTTCCGTCGTCATCCCAGCGGACGCCGGTGAGACGGTAGCTGGGCCGGTTCTCGAACAGTGTCGGCGAGTCGAGATATCGCACGGCCAGGGTGTATCGGTCGAAGCGCTGGTCAGGGAGCCGGAGGGGCCGAGTCGCGAGGCCCTCGTGCGCCGTGCCATCGAGGATCGGAGCGACCGGCGCGCTATCCCATCGCAGGCTCACCCGTTCCAGCGGGACCGGCTCGGGTGCCAACCACGCGGGTGAAGCAAGCAGCGCGGTCGACTCGACGCGCAGGTCTGGGTCGTAGAGCTGGACAGCGGCATCGGCTAGCACCGCGCGGTCCGTGTTCAATCGGCGACGCACGGCTCGCCAGGCATCCTGGCTGGCTCGCACTGCCGGGTCGGGATGCCCGTCCTGACGGGGCAGGTGCCGGGCTTCGGTCGCGGTCGACTTGTCCTGAGGCAGCGTGAACCAGAGCAGGTCGGATGGGATGCGTAAGGTGCGGGCGATGTGGATGAGGGTGTCGAGATTCCGTGGCGCGCTGCCGGACTCGATCCGGCTGACCTGGGCCTGTGTGAGGACGAGCCAGTCGCCGACGCTGCTCTGCGGGATACCCCGCCGTCCGAAATTGGCCCGGTGGAAGGGATGTTGGCGGTAGGCCCGGATGACCTGCCCAATGTGACGGTCTGCCAATGCCTTCCGCAGTGGTTCAGCGTCCCAGAAATCGCTGGGCACCTCGGGTGCGGAGCTGGCTCCGGACTTGTGCTGACAGGGGGAGCACAGCCCGGATCGATTGTCGGCGGCGAGGGTCGTGCCGCAAAGTCGGCACTGCCCCACGGAGATCGAGAGGGAGTCGGGCACGACGCCTCCTACCAGGCCGCCAAGAGTGATCTGAAGCATAGTCACCGCACAGGCCGCTGGTCCGGAGATCTATGCATCTCACGTATACGACCGAACGCTTCCTGGCATGGATGGTGTCCCGGTGCACGGGGAGAGTCGGTAGCCCAGCACATCGGACCGGGTTCGCAGGTTCCCGGCAGCTCGATCAGGGCTACGGTCCTCGAATCCGCAGGAGGCATCCGGTGTATCCCCCCGATTCGGTCCTTTCACCTCTGCCCAGGCGCATCCGCGCCGATCGTGTTCGCGAAGCCAGAGCCCGGCACGAGACCACCGGCGACTGGCAGGCATGGCCCGACGCCGACGAGCCCGAGCAGGCGGCTGGCACTGCCGACAGCCCAAGGGGTGACGAGTCATGACCGACGACGACGTCCTGGGAGTGGCCTGGCCGCTGTCGCCGTTCGACGGTGCGGTGGGCTTCGCGCGCAGGCTCGTGCTCGCCACGCTTCGGTTGTGGGGCTTCGAGCTGGGCGACCGCGCCGACGACGCGGCCCTGTTGGTCAGCGAGTTGCTCACCAACGCGTTCACTCACGGTAACGGCAAACCCGTCACCCTCGGCCTGTACGCGAGCCGCAGTGAGCACACGTTGACGCTCGACGTGCTCGACGGAAGCAGCGACCACCCTGAACTCCGCATCCCCGACGACGATGCCGAGCACGGACGCGGCATGTTCATCGTCGACCTCCTCACCGAGGGCTGCTGGGCCTCGGAGGCGACCGAGCACGGAAAGCGGGTCCTGGCCACGTTGATGCTGCCCACCCAGCGGAGCGCCGCGCAGAGCCAGGACCTGCACCAACGGATCCGGGCAGCCAGGCCCAGCCCCCTGGTCTTCAACTTCGCCACCTGAGCCGACCGGTTGGCGGCGGCCCTTCTATGAGCTCCCCAACGTCGGGGACCGCCGACCAGCCCACCATCCCCGGCACCGTCCGAAGCGCCGCCCGCGCCCTCGGGCCATGCCGCCATGCCCAGCTGCCCCACGAAGGAGCTATGACTCCATGACCCTGGCCTTTGATCCCCAGTGGTTGTCCCGATATCCAGCGCAGGAGCCGGCCAGCGGCGCGGAGTCGCCCTGCGTCTTCTGCGCCATTGCCAGCGGCGAGTTGGACGCCCACGTCATCGCCGAGACAGCGGACACCGTGTGCTTCCTGGACCACCTCCCGGCGACCTACGGGCACGTCCTCGTCGTCCCCAAGCAGCACTGCCAGGACCTGTTCGACATCCCCGAGGAGTCGTTCCAGCAGGTCATGGCGACCGCGAAGCAGGTGGCGGACGCCCTGCGGGACTCCTGCGGCGCGTCCGGAATCAACCTGATCCACGCCACCGGCCAGGCCGCCCACCAGACCGTCTTCCACTTCCACGTCCACGTCGTGCCGCGCTACGACGGCGACTCGATCGTCGTCTTCCCTCGGCTGGCCGATCCGGCCCGCAAGCACGAGGTCGCACAGCGCCTGCGCACGGCCCTCCTCACCGACCCGCTCCCGTCCCAGGCCGAAGCAGAAAGCAGCCAGCCATGACGACTTCACCCGACCACGCCGTAGCCCAGTTCACCGACCAGGGCTACGTGCTCCTCAAGCAGGCCGTCCCCGACAGCATCATCAGCACCCTGGACGCGGCCGTCCGCAAGCTCACCGACGACCGCGGTCCCGACCTGACGCACAGCTCGTTCAACACCAACCCGGCCCTCACCCACGTGCGCGACGCCGCGAACGTCATCGCCGAGTACCAACTGCTCTTCGAGTGCGCCGACCTGATGTCCGTCCCGCACCGGATCCTGGGCGGCTCGCTCCAGGTCCTTGGCACCGAAGTACTGCGCAGGGAGGTCTACCAGCAGGCTCACGAGCGCTGGCATCGCGACTCCGGGCCCTACCTGGAGCGCCCGTACGACGAGCGCAACGGGCCGCTGCATTTGAAGGCACAGGTGTTCTTCACCGACACGAGGCAGAAGGAGAGCGGCAACCTCGTGCTGATCCCCGGCTCACACCGCTGGCCGGCCAACCACAGGGACGACGCTTACTGGACGACGGCCAACAACGCCCTCGCTCACGCCGTACTCCCCGAGGGCGCGGTGAGCATCCACGCAGAGCCAGGCGACGCGGTCGTCTTCGGCAACACCATGTGGCACGCCGTGCTGCCCAACCGGACGCAGGAGCGACGCAGCGCGATCCTCCGCTTCGGACAGGCGTGGCTGCGCCCCTACGACCACCTCGGCGACCCGGCCGCCGCAGCCGACCACCTCTCCCCCTACAGTCGACAGCTGCTGGGCTACCACCCGGCCGAGGTCAACCCGGTCGACCTGTACAAGGACCCGACCAGCACCGAGAGCTGGTGCGCGCGATGACGAACCCGACGAACGTCGTCACCGTGCTCGGAGCGACCCGCAACTTCTTCAAGGTCGGCCACTACACCCTGCGCCGACTTGCCGCCGACGCACCACAGCTCACGCTGCGACTGGCTATCCCCGAAGCCCACCTCGCGGGGCAGGC
Organism: Streptacidiphilus sp. BW17; assembly: GCF_041262485.1. Lineage (NCBI taxonomy): Bacteria > Bacillati > Actinomycetota > Actinomycetes > Kitasatosporales > Streptomycetaceae > Streptacidiphilus > Streptacidiphilus sp. BW17. The sequence continues at coordinate 120,787 of NZ_JBGCCR010000001.1, read as the reverse complement.
CGTGAGCGACATCGCCGTGCAATTGCGGGACTGGAATCCGGCGGACCCGGTTTCGCTCGCGGACGTGCTGGCCGGGACGGACACCATGCTGATGGTGCCGCCGATCGACCGGCGCGTCGAGGTCGGCGGCATGTACCTGCGGGCGGCGCAGAAGGCGGGCGTGCAACAGATCGTCTGCCTGGGCATCCAGTTCGCCGCAGGGCAGTGCGCGATGGCCGACGAGGCGGCGGAGCTGGAGAGGCTCCTGGAGAAGTCCGGGATCGCGTTCGACATCGTCCAACTTCCCATGTTCCTGGAGAACGTCCTCTACCAGTGCCAGTCGATCGCCGAGACGGGCGCGTTCACCTTCCCCGTCGACGCCGACCAGCCGTTCTCCTACATCACCTGCGACGACGCCGCCGAGCTGTTCTGCCACAAGATCCTGGCCCCGGACTCCGTGGACCTGAGCGACGCTCTGATGAGCCATCACACGCAGGTGACCTGCGCCCGGTGGGCGACGGCCCTTGCCGAGGTCTGCGGGCGGCCGATCACCTTCGTGCGGCAGTCGGACGAGCACTTCGTGACCAGCCTCGCCAAGTACGGGATGCGCCGGCGGGCCGCCGAGCAGGTCCTCGGCCTGTGGGAACGGATCGGCGCCGAAGGCGACGTCGCCGCGACCAACACCGCCGAGCAGCTCCTGGGGCGACCCACCACCGACCTGCAGACCTGGACGGCGACCCACGACTGCTGCTTCGGCCCCGCCTTCGCCGCGTGCCCTCACCCGCACCCGCCGAAGCAGCACATGTTCGGCGCCGCCTGAGGAGCTCAGGCAGGCCCAACGGCGGCGCGGGACACGCGCAGTGCCCGCGCCGCCCCGCCCCTCTGTGCCCGCAGTGCAGACCAAGACCGTTGAGGACTTCTCCCATGACGCTCACCAACTGGAGCGGCAACATCACCATCGCCGCCCGCGACAGCTGGACCCGCATCACATCTCTGGCGCAGCTGGAATCACTGCTGAAGCGCGAGGACGGCAAGGTCCGCGTCTTCGGCTCCCGGTACACTTACCCGACCCAACTGCACTGCCCGGACGGGACTCACGGCATCGTCCTCGACCTCCCAGGCCGTGGCACCGGAGAGCTGCGCGGCGAGCACCTCTACGTCACCGGGGACACCCTGCTCGAAGACGTGTGGCGCGCGTTCGACACCCACGGACTGGAGCCGGACGCCTGCCCGCCCGTAATCACACGTCAGACAGCCGCCGGTGCGCTGGCTACCGGAACCCACGCCCAGGGCCTGACGGGCGGCACCTTCTCCGACTGCGTGACCGCCATCGACCTCATGGACGGGACAGGCACCCTCCACCGACTGACCCCCGCTGACGCCGACTTCGACGCCGCTGTCCTGAACCTCGGCCTCCTCGGCGTGGTCGTCGGCCTGGAACTGCGCGGCCGACCAGCAACCGACCTGCGTTGCACCCGCTTCACCGTCACCGAGGAAGACCTGCCCGAGCACTACACCGCATGGAACCACGGCTCCGTGGCCGCCAAGAGCTGGTGGTTCACCGAGCACCAGGTCGCGCATACCTGGGTCACCCACGACGACACCTGGACGCCCCCGGATTCCGCCGCTGAGAGGCCGACCGATCTGGACGGCATCGTGACTCGCACCCGCAGCCAGCTGCTGGCCGACATCGGCGAGGGAGACGGACTGACGCCGGCCGCACAGACCCTGGAGAAGTTCCTCGGCGCAGCAGACACCAAGGGGACACTCCACGAGATCTACAAGAACGGCATCCCGGCCCCGCAGCTGAACATGGAGATCGCCGTCCCCCTCGACGCCGTCCCCGAGGCATACGCCGGCCTCAAGGAACTTCTCCACGCCTCCGCGTACAAGCTGCACTACCCCGTCATCCTGCGCACCACCGGCCCGGCCCGCGGCCACCTAAGTCCTGCGCAGGCACGGCCGGTCACCTACTTCGGCTTCGTCTCCTACATGACCGCCGACGGGAAGATCACCGCCGCCCGCCCGCTGTTCGACGACATCCAGCGCCTGCTCTACGGCCTGGGCGGCAGGCCGCACTGGGGCAAGTACTTCACCCCGGAACTCCTGCCTATCACCAACACCGAAGGCTTCCCCGCCTTCTGCGGAGCCGTGGGCAGGTTCGATCCGCACCGGCGCTTCACGAACGACACCTTCTACCGCACCCTCGGGCTCACGCCCCAACAGCGCGCCCCTCACCTGCCACGCCCGCGGATGGGCGCTCGCGTGGTCGTCCCTACGTGGAACCACGGGTGACACACGGCAGCGCCACCGCCGCGCTGTCAGTGGCGATCCCCAGAATGAGCAGCATGACGAAGCCATCCGCTGCTGCGCCCGCTGTCGACCTTGCTGACGAGGCCGCCTACCTCGAAGCCGTCAGCCAGGCACGCAAGGCAGCCGACGCGTACTACGGGTCTGGTGAGTCAGACCTGGACGACGACACCTACGACCGGCTGCTGCGCGGCATCACAGCTTGGGAGGACGCCCACCCCGGGCAGATCGCGGCCGACTCCCCGTCCCAGCAGGTCGCGGCAGGCGTCACCACGGGCGACGTCGAGCACACGGTGCCGATGCTCAGCCTGGGCAACGTCTTCTCCGACGCGGAACTAACAGCCTGGGCCGCCTCCGTGGAGAGGCGACTTGGCGGGGAGGCGGTGGCGGGCTGGGCGGTAGAGCCCAAGCTCGACGGCGTGGCCCTGGCCGCCCGCTACCGCGACGGCCGCCTGGTCCAACTCGTTACCCGAGGCGACGGGACGACCGGCGAGGACGTCTCCCACGCCATCAACGACATCACCGGCCTTCCCGCGACCCTGACCGAACCGGTCACGATCGAGGTCCGGGGCGAAGTCCTCATGACAGAGGACCAGTTCGCCGCCGCGAACGAGCTGCGGACCGCCCACGGGGCCACGGCTTTCGCCAACCGCCGCAACGCTTCCTCGGGCTCACTGCGCGCCAAGGACCGCGCCTACCGGATCGGGCAGACCTTCCTGGCTTACGCCGCACTGACCAGCTCCGAGCACACCACCGCCCCGACCCTCGCCGAGCTCACCCACACCCAGCTCATCGCCCGCCTCGCCGCCCTCGGGCTGGGCACTACAGCCGACACGCCTGTTGCCACGACGGCATGCGCGACCCTTGACCAAGTCATGGACCGGGTGCGGGAGATCGGCGCCTTGCGCGCAGAGCTCGACTTCGAACTCGACGGCGCCGTCATTAAGGCAGACAGCCCCGCCGACCAGAACCGCGCCGGGATGGGCTCCCGCACGCCGCACTGGGCCACCGCCTTCAAGTTCCCCGCTGCGCAGAAGATCACCGTGCTGCGCGCCGTGGAGTGGAGCGTGGGCCGCACGGGCGTGATCGCCCCGCGCGCCGTCCTCGACCCGGTCGACGTCGCGGGCACCACGATCACCTACGCCACCCTGCACAACCCGGCCGACATCGCCCGCCGCGGCCTGATGCTCGGTGACCACGTCATCGTCTACCGCGCCGGTGAAGTCATTCCCCGCGTCGAAGGCGCGGTCGCGAGCCTGCGCACCGGTGACGAGCAGCCCATCGTCTTCCCCGAGATCTGCCCGCGATGCGGCGCCGGCATCGACCGCAGCCAGGAACGGTGGCGCTGCGAGCGCGGACGCGCCTGCGGCCAGATCGAAGCGATCCGATATGCCGTCGCCCGCGATGCCCTCGACATCGACGGCCTCGGCGAGAAGATCGTCGTCCAACTCGTCGACAAGGGCCTGATCGAGGACTTCGCTGACCTGTTCACCCTAACCCGCGACCAACTACTCACCCTGGACCGCATGGGCGAGAAGAGCGCCGACAACCTCATGGCCGCCATCGAGACGGCCAAGACCAAGCCGCTGAACCGCGTCTTCTGCGCCCTCGGCGTCCTGGGCACCGGCCGCTCCATGTCGCTGCGCATCGCCGCGCACTTCGGCTCCATGCAGGCCATCCGCGACGCCGACGCCGTAGCCCTGGAGCAAGTCGACGGCATCGGCAGCGAGAAGGCCCCGGTGATCGTGGCGGAACTCGCGGACCTCGCGCCGCTCATCGACAAGCTCATCGCTGCAGGCGTGAACATGGATCAACCCGGCTTCGTCCCGCCGGTTCCCACGAATACCGGGGCTGCGGACGAGACCGACACGAAGAGCACGGCGAGTGAACCGCCGCTGGCCGGGATGACCGTCGTCGTCACCGGCACAATGACCGGGCCACTCGCGGGCCGCTCCCGCACCGAGATGACCGAACTCATCACCAGGGCCGGGGGACGCGCGTCCTCCAGCGTCTCCGCACGCACCCACCTTGTCGTCGCAGGAGAGAACGCCGGCAGCAAGCTCGACAAGGCCCTTGCCCTGGGCATTGAGACCATCTCAGCTGAGGAACTCGCGGAGCGGCTCGGCGCACATCTGACGTGAGCGGCACAATCATCGGTTCCCCGACGTAGCGGCGACCCCAGCGCGAAGCCGGTCATCTCTGGCTGCAGTCTTGGTTGCATTCACCCCCGTCCAGGGCCGCTCAGCACCCGGCCAGCAAACCGCTCCACCGCACCCATTGAGGGCCGGGCCTGTCAACGGGCAGGCTCGTGCACCCGTGGTCTCGTGCTGTCCCGGGGGCATTTTCGGGGGTTCCCGGCAGTCGCAAGAGTTCTCATCGGGCGATCTTCAGACAACCTGGATGAGTCGGATGCTTCCCGGACAAGCGGATCGGTGCTTGACGTGGCGAGCACTTCCCAAGTTTCTCGGTGCGTCCAGGAAGCTACCGAAGGTCAGGTCGGACAATTACCTGCCGAGTCCACCACCGCGATCATGGCTGGATCCATATGCCGACAGCTTGCGATGTTTGCCCTGTGGCCGGCTTCCACGGATCCTGAAAGGCTTTCTACAGGCGACAGTTGGAGGGGTAAGCCTTGAAGCAGCCAGCGCTGCGCGCGGATGATCCGCAGATTGTCAGGCACACGCGTGACCTGGTCGAGTTCCTACGGGAGTTCGTGCGCAGTTCCTACAAGCCGGTGCGCGACTGTTCGAAGTACAAGCAGGTGCTCTGGCTTGCCGAATGCCCCGACGAGTTCGCACCCGCGAAGCTGGCAGCCAGTGGGGTGCTGTTCAAGGTCAAGCACTATCCGGTACGGCCCGCGCCGACGGTTCCCGACGTGTTGCAAGGCTGGATCGAGCCGCAGGACGTGGCCTCCGCGACAACCGGGGACCCGCTTCTGGCTGAGGTCGGACCCGGCCGCGGCTATGCGGAGGACGAGGACGGCAACACCTACGAGATCGACGAGATCGCCAGGGAAGACGCCCTGGACGTGCTGAACGCCTACAGCCGCTGGCTTCCCGAGTGGAGGCGCTGGGCGCAGCGTGAGCAGGCGGAAGAGCCGTATCGGCAGCTACACCGCCGCCTCTACCGCATGGCGACCCAGATCCAGCGAGAGGGAGAGGTCTTCGAGGCAGTCCTGAGTACTGGACTGTTGACCTTGGACCGTGGGAGCAAGAGAGAGCGGGTGCACAGGCATGTTCTGACGGTCCCCTTGGTGCTGGCTGTGGACCCGACGACGGTTCACATCACCGTCTCGCTGTCGGACGGTGACAGCCCGAGGCTGGAGGACGGGGATTTCCTGGACGAGACCCACGGCTACACCGCGCAGTTGCTGAACGCGCTGCGGTCCCGGGTCGAGGAAGACACCTTCCACCCTCTATCCACGGATGCCGTGGAGGTGCTGCGTTCCTGGTGCGAGCGGGCTTTCGGCATGGAGCACGCGGCCCGTTTCGACGATTCCTGGAGCCGCCCGGACGAGACTTCCCCTGCCGAGCCGAGCGTCTCGTTCACGCCGGCGATCGTTCTGCGCGAGCGTGGCCAGGGGGCGCTGGTCACGTTCTACGACGGCATCGCCCGCCGCTTGGCTCAACCGGGCGCCGTGAGCCCGCTCGGGCTCGCGCAATTGCTGTTCCAGATCGAGCCGGAGGACCGAACGAGCTGGGCGGCTGGACGGGCGGGAGGTTTCGAGCCCGCGCTCGGACCAGATCCGTTGTTCCCGCTCCCGGTCAACCGAGCACAGCGCGAAGTGCTGAGCAGGCTGCAGAAGGACACTGGTGTCGTGGTTCAAGGACCGCCCGGAACCGGCAAGACCCACACCATCGCCAACCTGATCTCGGCGCTTCTGGCCGATGGCAAGCGGGTCCTGGTGACCAGCGAGAAGGCACAGGCGCTGAAGGTCCTCCGCGACAAGATCCCGCAGAAGCTGCGCCAGCTCTGTGTTCTGCAGGGAGACTTCAGGTACGAGGGCGGGGACGAACTCGGGCAGTCCGTCCGGTCCCTGTCCCATCTCAGTGCCTCGGTGACAACCGATCAGCTCGCCGAACGCATTGAGGGGCACCAGCAGGATCGGTCGGACCTGGAGAAACTGCAGGCCGAACTGCGCGCGGACCTGCGTGATCTGCGGGAGGCCGAGTGGGTTAAGCACCCCGAGTCCGCAGTGGCGCCGGGGTACTCCGGGCGGCTCGCAGGGATCGTCGAACTGGTCTCCGAGCGGGCGGCGTCCTACGAGTGGCTCCCCGAGCTGCCAGCAGTTGCGTCTGCTTGTCCGCCGATCACGGCCGAAGAAGCCCAGCGCCTCCTCGGGCTTGTTGGGCGTCACGGGTTCGAGGTGCTCACTTCGAGTGCCTTCCTGTGTCCTGCCCCCGAATCCTTGCCTGCTCCGGCTCGGTTCGAGGAACTCGTGCGAAGTCTGCAGGCCGCTCTGGAGGTGTCAGGCAGCGCACCCTCGGAAGCGTCGCTGACGATGGCGGACCGAGGAGAGGAACTGATCGACACCGTCATCAGTCTCCTCGACACCGCTGAGCGGGCGCTCCAGCAGGAGGGTCTGCCAGCCGATCCGGCAACGTGGTCGCAGGACCACTGGCAGACCACCGCGCTGGTCGACGGCATGACTGACAAGCGCCAGCAGCTGTGGGAAGGGGTGCGCCGCCACTCCGCCCGCGCCACAGAGGTACGTGACCGACTACTCGGCATGCCTCTGCTGGAGGTCGTGCTCCCGCAGGTGTCGCAGACCGAAGAGCCGCACCAGCGGGCGGCTGCCCGCGAGTTCGCGCACTACCTGAGGACGAACGGCCAACCGAGCAGGTGGGCGCTGAAGAAGCCCTTCCACAAGCAGGCTCGTCCTCTGCTGGAGAACTGCCGGGTCGACGGCCGTGTCCCGCAGACTGCCGAAGAGGTGGAGGCCGTGGTCGTGCACCTCGAACTGCGGGAGTGCGCGCGGCAGCTCCAAGAGCGGTGGAAGGCGTTCCCCGCTCCAAAGGTCGAGGGCGACTCCGAGGCGGTGTTGTCCGAGCTGCTGGACCGCTACACGCTGTTGCAGGCGGTGGACTCGTTCACCGGGGCGGCGCGGGCCGTGCACGACGCTCTGGTGCAGGCCGGGGTGAAGGGGCTCATGGTGCGGTCCCCGGAGCAGTGGAACGAGGTACGCCAGACGGCTGGGCGCGCGCGGTTGGTGCTGTCAGCCAGGCTGGCGGAGCGTGAACTGGCTTCCCTGAACGAGTCGCTTCCCAACCCTAGCGGCGCCGATGTACCCGAGTTGGCCGAGGTCCACCGCGCGGCGTCGAACCGTGACGCAATCGCGTACGCCCGGGCGATCGACGCTGTGGGAGCTGCCTACCTGCGGGAAGCCGACCGCAGGCAGGCGTACGAGCTGCTCACGCAGTTGCAGGAGGGGCTGCCCGAACTCGGGCGCGCGTTCGCCGCGTCACCCACGGATCCGCAGTGGCAAGACCGGTTTGCTGTGCTTGACCGGGCGTGGTCCTGGCAGCTGGCGAAGCGCTTCATGGACCGCATGCTGTCTCCGGGGCGAGAGCCGCAGCTCGAGCGCGAGCTCGCAGAGGTCGAGGCGCAGCTCAAGAGTGTCAAGGAACAGCTCGCTGCGGATCGGGCACTGCTGCACTGTCTCAGGCGGATGACCACCAGGCAGAAGCAGGCGCTCAGCGCCTACGCCACTGCGATGTCGCATGCCGGACGGGGTGCCACGGCACAGGGGAAGCGGCATCTGGCTGCGGCGCGGTCCGCGATGCGTGACGCGCGGGGAGCGGTGCCCGCGTGGGTCATGCCGCTGCGTCAGGTGGTCGAGATGCTGGATCCGGAACCCGACGCGTTCGACGTCGTCATCGTAGATGAGGCCAGCCAGGTCGGCTTGTCTGGGCTGCTGTTGCTGTGGCTGGCGCCCCGGGTGATCGTCGTTGGCGATGACAAGCAGTGCGCACCGTTCTACACCGGCAACAAGCACGACAAGATCAACCAGAAGGTCGATGAACGGCTGGCTGGCTTCACCGACTGGCAGCGGGACGGCTTCAACCCGAAATCGAACCTCTACGAGTTGCTGTCCGCTCGCTTCCCCGAGGTCATCCGGTTGACCGAGCACTTCCGTTGCATGCCAGAAATCATCAAATGGTCCTCGCGGCAGTTCTACCCGGACAACGAGTTGGTCCCCCTGCGCCAGTACGGTGCCGACCGGCTGAGGCCCCTGGAAGTTGTCCATGTGCGCGAGGGCTACTGCGAGGGGACGCGTGAGCGCCTCGTCAACCGGCCTGAGGCGGAAAGCCTGGTCGGCAAGCTGCAGGAGCTGATCAGCGATCCTGCGTACGCGGGGCGGAGCATCGGTGTCATCGTCCTGAGGTCCGGTGCGCAGACGCGGTTGCTGGAGGACCTGATCGACGCGGAGATCGGTCCTGAGGCAAGCGAGCGGCATAACATCCGAGTCGGGACCGCCGAACAGTTCCAGGGGGATGAGCGGGACGTGATCCTGCTCTCCATGGTGGTGGACGGTGACCACGTCCGGGCGCTAACCGGATTGAACGACGGCAGGCGCTTCAACGTCGCGGCGAGCCGCGGCCGTGATCAGATGTGGCTCTTCACCTCCGTGACCTCAGATCAGCTGAGTGGCAAGGATCTGCGGCACTCCCTACTGACCTACATGCAGAACCCGCCGGCCCTGCACCCCGCACCGCTGACCTTGGCGACGGTCACTCCTGATGAGAGGTGCGACCCGTTCGACTCACTGTTCGAGCAGAGGGTCTTCTTGGAGATCAGGCGGCGCGGGTACCACGTCCTGCCCCAGTGGGAGGTCGCCGGCAAGTTCATCGACCTGGTCGTGGTCGGCGAGAATGCGCGGCTGGCCGTGGAGTGTGACGGCAGCCCTCACCACGCCACCAGCAAGAAGCGCCAAGAAGACTACGAGCGTGAGCGGGACCTGCGGCGTGCGGGATGGACGTTCTGGCGAGTGCGCAGCAGCGAGTTCGCGCTGGCGCCCGACCAGGCTCTCGCCCCCCTGTGGCGCAAGCTCACAGCGCTCGATATCCGGCCGGGCGCGGCCGAATTCGAACAGTTTGCCTCTGATGGGGCGAACGCCTGGAACCCAGTCGCCTTGTCAGACGAGGTGCAGGACGCGGACGTTGATGACGAAACGACCGATGGCGAGGATCTGTCCGCTGATGACGCCCAAGGAGCCCTGACATGAGCCAGCTGTTCGACGAGAGCGTCCTCATCGAGATCGCCCACCTGATCTGTGGCGACGATTCACCACTGCTGTACCGCAAGGGCTACGAGATCGCCGGGTTCCTGCGACGTGCGAAGTGGGAGGATGTCCCCGACCCCGACGGCACACCGCGGCACCAGTGGACGCTTGGGCTGCTTCGCGAACGCCAGGAGGAAGGCGAGGGAGATGCCCTGAAGGCAGTACTGCGACTCGCCGACCGGCGTGAGTACGTCGGCCAGCCGCGCGAGTACAACGCGATGGTCGGTCGGCTGAACGAGGTTCTGGCCCTGGAAGGCTGGCGGATCGGCTACGCAGAGGGGCAACCGCTCCTCGTGCCGGCCGAGGTCGATGCCGAGGAACCGGTGCGGATGCCTAAGGTCGAACTGCAGGTCTCCGTTTCACAGGTGATCAACGACCCAGCGTTGGCGTCGGCGGTCCAGACCAGGCTCGACGAGGCGCGCACGTGCTACGAGAACGGGGCGTACACGGCAGCCGTAATCATGCTGGGCAGTCTCCTGGAGGGTGTGCTTGTGCACGTCGCCCAAGTACGCGCCGTCGCCCAAACGCTCCGAAGGCGCCCGGAGGACATGGGGTTGAAGGATCTCGTGGATCTCGCACACAACAATGGCTGGATCGAGCACGACGCCAAGCTCGCGTCGGAACTCGTGCGCCACTACCGCAACCTGGTGCACCCAGCAGCGGAGCGGCGAACCGGGCACGGCCCCAATCGCGACACGGTCGACATGTGCTGGCCGGTCGTCAACGCGACTCTCAACGACCTGGCCGCCACCGCGTCGGCCGCGCCCGCCCGGCCGACGCCCTCGGTTCCGTCCGCCTCCGGAACGAACCGCCCAACTCCGGCAGCCGTCGCCCGACCTCGACGTCCTTCCGGGCCCGCCGACGGATCGCCGAGCCGCTCGCGTACTGCGGCAGGGCCCGCACGGCCGACGACGAATCCTGGATAACCCGCAGGTTGTCCGTGTGGGCCGCCTGCTGAGCGGTCGGATCCTGGTCTCTGGTCTCATTCACACCCGTCCAGCGGGGTTCAGTCGCTTCCCAAACACCCGCTCCGCACCAGGTCAGAATGGGTCTGAGCCCCAGCGGACAGCGTTCGAGGGAAATTGGAAAGCGTGTTGGGGGAAACCCCTCATGAGTTCGAATCTCGTATCCTTCGCCACGATCGAAGGCCCGGATCGTTCAATGGTCCGGGCCCTCGTCGTTTTCGGGTGAACCTTGGCGGCACCTGTCTCCCGGTTACGCGCCGAACGCGAACGCCAGCGCACCGATCGCGACCAACATGCTCCCGCCGAATGCGGACCCGGCCCACAATGCCGCCTCGGTTGCCCGTGTCCCCAGTCGGATGCGTAGGATGAACACCAACATTCCGGCCACAACCGAGAGCAGGACCGCCACGAGCAGGCACACAAGCCTCGCCGCGGCCGCGGGGCCGGTCACAGGTGAATCCCGGCGGGGGCACGATCGAACAAGTTACGGACGACGCTGACCAGGGGTTCGTCGCAACTTGGGACGGCGAGCGCAAGCCGGCCTCGCAGAGCTGCCGAGATCGCTTGAGCGTAGGCCCATTCGCCATCGGTGAGACGGTGTCGGGGTGAGGCGTCGCCCATCTCCAGCTCGATCTCCACCGCATTGAGGGTGCCGACGGCAGCATTCCGCACCTGGGGGTGCAACTCCCCGTTTCCTCCCATCCACCACTTCTGGTCGTGCCGCTCGTTAAGCATGGCCAGCAGTACGAGAAGCCGCACCTCGTAATGCTCGGGCCCGACCATCGAGTTGCCCCAACCCCCCAGGCGCAGGGCTCGGTGGCCCTCCGGCGACGGCATGTTCACACGGGGCCGCTGCTGGAAGAGTTGCTGATACCGCGCGAGCATGTGCTCGTCCAGTACATCGACGTGGACGGTCGCGAACAGGTTGGCGAGCTGACCCAGCCGGTCCATCGATTCAATCATCGGACTCAGGCACCGGCCCGGCCAGAGCGCGTTTCGCGGCTGCACGCTGGACCGCAGCATCACTGGAAGCCGCAGCATGACGAAGGCCAGGGACTCCCAGACCTTGTGAACGAGCCACTCCGGCATCACGCGAAGTCCCCGCTTCGTGAGCCGCAGTCCGGCGACCGGAGTGGGATGTGCCGTCCGGAGGTGCTCCCCGTCGGCCTTCAGTAGACGACGGATAGTCCGTCGTTCCGCCCCGACACGCTCCAACTCGACTGCGATCTCATCGACGAAGCGGCCGATCGTGTCCATCGCGTCGGCCACGCGGTACATGCACATACGCGCCCACCCGTGGTTCGCGAACCGGGGAGCCGTGTACTGCAGAACCTCACGCAGATAGCCGACCGTTTCTACAGCGCACTCGATCGCGGGCGACTGGAGCTGCGGCGGCATAGCGTTGCCGTAAGTGTGCCCAGGCATCGTGCTTCTCTCTGGCATGCGCCGCCCGTGCCCCGGTGCATGCTCGCGAGCACGGTGGACCGAGGTGATCGCGATGACTCAACTTTCAGCTGTATCAGGCGCCATGGGCACGGGACACAACGCACAGCCGCGGCCGTCGCCGCGGCCGTGGCATCACTGTACGCCACGTTGGACAGCCACTGGGATCGATCGCTACACCGACTACTTGCCGGATGCCGTGTGCTTCGAGGTCCCAAGGGCTTCGTGCGCGTCCGCGCCTCGCGTACGAACCCTCGCCAATGTCCGCCAGCCGGGTGAGCAAGGCACCGACGCGCCGGATGCCATCGAGTAGGTTCTCCTCCAGATCTGGCCCGCTCCCCACACCGAGCCGGTCGTGATCAAGCGATGGACACCCGTCGGCTGACCTGCGGGAGGGTTGCAGTTTGGGTTGCATTCGGCCTCGTTCACGGTTGTCCAAGGCCTCCGGTATCAACTGCTGCGCCGCAGGCCAGGACGGTGGCGAACCCGTCCGGACCCTCGGACGAACAGTTGGAAAGCGTGTTGGGGGCAACCCCTCACGAGTTCGAATCTCGTATCCTCCGCAGGTCAGAGGGCCCGCACCGCTTCGGCGGCGCGGGCCCTCTGCTTTTTCGTCTCAGTTGCAGTCTCAATCGACGGCGCCGCAGCCACAGGTCACGCCGTCAGCGGCCTTCGCTATGTTCCAGGCCATGACAGGCATAGACGATCAGCACGACGCGGGAGTCGTCGGCATGAGCGCCACCTCGGACATCGTCGCTCGCGTCCGCGAACGCGCGTTCCAAGAGAGGGGCGAGCTCCCCGCTCGGGTCGGCGAGTGAGAGGTCGCCGCAGCGGAGCGCGAACTCGGCTTCCCGCTACCGCGATTGCTGGTCCGGCTGTACCAGGAGGTGGCCAACGGCGGCTTCGGTCCCGAGTACCTGCTGCTGCCCCTGGTCGGCGAGAGCCGGACAGCGGTTGCCGGGTACGGCCCTTGCGAATACTGGCCCCACGGCGTCCTGCCGATCCTGGACTGGGGCTGCGGCATGTACGCCGCGGTGGACTGCCTGGACCCAGATGCTCCGGTCCTGCTCTTCGAGCCGAACGCCGACCCCGAAGACTGGGCGGAGGCTTGGTTCACCGACTCGCCGTCACTCGCACAGTGGCTGAATTCCTGGCTCGACGGCACTGGCTGGTGAGAGGAGGAGGTCAGGATGGCCGAGGATGCACCCGAGCCCCAGCCCTGGCTCGACGCCACGAGGCGGCTCGCCTCCTAGCTCAGGCAACGAACGTACGCTATTCTGTACGCTATGAAGACGATGAGTGCGACTGAGCTCCGCAGCAATCTCGCTGCCGCGCTCGACTCTGTCGAGAACGACGCCGAGGAACTTGTCATCACCCGGGCCGGCCATGAGCCGCTGGTCGTCGTCTCCCTGGCCGATTACGCGTCGCTCCGCGAGACCGACTACCTCTTGCGCTCCCCCGCCAACGCCGACCATCTGCGTCAGTCCCTTCGGGACTACCAGGAAGGTCGCACCCAGAACCGCGAACTGATCGACCCCGAGGACGCCACCGAGCAGTCCGCATGAAGATCCAGTTCACCGACGGTGGCTGGACCGACTACCTGTACTGGCAGGCGAACGACCGCCGCCTCCTCAAACGCATCAACCAACTCATCGACGACATCCGCCGCAACGGCCGCGAGGGCATCGGCAAACCCGAACCCCTGCGCCACGAACTCGCCGGGGCCTGGTCCCGCCGAATCGACCAGGAACACCGCCTGGTCTACGTCCTAGACGAGCAGGCCGACACGGTGTGCGTCATCGCCTGCCGCTACCACTACAGCAAGTAGCTCGTTTCGCCCTGATCGCCCCGACGCGTTGGGGCCCGGGTGGGGATGTCGGCCAGTTGCAGTTCCAGTTGCATTCACCTCCGTCCGCGAGTGTCCGGCCAGCCCTCGTCTGGGCACTTCTCCGCAGGTCGGGACGGTGGCGTACTCAGCTGAACCCCCGGACGAACAGTTGGAAAGCGTGTTGGGGGTAACCCCTCACGAGTTCGAATCTCGTATCCTCCGCACCCGCCCACCAGGGCAGATGAGGACCCGGATGCTTCTGCATCCGGGTCCTCGTCGTTTTCCGGGGTTGCGGTTGCCCTCAGCGTTGTCCGCCATGGGCCGCGCGAACCCCTTCATCGGTCTGCGCGTGCGGAGCCTGCCGGAACGTGCGATCAGCCCCCGCCGATGTCGACCTGTGAGGAGGGGAAGCAGGTCGGGGCCGGGTTGGTCAGCATGACGGCCAGGCTCCCGACGGACTTGTGGAGTGCGCCTGGCGGGGCTTCGTCGACGACCAGCAGGGTGTCGCCGTGCGGGACCGCGCCGGGGTCGAGCAGGGCGACGCGGCCGTTCTTCGGGTCCAAGGACATCACCTGGCCGAGGTGGCTGCTGTCGACCGGGGTGACCTTGGTGGGGCAGGTGGCCGAGGGGGACAGTACGACGGCGGGCAACCCCGTTCGGTGCAGCGCCGCCTGGAGCCCGGCGAGTTTCGTGCCGATGATCTCTAGGGCGACGATGTGGCCGGGGCGGACCGTCACGGTGTAGCCGACATCGCTGAAGACGGGCGTGGAGTTGCTGTTCCCGGCCGAGGAGGGAGCTGGTGCTGCCTGGGGGGTGGCGGGGCTGCCGACGGCGTGGGTTCCCAGGACGGCGGCGGTGACGGCGGCGGCCAACCCGAGCGAGGTGACCGCGATACGCCTGGTGTGGCGCTGCCGGACGGGCGTCAGTGAGAGGACGGGTCGGGCTGCGGCTCGGGCGGTCAGCTCGTCCCCGAGTCGCTGCTGGAAGTTCACGGGAGTGTCCACGGGGGTGTTCACGAGGCGGCCTCCAGAAGGGTGTTCAGAGATGGATTGGTCTGCGGAGTGACGCTCTTCAGAGCCTTGCGGGCCCGGTGCAGGCGCATCCGTGCGCTGGCGGCGCTGATCCCCAGCGTCTGGGCGGCTTCACGGATGGTCAGCCCGTCGACCGCGACCAGGTCCAGCACGGCGCGCAGCGGTTCGGACAACGCCGCGTGGAGCCCGGTCAACCGCCGAGCGGTGCGGGCCGCGTCGATGCGGGCCTCGATCGCGGCGACGTCCTGCTCGTCGAGCATCCGGTGGCCGGCGATCTGGGAGACAGCGCGCCGCTCTCGGGCGCTGCCACGGAAGTGTGTGGCCAGGACGTTGCGGGCGATGCCGTACAGCCAGGCCGCGGGCGTGCCCCGCCGGGCGTCGTAGCTGTCCACCTGTTCCAGCGCGGTCATGAAGATGTCGGCGGTCAGGTCGGCTGCCAGATGCACGCTGTCGGTACGCCGGGTGACGAAGCCGAGGACCGTGGCGAAGTTCTGCTGGTAGAACTCGGCGAACCCGGATGGGTCTGCCACGGGTGGGGCTATTGGGTGCTCCGTGGGCACGGACGCTCCTTGGGTCGAACGAGTGACTGCCTACGTCTCTACTTGGCTCCAGCGCCGAAAAGCGTCACATGATCCCATCGAGGGCCCAGCGGCGGATCGGCTTTCCAGTTCGCGCGCGGAAGCGGAGAACCACAGCTCAGACACCGTCTGGAGGCGGCCTGCACAGAGCAACTTGGGGGAAGGGGCCGCTCAACGAGCTACCGACGTCCCGCTGAGTAGTCGAAGTGATCCGGTACGACGTGTCGACTGACCAGACTGGAAGCCGTGACCATCCCCCGTAGACCGGAGAGCCTCTCCACACGCACCGCGACCACGGATCAGGTGTGGTACGCGGCCTATGGCTCCAACATGCACTTCGACCGCCTCAACTTCTACCTTGCGGGTGGCCGACCTCCGGGCGGTGCACGTACCTACCCGGGATGCCGTGATCCGCGACCGCCGCAGCAGATGATCCCCGTCATACTGCCTGGTCAGCTCTATTTTGCTTTGGAGTCAGGGGCGTGGACGGGAGGTATGGGGTTCTATGACCCGCTCGATCCCGGGGAAATGCCGGCACGGGCGTACCTCGTGACGGTCTCGCAGTTCTCTGACATCGCCGCGCAGGAGATGTACCGGGAACCCGGGGCGGATCTCGACCTCGGCGACGTGCTCGCCGTCGGTCGGGCAACGATGGGGGAGGGGCGATATGAGACGTTGGTCTGCCCTGGTCTGGTGGACGGCTACCCCGTACTGACTTTCACAGCGGCATGGCGGAGGTCCGAAGCCTCACTCAACAAGCCGTCTGCTGCCTATCTCCTCAACTTCGCCTCCGGGCTGCGGGAGTCTCACGGATGGGACACCGCGCAGATCGCCGACTATCTGGCAAGCCGTCCAGGCGCGGTCGGCGCGTGGGCGCCGGCGGAGATCGCAGGACTGCTCAGTACCTCGTAGCGTCTCAGCGTGAACCGTTGCCCACCCCGATCCCGATCCCGACCCCGATCCCGACCCCGAACCTGACCCCGACCCGCCCCGGCCGAACGGAGTGTCAGTCGGTGGGCAGGTGTGCCGCAGTTGGCAGGGCTCGGTGGAGGTGGGGGTTCTGACCTACGATCACCGCGTGGCCGACCTCCTCGAGCATGGGGAGG
Source organism: Streptacidiphilus sp. BW17 (assembly GCF_041262485.1). NCBI lineage: Bacteria > Bacillati > Actinomycetota > Actinomycetes > Kitasatosporales > Streptomycetaceae > Streptacidiphilus > Streptacidiphilus sp. BW17. Next base: position 104,265 of record NZ_JBGCCR010000001.1, on the reverse strand, counting down.
TCGGACGGGTGGTCGCCGTAGGCGTAGCAGTCGGTCGGGGCGACGTCGGGGTGCTCGGCGAGGATGCGGCGGACGGCGGCGCGCTTCGCCTCACCGATCATCGGGGGGCCGGTGATCTCGCCGGTCAGTCGGCCGTGCTGGATGGCGGGTCGGGTGCACAGTGTGTGGGCCGCGCCGATCGCCTTCGCCACGGGAGACAGCAGCGGAGGGAAGGAACCCGAGACCAGGACCACGGTCGCGCCCTGCTCCCGATGGCGACGCAGGGCCTGCAGGGTCGCGGGGATGAAGAGGTCTCCACCTCGTGTCTGTTCGGCGTACCAGCGGCGACCCCAGGTGTGCAGGGCGGTGGCCGTCTCCCCGCGCCACGTGCGGTAGTAGGTGCGGTTGAGCGCGGCTCGGGGCTCGCCCGCGGCGATGCGGGCCGCGAGGTGCCGCAGTACGGTGTCGGCGCGCTCGGCGCCCGTGCTGCCATGGCGCCCTGCGAAGTAGTAGGGGAGGAAGTCGATGAGGCTCTTCGGGCGGATCAGGGTCTCGTCGACGTCCGCGAAGACGAGGTAGGGCCGCGGGGTGTTCATGCCGGCTCCACGGTCGAGGTCAGGGTCATCTCGTCTGCTTCCGGTATGAGGACCGTCGACGCATAGCTCTCGGCGGCGGTGTCCAGCCGGAGCGCGCCGTGGGCGGTGACCGTGTGCACGTCGCGCCAGCAGCGTTGCAGCACACCGGTGTTGTCGCGGACGTGTGCGCCGCCGGTGCGGAGCAACCGCTCGACCGCCGTCACCAGAAGGTCGCTCGCGAAGGCGGCGTCCTTGCGGTTCCTCGCGACCGTGGCGGGAGTCGGGTGCTCGACATCGGCCCGGTCCGCCGCGCGTTCCAGCAGCAGCGCGGCGGCCTCGATCTCGGTCGAGGAACGGGCCAGCGTCTCGGCCGCCGGACCCGCGGTCTGAGCCGCAGTCTGACCTGCGGTCTGGGCCGCGGTCTGGGCCCGCGAGGTGCTGGCCCAGGTCATCCACGCGTGCAGGGCGTGTCGGGCGGCGCCGAGGGCGGGAGCCGCGAGGAGCAGTGGTCCGCCGAGCATCGCCGGCGCGGAGTGGCAGCGCGAAAGGCCTGGCCCGCTCGTCCCGCCGAGCAGTGTCGTGAGCGGTGCGCTGCGGTAGTGGGGCAGGTCGACCTCGGGGAGGACGACGCTGTGGCTGCCCGTTCCACGCAGTCCGGTGCTGTGCCAGGTGTCCTGGATGCGTAGCAGCTCGGTCGGCACGGCGAAGACGCGCACTGTCACGTCGCCGCTGAGACCGCGGGGTTGCTCGCCGTCGACATCCCCGCCGCGGACATCCTCGGCGTGGACGGGTGCCGCGAGCAGTACCCACTGCGCGTGCTCGACTCCGCTGACGCAGTGCCACTCGCCGCGCAGTGACCAGCCCTCGGCCGTGGCGGTGGCGCTTCCGCTGGGCGGCATCAGAGCGGCTGAGATCCGTACGTCGGGGCCTGCGCCCCAGATCTCCTCCTGGCATTTCTCGGGCATGAGGGCGGCGTAGCGGCCGTGTGTTGCCCAGAGACCGGCGCACCAGGCCGCCGAGGCGCAGTCGTCGGCCAGCGCCGCGACCTGGGTCAGGAGCTCGGCGTAACCTCCCGCTCGGCCTCCCCAGCGGTGTGGGACGAAATGCCCGGGGAAGCCCGCGGTGGTGACGGCCGCGACGGTGTCGGGGTGAAGTATGCGGTCCCGGTCCGCCGCTGGGGCGTGCAGAGCGGCTGTTGCGGCGGCCTGCCCCAGGGCGGTCACACTGGCGGATGGCACGGAATGCTCCCTGTGAGTCGGGTCCTGTTGTGGATGTACATAAAATTCGTTCATGGCGGTATGTTTCATTCGCAACGATTGCTCTGTGGAAGGGAGGACGTTGTGAAGCAGGATCGTTCCCGGCGTAGCCACGACCGGATCCTGGCTGCCGCCGCGGTGGAGTTCTACCGCTACGGTTTCGCGGCAGCCGTCCTGGAGCAGATCGTCGAGCAGGCCGGTCTGACCAAGGGAGCCCTGTATGGGCACTTCGCCTCCAAGCGACAGCTCGCTGACGTGCTGATCGACTATGTGGACGAGGTGGCCGCAGCCCTGGTGGCCCAGGCTCCGCCGGGACAGCCCGTGTCGACCGCGCTGGGCCGGTTGTTCGGCGCGTTCGGGGAGCGGATCGCCGTGGACGTGCGCTTCAGGGCCGGCCTGCGGCTCTGCCTGGAGGAGGCCCGGGCCGCGGACAGCGAGCCGATGGTTGTCGCGACGGTGCGGCAGGGTGTGCGGGCCGTCTGCGAGGTGGCGGGCCCGGAGGGCCAGCCCCGATGGGCCGCGGACACAGAGGCGGTGGCCGATCTGGCTCTCGCTCTGCTTTTCGGCTTCTGCGGCCCGGGGCTGGGCTCCACGGTCGAGGATCTGCCCGACCGGCTCCTCCGCATCCAGGGCGTTCTGCTGCTGTTGGCGGAGGCGGCGACGTGACGTGGGGGCACCGCTGACGGCTCCGGCGCGGAGCACGTCAATCGTTTGAGGCGGTGTCAGGCCGGTGGTGCTCCGGCTCAGCTCGCCAACAGGGAGGGGGAGTCGACCGCGCGTCCGGATGCGGCGGACCGGATCCACTCGGCGGTCGCGGAGGCGATGACGCGGTCGTCCTGACGGGCCTCGATCAGCAGGCTGTTGACCACGGCTGCGTGCGGGCCGTGAGCTGCCTGCGTGTGCGGGTGCGCCACCAGCTCGATCGGCTCGTCGAGTTCGGCGAATGCCAGGCAGTCGGTTCGGACCGCGGTCAGTGCGCCGGGGCCGCGGTCGGCGTCGAACGGGCCAGGGCCGGCATCGAACGGGCCACGGTCGGGATGGAACGGACCGCGTGCCGCATCGAACGGGCCACGGTCGGGATCGAACGGGCCGCGTGCGGAGTCGAAGAGCGCGTGACCGAGCTGCCGGAAGCCTTCCAGCAGGACCATCAGCGGGATGTGGTCGGTCGCGTGGTCGAAGAGGATGGCGTGGTCGGGATCCGCGTCGAGCAGCCATGCGCCGTCGGGCGTCCGTTCCAGCACGCTGTCCTTGTCCCGCAGCCTGCCCACCTCGCGGGCGGGAAGGCGCCGGGCTCCCTCGCGGGCGCTGGGCGAGGGGAGTTCGGCGGTGCGGCCGGACCGGCGCCGCAGCATGCCGTAGCGGCGATCGTCCACCGCTACGACGGAGAGTGAGCCGTGGCCGCAGGGCAGGCCGCCCACGGTCAGGACTGCGTCCAGGCGCATGCCGTGCCGCTTCGGCTGGTGCCCGTCGGTCCAGCTCCACGTGGCCTCGAGGACGAGTGGCAGCGGGGCGCCCGCGACGCGCAGCAGTTCCGGCTCGGTGATCTCGAAGTTGAGGTCGCGTCCGATGAACCGATGGCCGATCGGAACCTCGTGGTACTCGTGTGCGAGGTACACGATCGTCTGCCGGATCGTCTCGGCGAAGAGCAGTGGATCGCTCTGCCCGCCGGGGTCCGGGGCGTACAGGGCGTGGTCGCGCGGCCACTGGGCGGCGACGAGGAAGTGGTCGTCGGACACCTTCACTGCGTCGGTGAGGAACACCTCCGCCACCGCCGCCCGGTGGACCAGGTGCCGCGGGACCGGCCTGAGAAACGTGAGTCTCGGGTCGACTCCCGACTCGCTGACCCCGAGCAGGCGGCCGGTGTCGACTAGGGTCTGTCCATTCACGTTGGAGCGCATGGTATAAATCCCCCTGAAATGGGCACGAGCTTACGAACGAGCATTCGAATCGCAGGCGGTGCAGAAGGAAAATATACCTACGAGAAGGTATATTGCAAGCAAGAACAGTGCCAGGAGGAAACGTGACGCCGACTGCTGACATCGGACCGGACCGGGGGAGCCGCGCGACAACCAACGCGAAGGGGGACGCACTCAAGCAGGAACGCGCGCTGCGCACGCGCGAGGCCGTGCTCAACGCCGCCGCCCAGGCGTTCGCCGACAAGGGCTTCCCCAGTGTCACCGTGCTCGACGTGGCGCAGTTGGCGGGAGTGACGAAGGGGGCCGTCTACTTCCATTTCGCCAACAAGGAGGGGCTGGCTCTCGCGGTGGCCGACGCGTTCTATCGCCGACTGCCGCGCATGGCCCAGGAGGTGACGAGCCTTGGACTCTCCGCGCGCGACACCGTGACGGAACTGCTGACCCGCACCGCCGTCGCGTTCGCGGACGACATCGTGACCCGGGCCGGTGCGCGGCTCCAGATCGAGCGGGCGTTCATCGACGCCGCGCTGCCCACCCCGTATGTGGACTACGGCGAGATGCTCACCGCCCTGCTGGTGCAGGCGCAGCGTGACGGGGAGGTCACGTCCGAGATCGCGCCGGAGGTGCTCTCTCGGGTCCTGGTCTCCGCGTTCTTCGGCGCGCAGCACATCTCCTGGGTTCTGAATGACCGTCAGGACATCCGGGAGCGCGTGGACGAGGTGCTGGCGGTGGTGCTGCGCCGGAGTTGATGCGGCAGACGTGTGCCACTGGATGTGGCGCACGTCACTCCGTGGGCTCTCGAAATATACCTTTGCGAAGGTATTATTTTGAGCGTTCAGTTCGGAGCAACGGGTAAGGAAGGAGTGGCATCGATGTCTCACGAGCATCTGGAAGTGGCGATCGTCGGGATGGGGCCGCGCGGCTTGTCCGTGCTGGAGCGGTTGATCGCACGCCTGGCCGCTGCGGGGGAGTCCCGCCCGGTTCGGATCCGCACCATCGACCCGGGAGAGCCGGGCGCCGGCCGGATCTGGCGTACGGATCAGCCCCTATGGCTGTTGATGAACACCGCCGCCGGGGAGGTCAGCCTCTACTCGGGCGAGCCGGACGGAGGGCCCTGGCGGGCCGGGGCCGGCCCCTCGCTCCACGCGTGGCTGTGCGAGGAGTATGCGCAGGGCCGGTACGAGTCCCTGGACGACGCGGAGCCGTCGTCCAACACCTATGCGCCGCGCCGCGTGTACGGCCGCTACCTGCGCGACGTCTTTCGCCACATCACCGCGAACCTGCCGGCGCAGGTCACCGTCGAGGCCGTGCAGGGCCGGGTCGGTGCCGTCCGGCGCGGGGAGGACGGCGGGTACGTCCTGTCCGTCGGCGGCCGACCGGTCCGCGCCGACAGGGTGGTCCTGGCCACCGGCCACCCCCGTACCAAGGCAGGCGCGCTCGACCGCGACCTGCTCGACTTCGCCTCTCGCCACCGGGGTGTCCGCTATCTGCGGGGTGACTCCGCGGCCGACATGGATCTGGACTTCATCGAGGCGGGCCAGCAGGTCGCCGTCCTCGGTCTCGGCCTCACCTTCTACGACGTGGCGGCCCTGCTCACGCTGGGACGCGGCGGGCGCTACGAGCAGACGCCGGACGGACAGCTCGTCTACCACCCCTCGGGGAAGGAGCCGCACCTGGTGGCCGGGTCGCGCAGCGGACTTCCGCTGCTGGCCCGCGGCCGCAACCAGAAGGACGCCCACTACCGCTACACGCCGCTCTTCTTCAGCTCGGAGGCGGTGGCGCAGGCCCGTGCCGACGCCATGGCTGAGGCGGGGACCCTCCAACTGAGGTTCCGTCAGCACGTGTTGCCGTTGGTGCTGCGTGAGGTGGAGCACGTCTACTACCGCACGCACATCAGCCGTCGCGACGGCGAGACGGCCGCGCAGGCCTTCACCGCCCGCTACCAGGGTGTTGCGGACGACCCGGGCGAGCTGGGCAAGCTGCTCGCCGACACCGGGCTGTCCGATGTGCCGCCGATCGACCTGGAGGCAATGGCCAGACCGTTCAGCGGCGAGGAGTTCACCGGACCGGATGCCTTCCACGAGCGGCTGCTGGCGGTGCTGCGCAGCGACGCCGCCGAGGCCGAGGCGGGCAATGTCGACGGGCCGCTGAAGGCAGCGCTGGACATCCTGCGCGACACCCGCGGCGTCATGCGGGAGGCCGTGGAGTTCTCCAGCCTGCACCCCGAGTCGCAGCGCGACGAGTTCCTGCGCTGGTTCAACCCCATCAACACCATGGTCTCGGCGGGGCCCCCGTCCGTGCGCATCCGGCAGACCGTCGCGCTGATCGAGGCCGGGGTGCTCACCGTGGCCGGGCCCGACCTGCGCATCGAAACCGACGAGGACGCGGGGCAGTTCGTGCTCTCGTCACCCCGGGTCCAGCAGTCCGCGACAACCGCGCGGGTGCTCATCGACGCCCGGATCCCGCCGGCGAGCCTTACCGCTGACGCGTCCCCGCTGATGCGTCAGCTCGTCGCCGACAGCCTCGCCTCACCGCACGTGAACATCAGCCCTCGCGACGGCGCCCGGTTCACCACCGGGGCACTGGCTGTCACCGGCAAGCCGTTCCGCGTCGTCGACGCGGCCGGCCGGCCTGCGCCAGGCCTCTACGCGCTGGGCATCCCTACCGAGGAACTGCGCTGGTTCACCCAGATCGGAAACGGCCGCCCCGGACCGATGGTCGCCTTCCACAGCGACGCGGACGCCATCGCCGCCGACCTGCTCGCCGAGCCCCGCCGGCCCGGACACACGCAGCTCCACCACAACCTGCCCGCCACCCGCCTGCCCGGTCTCCAGGCGGCCGTCCGAGCCACCCGGAGCGAATGACCATGATCGGTCACAATCCCGACGCGACCCGCGAGTTCATGGCCGCCCGCGACCTCCTCCTGGAGCTGCGCGAGGACCACGACGCCGCCGTGGCGCGCTTCGACTGGCCCCGCCCGAGCCGCTTCAACTGGGCGCTGGACTGGTTCGACCAGGTCGCCGTCGGCAACACCCGCACCGCGGTCCGCCTCGTCGACGCCTTCTCCGGGCACACCACCGGTGGTGTGCCCGTGGCGACCGGCGTCAGTTACGCCGAACTCGCCGAGCGCTCCAACCGGGTCGCCAACTGGCTCCGGGCACTGGGCACCCGGCGAGGCGACCGGATCCTGCTCATGCTGGACAACCAACTCGCGGTCTGGGAGTCGGTCCTGGCCGCGATGAAGCTGGGCGCCGTCGTCATACCCACCTACACCTCGATCTCCGGCGCCGACCTGGCGGACCGTCTGACGCGCGGTCAGGTCACCCACGTCATCACCGAGGAGCATCTCACCGACCGGTTCGAACCGGCGCCGCCGCACCTGGTGCGGATAGCCACCGGCGACCGCCTGCCGGGCTGGCACTGCTACCAGGACTCCAACGCCGCCCCCGCGGGCTTCGTACCCGACGGCGACACCCTGGCCGGCGACCCGCTCTTCGTGTACTTCACTTCGGGCACCACCTCCGCGCCCAAGATGGCCGCCCACACCCACGCTTCCTACCCGATCGGACACCTGTCCGGGATGTACTGGAACGGGTTGGTCCCCGGTGACGTGCACGCCAACATCTCCGCGCCGGGCTGGGCCAAGCACGCCTGGTCCAGCTTCTTCGGCCCCTTCAACGCCGAGGCCACCGTCCTGGCGGTGAATCTGCCGCCCGGCGAACCGCACCGTCTGCCGGGGATCCTGGACAAGGAGCGGGCGACCAGCCTCTGCGCGCCGCCGACCGCCTGGCGCACCCTGGTCCAGCACGACCTCGGCCGCCGCCCGTCCGCGCTCCGCGAACTCTCCTCCGTGGGCGAGCCGCTCAACCCGGAGGTCATCGAGCGGGTGCGTGCCGCCTGGGGCCTGACGGTGCGTGACGGCTACGGGCAGACCGAGGTCACGGCGCTCGTCGGCAACACCGCCGGGCTCCCCGTCCGCCCCGGGGCGATGGGCAAGCCGCTGCCCGGCTACCCGATCCTGCTCATCGACCCCAAGACCAAGCGTCCCGCGGACGAGGGGGAGATCTGCATCGACCTCTCCCGGGCTCCGGCCGGGGTGATGACCGAGTACCTCGGCGATCCGGCCAAGACGGCGGCCGTCTTCGCGGACGGCTACTACCACACAGGTGACATCGCCCACCGCGACAGCGACGGCTACCTCACCTACGTGGGACGCCGCGACGACGTCTTCAAGTCCTTCGACCACCGCATCTCGCCGTTCGAGCTGGAGAGCGTGCTGCTGCGGCACCCGCTGGTCGCCGAGGCGGCCGTCATCCCGGTGTCCCACCCGGTGGGGATGTTCGTCCCCAAGGCGTACGTGGCACTCGCGGCGGATGCCAGCCCGGACCGGACGACGGCGCTCTCCCTGCTGGAGTTCGCGGCCGAGGAGCTCGCTCCGCACCAGCGGATCGCCTCCGTCGAGTTCGCGGACCTCCCCAAGACCACGTCGGGGAAGATCCGCCGTGCGGAACTCCGCGCCGCCGAGGAGGCCCGCAGGGCCGGGCGGGCGACCTCCCGGGCCGACGCCACCGACGCCACCGACGTCGAGACCACCGAGTGGCACTCGGACGACCTGCTCGGCGGCGTCCTCCAGTCCGCTCCGGGCCTGTGACACAAGCCAGTTGACGTCCTTCGCCTGACGTCCTTCGCCTGACGCCCTCCGGGCGGTCACCCGCCACGCTCTCGCGCGCTTCGGGCAGCCCCCCGGAGCCCGTCGCACCTACCCGCATCCACGAAAGGGACCAGACAGTCATGTCGGAACTCGAGTACATCCCGCAGCCGCGCCGCGTCGAGGTGATGACCGACCTCCTCGGCGAGGGCCTGGTCAACGGCCAGGTCGAGTGGCGCCCCTACGTCCAGCCCGGCCGGGAGGCCGTGGACGTCCGCTGGCTCTACACCGGCGACGACACGGGACCGGACGGCGCCGAAGCGTACATAGCCCACTTCCGGCCCGGTGCACACGGCGACCTCCACCGCCACCTCGGCTTCGAGCTGCTCTTCATCCTCGACGGCGAGCTCGTCAACGACAACGGCGACCGGTACCAGCCGGGGACGCTCGTCGTCGAGCACCCGGACAGCATCCACCGCGTCTCCAGCCCGAAGGGTTGCAAGATGCTCGTGATCCGCGAGAAGCGCACCCTGCCGCTGCGTCAGGGCGAGCTGCCCGACACCGCACTCGCCCTCGACGGCGCCCCGCTGTCCACGCCGGCGGCGTGACCTGGGAAGGGCGGCCGGCCCGTCACGTTCCGGGCCGGCCGCTCTGCCCCTCCCCTTCCCGTTGACGCACCACCAGGAGATGACGTCGTGTCCACGTCCACCTCATCCTCGTCCGCCGCTGCGGTCACGAGCTCAGCCACCGCCGCACCGCCCGACATCATCACCGGCCGCTCCGGGCGCACGCACTCCGCCCGCTACAAATGGGGCATCCTCGGGGTCGGGATCGGAGCCCAGGCGGCCTTCAGCGCAGCCTTTCAGGGCATCCCCACGTCCGGCTCGCTGCTTCAGAACGCCTACCGGCTCAGCCCCGCCGAGCTGGGCCTGGTCATGGCCGCGGTCACCTGCGGCATCTTCATCACCGACGTGTTCTGGGGAATCGTGTCGGACCGGATCGGCGAGCGGAAGGTGCTGATCACCGGCCTGACCGGCACCGTTCTGGCGCTGGCCGCGGTCACGGTGTTCCTGGTGCCGAACGGCGGGGCCGTCCCCTCGTACGTGGCCCTGGCGGCGGTGCTCTTCCTCGCCGGCGCGTTCGGCGGCTGCGTCAACGGAGCGTCCGGGCGAGCCGTGATGGGCTGGTTCCCGCCGCACAAGCGCGGGTTCGCGATCAGCCTGCGGGTGGCGGCCGTGCCGCTGGGCGGTGCGATCGGAGCCGCCGTGCTCCCGCCGCTGGCGCTGGGCGCGGGCTTCCGCTGGGTCTTCGGCTTCCTCACGGTGTTCACCCTGCTCGCCCTGCTCGCCGTGATCATCTGGCTGGACGAGCCGCCGCTGGCCACGACCAAGGCGAGCGGCGGCATGGCCGCCACCACCGTGGCCAACCCCCTCAAGCGCTGGGACATCTGGCGCGTCGCCCTGACCGCGTTCCTGCTCGACCTGCCGCAGTTCACCGTGCTGACCTTCGGCTCCGTCTTCCTGCACACCGTCGAGCACCTGCAGCTCTCCACCATCGCGGTGCTGCTGGTCGTGGTTCAGGTGCTGGGCGCCGTGTCCCGGGTCTGGGGCGGCCGTTGGACCGACCGCCGGGGCGGACGCAGCCGTCGGATGATGGTGGTGGTGTACAGCTGGCTGATCACCGCCGGGTTCATCGGGACAGCGGTCTTCCAGTCCGCGCCGAGCTGGGTGGACGCGACGCTCCTGGTGGTGTCGGGCTTCCTGGCCTGCGGCTGGCACGGCGTGCACTACGCCGAGATCGCGATCATGGCCGGCGCGGAGCGTTCCGGAACGGCGCTCGGCCTGGAGAACACCATGGTCTTCGGCGGTGCCTTCGTGACCCCGCTGCTGATCCCCGCCCTGCTGTCGGTGTCCTCCTGGCCTGTGGTGATGCTGCTGATCGGCGCGCTGCCGGCGCTGGTCTCCGCCGTGATCATGCCCCGCGGCCCGAAGGCGGTCGCGTCGTGAAGTGCGCGGTGGTGACCGGTGCGAGCAGTGGTATCGGCGCTGCCACCGCCCGCGCGTTGGCGGCGGCCGGATACCGGGTGGTCCTCGCTGCCAGGCGCAAGGACCGGCTGGAGGCGCTGGCCGATGAGCTGACCCTCGCCGGTCACCACGCGGAGGCGCACACGCTGGATGTCACGGACGAAGTCGCGGTAGCCGAGCTCGCCGCCCGGCTGGACCGCTGCGACGTGCTGGTCAATGTCGCCGGCGGGGCGCTGGGGGCCGATCCCGTCGAGACCTCCGACCCGGAGGACTGGCGGGAGATGTTCGAAGCCAACGTCGTTGGCGTGCTGAACGTCAGTCAGGCGCTGTTGCCCGCGCTACGGGCGAGTGGTGACGGCACCCTCGTCATCGTCTCGTCCACTGCGGCCCTGACTCCCTACGAGGGCGGCGCCGGTTATGCCGCCGCCAAGCACGGCACGCACGCCGTCGCCGGAACGCTCCGCCTGGAGCTGTGCGGGGCGCCGGTCCGGGTCATCGAGATCGCTCCCGGTCTGGTGCGGACGGAGGAGTTCGCCCTCAACCGCTTCCGCGGCGACGCGGAACGGGCCGCCGCGGTCTACGCGGGGGTTGCGGATCCGCTTTCCGCCGAGGACGTCGCCGAGACCATCACGTGGTCGGTCACCCGGCCCGCCCACGTGAACGTCGACCTCCTGGTACTCCGCCCCCGGGCACAGGCCGCCCAGCACAAGCTGTATCGCGAGCCGGCTGACCGCTGAGGGAAGCGCGTCGTGAACGCAGGCCCTGACCGCCCTGCGGCGGGCCGATCCCCCCTCGCCCGTCAGGGCATACGAAAGCCCCGACTGCTCAGCAGTCGGGGCTTTCGACGGCTCGGTTGCTGGGGCGATGCCGGTGAAGCGGAGCAGTGCCCCCCGGCTGCCTGGCCATGAGCCCCGATTTGGCTCTATGGGATTCCAGGGGCTCCAGAGCACGGTGGATGTGCCTGTTACACCATCGGGGGGTTCGCCTTGTCTAGAGCGGTTCTGAAACGTCAGCGGCTTGCGGCCCTGGCTAATGAATTGACGGAGCGTCAGTTCGACGCGATCGACGCCCTGGGCGAGATCGCGGGGCCGCGGGTGCGCTGCCCCTCGTTGCCGGTCACAAAACTGGTGCTCGATCGGTGAGGGTGGCAAGAGCATCGAGAAGCACCCTGAAGATCGGCATAGGCGCGCCGGAGTCCCTCGACCCGGCGAGCTGCTTCGACCACGACGGAGCGCTCGTCCTCGGACTGCTGACGGACACGCTCGTGGCCTGCGAACCCCGAAGCGGGGAGCTGCGGCCCGGTGCGGCCGCAGCGTGGGAGGTCACCCCTGACGGGAGACGGATCGTTCTGCGGCTCCGGCCCGGCGTCCGGTTCCACCACGGGAGGCTGGTCACCGCAGCGGACTACGCCTACTCGCTGTCCCGGGCGGTCCGGCCGTCGACCGGATCGCAGATCGCCTATCTCCTCTCCTTGGTGGACGGTTTCGACGAGGTACGCGCGGGCCGTGCGGAGATCCTGAGCGGCGTCCGGGCCCTCGCCGCCGACCGGCTGGAGATCTCCCTGTCCCGGCCGTTCCACGAGATCGCCGCGGTTCTCAGCCATCCGATCACCGCGGCGGTGCCCCGGGAACTGTGCGAGGGCAGGCCAGGGCTGTTCCGTCGGAGCCCGGTCGGAACCGGGCCGTATCGCTTCACCGAGGGATCCGGCGCCGGGGACGCGGTGCTCGTACTGGAGCACCTCGACGGCTACTACGGCGCGAATTCGGCTTTCCCGGAGGGAGGTGCGGGCGGGCCGCGGCGGGTGGAGTTCCACGTTCTCGACGACGCGGATGCCGCGTACCGGGCCTGGCAGTCGGGCCGGGTGGACATCGTGGAGGTTGCCGACGGCCGTGCCGGGGACGCCCGCCGCGCGCAGGACGCGTACCGGGTCACCCGGTGTGCTTCGCTGACCTATCTGGCGTTCCCGGTTCAACACGCCCCCTTCGACGACCCGTTGGTCCGCCGGGCGGTGGCGATGGCGGTCGACCGGAGCCGGTTGTGCGAGATCGCGGGGGCAGGAGAAGTGCTGCCGGCCGCTTCGGTCATCCCGCCGAGACTTCTCCCCGGAGGGAGCGAGAGCTCTCTGCCGGGGCTGCCGTTCGATCCCGAAGCCTCGCGTCGGATTCTGGCCGGGTGCGGCGCCGAGCGGAGGTCCGTGCGTATCGTGCTCGACGGTGACCGGGGACACGGCCAGTGGGTCGCCGCCGCCGCCCGTCAGCTGGCGGCACATCTCGATTGGACGGTGGAGGTCGACGCGCTGCCGCGCTCCGACTACCTGCGCTGGTTGCAGCGGCCTGACGCACTCTTCCGGGCGACCTGGGTGAGTGACTACCCGTCCGTGGACACCATGCTCTTTCCGCTCTTCCACTCCGCCGCGGCCGAGGCCGGTGGCAACTACGCCGGCTACCGCAGCGCCCGCGTCGACGAGCTCATCGATGCGGCCCGTGCCACAGCCGATCCGGTCACGAGGCTGCGACGCTACCGGGACGCCGAGGCTGCGGTCTGCGCCGAACTCCCGATCCTGCCGCTCTGGCACGGGACGATGCGGCACCTGGTCGCGGCCGGACGGTTCGAGGTCGACGGGGACCCGATCGACCTCTTCGGCGCGCCGTGCGCGCGACTCTTCCGGAGTCGGATCGATGAACGAGCGCGATGCGAACTGCGGTAGGGCCGGCTTTGATGCCGCTTACGGGCAGGAACTTGTCTGATCAAGTCGCGGAAAGTTGCAGCAACTTGTCCGGTCAAGTTTGGTCTACATTCTTCCCGTCGACAGCGGCAGCCTGTACTTATGTCCCGTCCATGACGCCCGTCAGGCACCACCCTCACGACTGGACGAGGTACACCATGCGTATGCGCCGGAGCGCCCTGGGCGGGCTGCTCGCCCTGCTCGGCACGCTGATCGTCGCCACCCCGGCCCCCGCCCAGGCGGCGGGGAGTACGGCGGCGACCGCGACGAGGACCAGCGGCAACCTGATCGTCAACGGCGATGCGGAGGCCGGCGGCTTCTGCACGAACGACTGGAGCGCGGCCACCACGGTGCCCGGCTGGACCGTCCAGTCCGGCGGCATCAACGCGATGTGCCAGTCGGTCGCGTCCTTCGGTTATCCGAGCGACGGCAGCACGCCAGGCAAGGCCTTCTTCGCGCCGGGCAACTTCGGCGACGGCTCGATGAGCCAGAACGTCGACGTCTCCTCCGCAGCCTCCGCGATCGACGGCGGCGGCGTGCACTACGACCTGTCCGGCTGGCTCGGCGGCTGGACGGTCTACGGCGGCTACGTCGCGGTGAGCCTGCACTTCCAGGACGCGAACGGCAACCCCGTCGGCCCGGCCGCCAAGCTGCCTACCGTCTCCGCCACCGACCGGGGCCTGTTGAGCAAGTTCCTGTCGCGCAGCACCACCGGATCCGTGCCGGTCGGCACCCGGCACATCCAGGTCGAGGTGCAGTTCCTCGACACCTCCGACGAGACCGGCTACCTGGACAACCTCGCGCTGACCCTGGACACCCCGGTCGCCGCTCCCAAGCCGCCGGCCCCGCCGGTCTCGAAGGTGCCGGGCTACGACCACGTGTTCACCGTGATGATGGAGAACACGGACTACTCCGAGATCATGAACGACCCGGCGGACACGCCGTTCATCCACAGCCTGATGGCCAAGGGTGCGACGATGACCGACTCCCACGCGGTCTACCACCCCAGCGACGAGAACTATCTGGCCATCGCGGGCGGCGACACCTACACCAAGGGCGCCACCTACTGGCCGAACATCAACTCCCCCGAGCGGAACCTGGGCGACACGATCGAGGCCGCCGGCAAGACCTGGAAGGCGTACGAGCAGGGCATGGGCACCCCCTGCAACGCCAGCAAGGGCGGCGCGGACAGCTACTACGAGCCCGACGACGCACCGTTCATCAACTACACCGACATCAGCGGCAACGCGGCCCGCTGCGCGGCGCACCTGTTCGACACCACGCAGCTGTCCACCGACCTGAAGTCGGCCGCGACCACGCCGAACTTCTCCTGGATCGCTGCGGACGACTACTACGACGGCGAGTCCTCCGGCGACGGAAACGCCACCAGCCTGAAGACGCAGGACGGTTGGCTGCAGCAGACGCTCGCGCCGATCATGTCCTCGCCCGCCTGGACCAAGCAGCGTTCGCTGATCCTGCTCACCTGGGACGAGAGCGAGAACGAGGGCTACGACCACGTCGCCACCATCGCGGTCGGCTCGCAGGGCACTGTGCCCGCCGGCACCACCAGCCCGCTCCACTACGACCACTACAGCGTCGCCCGCACCATCGAGGGCGCCCTGGGTCTGCCGGGCCTCACCGCGAACGACACGTACGCGACCCCGCTGAACGCCGCGTTCGCACCCTCGACCGCGAAGTCCCCGACGCTGACCGGCGATCTCAACGCGGTGAGCAACGGTGGCAACGTGACCTTCCGCTACTCGCTGCCCTCCGCCACGCAGGTGAGCGCGGAGAACTGGATCGGCGTCTACCCGGCGGGGGTGAAGCCGGGCGCGCAGTCCTCGCTCACCTGGGCCTACGCCCCGAACCAGAGCGGCGCTGTCACCCTCTCCACCAGCAAGCTGAACGGGGCGGGCAGCTACGACGTCTACTACCTGGCCGACAACGGCTACACCGCCCTGGCCGGACCGTTCCGCCTGACCGTCGGCTGACGGTGCTGTATTGACGCTCCGTCAGATGTGAGCGAGGTTCCCACGGGGAATGAGGACCGCCCGCACCGCCGGGTCGGGGACCGGCGGTGCGGGCGGGTAAGGCAGTCGGTGACGGACGGGCCGTCAGCTGGTGATGCTGAAGTAGAGCCAGTTGCCCCAGGTCGCCGCGTTGATGCCGTCGCCGCCGTACTCGGGGGCGATCCGGAAGTGCGAGCCCAGCGGGAAGCCGGTGAGGTTCAGCTGGATCCAGACCACCCCGTTGCTGCCGAGGGTGAAGCAGCCCTGCGGGGTGAGGATGTGCCAGCCGCCCGAGTAGTACCACTGGCCGGTCAGGGTGATGCACTGGTCGGCCTTGTTCGGACCCACGGCGATGCCCATCACCGGCGGCTTCGCCTGGTGGAACAGCTGGAACCTGTAGCCCGCGTACGAGTTGCTGCCGTACGCGTTGTCGAGCACGTCCGCGATCTCCGCGTAGCCGTTGACCCATCGGCCCGCCCACGCGGTGCCGTAGAAGTAGTCACCGGCGAACCAGGCGGAGAAGCGGGTGTTCCGGGTCACCTTGTACCAGGCGGAGAGGTTGCCGTACCGGTCCACCGTGCCGCGCGCGACGAGCGTCTGCGGCATACCCACCGGCAGGGCGTCGATCTCGACCGTGCGGCCGTTCCAGGTCCTGCCCAGGTGGGCGGTGACGTGGGCCCAGCCGCCGTAGGAGTAGCCGCTGCTGTTGGCGGAGATGCTCACCGTGGTCGCGCTGCGGGCGATGTTGATCGTTGCCGACGCGCTGACCGCGCTCTGCTCGCTGTCGCCCGCGTAGCCGATCCGGTACGTGACCGGTCCGCCGATGCTGGACGTGTCGGTGAAGTGCCAGCTGCCGTCCGCAGCGGTCACGGGCTTGAACGCGGTCAGGTACCCCGCGGGGTGCGCCAGGTCGACGCGGGTGACGGAGAGTTGGGTGCCGGCCGGGATCGGCAGCTGCGAGCTCAGCTTGCCGCTGACGGTGTACGCCTTGCCGACGGAGCCCGACGCGGGCGCGGAGGCGGTGAGCGTCGGCAGGACCTTGGTCGGGTCGGTCAGGACCTGGAGGCCGTACGCGGTGCCCGTGGCGGTGTTCTGGCCGGCCAGCGCGAAGACGCGTGAGTCGTCGGGCGCCCAGGCCAGGGCACTCGCGTTGGACGGGTAGGTGTGCAGCGGGGTCTGCGAGCCGGCCTTGAAGACGTAGACGGTCGCGCCGCTCGACTGGGCGACGTACCCGTCCGGGGAGGCGGTCCCCACAGAGGCGTTGTTCGGGTAGCTGCCGACCTTGCTGAACTTGCCGTTCGCGTAGCCGTCGAGCAGGGTGCCGTTGACGAGCACCTGCGAGGCTCCCGGCACGAGGCTGATGTCGTTGATGCCGGAGTTCAGCGAGTAGTCGCCCTGGTACCAGGCGGTCAGCTGAGGTGTCCCACTGGAGACGTCGAGTACCGCCATCGAGTCCGTGGACAGGCCGGTCTCGGCGAGCGCGAGCACGCCCGGTGCGGACGGCTGGGTGCTCGTCAACGCCGGGTTCCAGAGCCCGGCACCGACGCCCGCCGGCATCTGTCCGAGCGTCACCGCGCCGGCCCCGCCGGAGGTGTTCACCGCGGGGTCGACGGAGCCGAGGTTGCCGGACCACTGGTCGCCGTAGGTGAACCAGAGCTTGCCCGAGGTGAAGGCGAGGTGGGTCGGGCCCTTGGTGGTCGCCACCGGGTAGGTGGCCTCGACGGCGAGGGTGCTCGCGTTGAGCACCACCACGTCGTGGGTGGTGGGCTCGGCGGCGTACAGCGTCGTGCCGTCCGTGGAGACGGCCAGGTCGGAGACCCCGGCGATGCCGCTGACCGTGGCGAGGCTGTCGCCCGAGTAGTCGGCGGCGGTGACCGAGCCGGCGGTGCTGTCGCCGACGAAGACCCGGTCCAAGGGTCCGTCGACGGCCATCCCGCCGAAGGCGGAGACGGTGACCGGCGCCGATGCGGCGGTCTGCGCCGAGGCGCGGGTCGCGGTGTGTGCTGCCGCCGGTGCCGACGCCGCGGCGGTGTGGGCCGTGACGGGAACCGGTACCGCGACGTGAGCCGTGCCCGACGGCGGTGCCGTGATGTGGGCCGTGAGACCGGCCCCGCTGGTGTGCTCGACGGAGGCGGCCGATCCGGCCGCCGCCGCAGGTCCGGCGGTGGTGACGCCGAGCAGGACCGCGCAGGCGGTCACGGTGCAGAGGCTGCGCTTGCGCACAGTGTTGTACCCCCTGAGGAAAGCCCGGAATGACCGGGAGGAGTGGTTGCCGCGTGGGGCCTGCCGCGATGGGACTGCGGAGGCGTCACGTGTTCGGCAGGACGGATCCTAGAGCAGGCGTGCGACAAGGCGAACGGGTTATCGACGCATTCTGCGGAGGGTGGGTGCGGTAAAGGCGCAGAAAAGGCATGGCGGAGGAGCGGCGGAGATGTGGTGGAGGCCCTGCGGCCACGGGCCCACACCCGTACCAGCACCCGTACCAGCCACTTCGCACGACTTCGCCCCGTCCCCGGAGTTGACGGAATCGACCAACATCATCCGCGTTCCGGTCGGGGCCCTGCCACGTAGCTACGGGGTCATCTGCGCGGCCAGGGCCGGGGGAGTCGTGTAGACCTCGGACGGCATGCAGCTCGGGGCAGTAGATGAACAACTGCTCGCCGACAGCCAGGTGGTGGCGGGTCTGGAAGAGGAGATCACGTCAGCAGGTGGCCGACGGCTGCGACGCCGTGGGCGCTGTCCCGTTCGCCGACGTTGCCGAAGCCCAGGTGGCCGCTGACCGCATAGCCACGGCTCCCCAGCGGCACGGCGAAGGCCCCGACCGCTCGGCGATCGGGGCCTTCGGGTTCGGGCGTTGCGCTGTGTCAGGCCCTCGGGGCGAAGATGCCGAAGACGGCGCCCTCGGGGTCGCGGATCACGGCGATCCTCGGGCCGTTCTCCATCTCGACGTCGACCGGGCCGTGCATGAGCTCGGCACCCAGACGCTTCGCGGTCTCCGCCGAGGCGTCCACGTCGGCGACCAGGAAGAACGGGCTCCAGAAGGAGGGAACCTCCGGCGGGAACTCGTCGCCCATCTGCATCACGCCGCCGAACATGTCGTCGGCCAGACCCACCATCTGGTAGACGTCGTTCGGCCAGACCTGCCAGCCGAAGACGGTCTTGTAGTACTCCACGGCAGCCTTCGGGTCCCTGCTGGACAGATCGATCCAGCCGAAGGAGTTCGGCTCGTTCACCACGCCGAAGCCCTTGAACCCCCGGGCCTGCCAGACCGCATGCGGTGCGCCGCCGGTCGGGTCGCTGAGCAGGGCCCAGCGACCCAGGTCGCCGACCTCCATCGGCCCCATCCACAGCTGCGCGCCCGCCGACTTGGCGGTCTCGACGGTGGCGTCGGCGTCGGCGGTGGCGAACGACAGCAGCCACATCACCGGCTGTTGCGGGTTCATCAGCGGGGCCACGGCGGCTGCGGGGGAGCCGTTAAGCGAGAACGTGGTGTAGCCGCCGTACTGGGGGTCCGGGTCGGTCTCGGCGGTCCACCCGAACAGCCCGCCGTAGAACTTCTTGGACCCCTCCATGTCCTTGGTGCTCAGCTGCGCCCAGCAGGGAGAGCCTGGGATGATCTCGGTCACCTTCAAAGCAGTGCCTCTCGACGCGGTGTGCTGTGACGGGGCCTGGGCCCTGGACCCTGGACCGGATTCCCAGCTAACCCACGGGAGCGGGCGGAAGCCAGGAGGCTCGCGAGGACGAATCCGAGGAGCGAATCCGAGGAGCGAATCAGCGAAGGGGTGCGGACACGGATCAGGCCCGGCCGAAGCCGGGCCTGATCACGTACGCGGGACGGTGCCGCCGAGGTCAGCTGCCGGTGCCGCAGCGGTACAGCTGCTGCTGCGTGGCACTGCGGGCGCCGCCGAAGCCGCCAGCGCCGAACCCGCCTCCGCCGAACCCGCCGCCGCCGAACCCTCCGAACCCGCCGAAGGCTCCGCCTCCGCCTGCGGTTCCGGAGGGCGACTTCGTCGACGAGGTGCCGGTCGAGGTGCCGCCGTAGTCGCCGGCCGGGACGACGGTGCAGGACTGGCGGACCCAGTTCTGCACGGCCGTCGTCGGCGACGTGCTGCCGCCGCCTCCGCCGAAGCCGCCCATGCCGCCGCCACCGAGCAGCACGTAGTGCAACTGACCACTGCTGACCAGCTGTTGGAACTGCGCCAGGGACGGGCTCGGTGCGTCACCGGAGAAGCCGCCCATCGGCAGCACCTCCTTGCCCGTGGCCAGGATGTACGGCGACGCGGTGCTCCAGCTGGTGGTCGCCATCAGGTAACGGGCGCCGTCCGCGTGCGCGGAGACGTAGGTGAACAGTTGCTGCTGCTGCGCGGTCAGCGAACCGGACGAAGATCCGAACCCGCCGCCACCGGCCATCCCGGCGCGACCGCTGCCGCTCTTGCCGGACCGGTCGCCGAACCCGCCGAATCCGCCCGCACCGGCCGCGGCACCGCCGAAGCCACCGAATCCGCCGGATCCCTCTGCGCCGCCGAAGCCCTCACGGTGTCCGCCGCCGGGCGCCGCAGCGCCGCCGCCGAAGCCCTGCGAGGACGCGGGGCCGACCGTGCCCATCATCCCGGCCATGCCGCTGCCGGAACCGCCCAGCACCGACGTCGCCCACGCGGCGGGAGTCGCGACCACCGCGACCAGACCGGCCACCAGGCCCGCCACCGCGATCCGCCGACCCGAGAAGCGCGGCATCTTCGCCGCGTACAGCAGCCCCAGCGAGACCACGCCCGCGACGATCGCCAGCCACATCGCCCACGGCCGGAAGGAGGGGTAGGGGTCGGAGAGCACCACGGCGTAAGCCACCGTCGACACGATCGCGACGGGCAGCGCCCACACGCGTCGGCCGCCCGCGCGGTACCCGCGCCAGAGCTGCACCAGCCCCACGCCGCTCAGCGCGGCAAGCGGCGTCGCGATGACGCCCATGTAGTAGCTGTGGCCGCCGACGCTTCCGGCGCTGAAGGCCAGGAAGAACATGGCGAGCCAGGTGCCCCACATCAGAAACCCGGCGCGCAGCGCGTCAGTTCGAGGCCTGCGCCGACTCCAGACCAGGCCGAGGACGAGGGAGAGCGCGGCGAGCGGGTACAGCCATCCGGTCTGCGAGGTGATCGCGGAGCCGAACATCTTGCCCCAGCCGCTGCCGGCACTCCCGTTGCCGAGCGCCATGGCCGCCGAGGCCATCGCCTTGGCGGAGGTGGTCCCGGAACCGGAACCGGCACCGGACGCGGCCGAGCCGCCACCCGCCGTCCCGGTCCCGGTCCCGGCGCCAGCGCCGGTGCCCGAGTGCGCGCCGAGGCCTGCGCCGCCGCCCCCGTGGCCGCCCTTGCCGCCGCCGAACATGCCGCCCTGGACGCTGCCGCTGTCGGACGCGCTCATGCCGACCGAGGAGAAGCGGTTCAGGAAGTTGTAGCCGACCACCATGCTGAACGCGGAGTTGTTCGTCGTCCCGTCCACGTACGGGCGGTCCTTGGCCGGGGTCACCGTCACCAGCAGGATCCACGACGCCGAGACGGCGACCGTCACCACGCCCGCCAGCGCCACATGCCCGATCCGGCGGCGCAGCGTCGAGGGCGCGGACACCAGGTAGATCACGGCCAGCGCGGGCAGCACCGCCCACGACTCCAGCATCTTCGTCTGGAAGGCCAGTCCGACCCACACGCCCGACATCAGCAGCGTCCGCAGCCGTCCCGTCTGCGCCGCGCGCTGCGCCGCCTCGGCCGCGCAGATCAGCAGCAGCGTGAACGCCGGGTCCTCGACGGAGGTGCGGAACAGGCCGGCGATCACCGGGGTCAGCGTGAACAGCCCGCAGGTGAGCAGCGCCGCGTTCGCTCCGGCCCAGCGCTGTACGGCCTTGTACAGCACGAGCACGGCCAGCACGCCCTCGATCGCCTGCGGCAGCGCGACCGACCACGGGTGGAACCCGAAGATCCGCGCGGAGAGCGCCTGCGGCCAGACGAAGCCGGGCAGCTTGTCGAGCGTGATGGTGCTCGCGGGGTCGAACGAGCCGAAGATGAACGCCTTCCAGCTCTCCGAACCACTGCGGGCGGCGTTCGCGTAGAAGCTGTGGAAGGCGGCCTGGTCGATCCCCCATGCGAAGAGCACGGCCGCGACGACGGCGATGCCGAGGAGCGCGGGTCTGGCATAGCCGGGCTGGTCTTCGGGGGATTGCCAGAACGCTCTCCGACGCCGGGGCCTGACCGGCACCGACTCCGGAGGCGCGGTGAGCACACTGGTAGCCATGCGGGCAGGCTCTGCGGCCAAGATGAGAATTTCCTCAGGAAACCGCCCGATTGGGAGGGATTCACACCCGTCCCACGTCAAGGTCTTGCCCGAGCATGAACATGCCCGCCCCGGTTGCGGTGCGTCTGCCACCGTCGAAACGCGCAGGTCGCGGACGTCCCTCTCCTACAGGTTGCGGTAGACCTCGCGGCGGTTTCCGACTCGCAGGACCCACACGCTCAATTGACCGTTTTCCACCGTGTACACGACGCGGTAGTCCCCGACTCCGTCCGGACCGTTCTTTCGTGATGACGACGGAGATCACCAGTGTCCGGGCGTAGCGGCGCACACATCGTCGGAGACGGCGCGGGCCCGTTCCTTCCCGGTTGAAGCGCCCGCGCCGTGCCAGGATGCGGGAATGGCGACGATGAGCGAGGCGGAGTGGCAGGCGTTCGTGCTGGCGGGCACGCGGACCGGGAAGCTCGCCGTGACGCGGCGGGACGGACGGCCGCACGTCACCCCCGTGTGGTTCCTGCTGCACGAGGACGAGCAGGTCGACGGGCGGCCGGTGCTGCTGTTCAACACCGGGGAGAAGTCGGTCAAGGCCGCTGCGCTGCGGCGCGATCCGCGGTTCGCGCTCTGCGTGGACGATCAGCAGCCGCCGTTCAGCTTCGTGATGCTGGAGTGCACGGTGCTCGAACTCGTCGAGGACCTGGAGCAGTTGCGGCGCTGGGCGACCCGGATCGGTGGTCGCTACATGGGCGCGGCGCGGGCGGAGGAGTTCGGCGCGCGCAACGCCGTTCCCGGCGAGTACCTGGTCCGGGCGCGGGTGGACCAGGTCGTCGCGATGAAGGACGTGTCCGGCTGAGCAGCCGTCAACGGCCGAGCGGGATCAGTACAGTGCGGCCATGAGGGAGATCATCGACGAGGTACGCCGTTCGCTGGACGGGTTCGCCGGGCAGCTCGACGGGATGAGCGACGACGAGGTGCGGGCTCCGTCAGCGCTGGCGGGGTGGAACCGGAGCCAGGTCGTGGTCCATGTGGCCCGCGCCGCCGAGGCGTACCAGTGGCTGGTGACGCTGGCCGCGACCGGCCGTGAGCCCGGCCCGCGCGCGGACGGGGCGGCGCTGGCGCGGGCCGTCGCGGAGGGCGCCGACCACGGAGCCGCCGCGCTCGCGGCGGATCTGCGTGGCAGCGTGGGCGGGCTGCTGGACCTCGCCGCGACCGTCCCGGCGGAGCGGTGGGAGGTGCTGGTCACCGCGCTCGGCGGCTACCGGCATCCGGCGTGGTTCACGCTGTACCGCTGCTGGCGCGAGCTGGAGCACCACCGCGTCGACCTCGCCGCCGACTACAGCCCCGCCGACTGGCCTGCCGCGTACGTCACTTGGGCGCTCGACAGCACCGCCCCCGGCCTGGCTGCCCGGGACTTCCCGGTCACCCGGATCGAGGCGACCGACCTGGGGCGGGAGTGGCAGCTGTCCGCCGCAGCGAGTGACCCGGTGGTGACCGGCCCCGGCCACGCGCTGCTCGGCTGGCTCAGCGGCCGGAGCGGCAAACCCGGCGCTGAGCCCGGGGCCGAGCTGGGCGCCGAGTCCGGCGGCAAGCTCGCCGCTGAGCTCGCCGTCACCGGTGCGGACGGGGCCACGCTGCCGACCCCACCGCCGTGGCCCTTGCCGCCAACTCCCGCCTGGGGGTGAGCAGCTGACGGCGAGGGCCCGGGCGCGTATCTGCTGCCGCTACGCCTTGCTCTCCGCGTAGCCGCGCAGGAAGAGGGCCTCGGCCAGCGAGAGTCGCTCCAACTCCTCCGGCGAGACGCTCTCGTTGACCGCGTGGATCTGCGCCTCCGGCTCGCTGAGGCCGATCAGCAGGATCTCCGCCTGCGGGTAGAGCGACGCCAGCGTGTTGCACAGCGGGATCGAGCCGCCCTGGCCCGCCACCTGCATCTCCTCGCCGTCGTACGCCGTCGAGAGCGCCTCGGACATCGCCGCGTACGCCGGGCTGGTGACGTCGGCGCGGAAGGGCTGGCCCTGGCCGCGCGGGGTGACCTCGACCTGCGCGCCCCACGGGGCGGCGGCCGTCAGGTGCGAGGCCAGCGCGTCCTGCGCGTCGGCGGCGTTCAGACCCGGCGGCACGCGCAGGCTGACCAGCGCCTTCGCCTCGGCCTGCACGGACGGGGTGGCGCCGACGACGGGCGGGCAGTCGATGCCGAGCACGGTCGCGGCCGGCCGGGCCCAGATCCGGTCGGCGACGGTGCCGGTACCGATCAGGCCGACGCCGTCGAGCACCTTGGCGTCGGAGCGGAACATGGCCTCGTCGTACTGCAGGCCCTCCCAGGTCTTCCCGGCCTGCGCCTCCAGGCCGGTGACCACGGTCGCGCCGGTCTCGTCGCGCAGCGAGTCCAGCATCCGGATCAACGCGGCGAGCGCGTCCGGGGCTGCGCCGCCGAACTGGCCCGAGTGCAGGTTGCCGCGGAGCGTGCGGACGCCGACCTCGACCAGCGTCATACCGCGCAGCGTCGCGGTGACCGTCGGCAGGCCGACGCGGAAGTTGCCGCAGTCGCCGATGACGATCGCGTCGGCGGCGAGCAACTCGGGGTGGGCCTCGGCGTAGCGCTCCAGGCCGCCGGTGCCCTGCTCCTCCGAGCCCTCGACGATCACCTTGACCGTCACCGGCACGCCGCCCTCGGCGCGCAGGGCGCGCAGCGCGAGCAGGTGCATCAGCACGCCGCCCTTGCAGTCCGCCGCGCCGCGGCCGTACCAGCGGCCGTCGCGCTCGGTCAGCTCGAACGGCGGGGTGTCCCAGGCGTCCACGTCCAGCGGCGGCTGCACGTCGTAGTGGGCGTAGAGCAGTACCGTTGGCGCGCCCTCGGGGCCGGGCAGGCAGCCGTAGACGGACTGCGTCCCGTCCGGCGTGTCCAGCACGTCCACCTCGGCGAACCCTTCGGCGCGCAGCGCGTCCGCGACCCAGCGCGCGGCCTTCTCGCACTCGCTGACCGGGAACTGCCGCGGATCGGCGACCGACTGGAACGCGACGAGCTCGGCGAGCTCCTCCCGCGCACGCGGCATCAGCGAGGCGACCGCCTCGGCGAGGGCCTTGGCCATCTGTGCTCCTTAGCTCCTTGTGGGTGCTGGCAACGGGCCACGCGCAGGGTGCGCAGGGTTCCGCGCCGTGCCCGTGGACCGGGAAATCTCCAGCCACTCTAGATCGGCCGCGAGATCCGTCGCGCCCGGGTTGTCTGAGAGGGCTTGATCAGGAGACCCGGCGGTAGCGGAAGTGGCCGCGGATGTGGCGGTTGAAGTAGCGGCCGAGGCTCTCCGCGTGGAGCAGGCCGTCGTGGACCGACGGCGGGACGGCGGCGTAGTCGTAGACCGTCCCTGCGATGAACTCCAGCTCCAGCAGCCGCCCCGACGCGTCGTAGCCGACCGCGCGGAGGCAGGAGGAGTCGACGCTGCTGCGGCGCATGGTTCCAGGATGGGTCCGCGGGTCTGCGCCCGCCCGCCGGGAGCGCGGGGACGGGAGGGACGGCGGGCGGGAATCCGGTCGCGGGGCGGGGCATGGGCGTGCCAGCGTGGGCGGCATGACTGGCGTGAGTGGCGTGAGCGGTGGCGGAGGTGGGCGCGACCCGGAGCGGCATCGGGGGGACGGCCGGTGGTTGGCGGGGTTCGCGGGGCGGCTGTACGTGGTGTGCCCGAGGTGCGAGGGACGGGCGGTGGTGTTGCCGAGGCCCGGGACGCAGGAGGTGAAGTACACGAGCGCGCTGCTCTTCCTGCCGCGTCGGCTCTCCTGCGCCGCGTGCGGGGAGCACCGGAGTTGGCGGCCCGGCATGGAGCGCGCGGGCCTGCGCGGGGTGACGCCGGGCGGGACGGAGGACCCGTTCTTCGGGGAACCGCTCTGGCTCCAGACCCGTTGCGTCGGGCGGATCCTGTGGGCCTACAACGAGGAGCACGTCGACGAGTTGGCCGCCTTCGTCGGCGTGCGGCTGCGCGAGCGCGGACCGACGCCGACCCTGGCGATGATCTCGCGACTGCCGCTGTGGATGAAGCGCGCCGACAGCCGGGACGAGGTCCTGGCCGGACTCGACCGCCTGCGCGACCTGGCCGCGCCGGAGCGCGACCGCCCGGCGGACCGCTCGGACGCCGCCCATGTCCACGCGACGCGTCCGCGCCCGCACCTGAGCCTGCTCTTCCGCGGTGGCGCGTATCCCGCCGATCCGGCGGAGTAGGCACTGCCGTACGGCGCGGCATGTCACGGTCCGGGGCGCTCGGCTGTCCTCCTGTTGGCAGCAGATGAGGCGAGCGGAAGGCGTGGTGCGGATGAGCGGCGGCACGGTCGTGGTGACCGGAGGGACCGGGGTGCTCGGGAGGGTTGTGGTCGAGCGGCTGGTGGAGCAGGGGCGGGACGTGCGGGTGGTCAGTCGTCGCCCCGCGACCGGCGGTGAGCGGGCGTACGGGTGGGCTGTCGCCGATCTGCAGCGCGGGAGCGGGGTCGCCGAGGCGCTGGACGGTGCGGACGTGGTCGTGCACTGCGCGACCGCGTTCGGGCGGGGCCAGGAGGCGGCGCTGGCGCGGAACCTGGTGGCGGGGGCCAGGGCTGCCGGGGCCACCGCCTCCGGAGGCGGGCCGCACCTGGTCTACGTGTCGATCGTCGGGATCGACCGGATCCCGCTCGGCTACTACCGGGCCAAGGCGGAGGCCGAGCAGGTCTTCGCCACGTCCGGGCTGCCGTACACGATCCAGCGGGCGACCCAGTTCCATGACCTGGTGCGGACGTTGTTCGCGGCGGCGGCCAAACTGCCGGTGGTGCCGGTGCCTTCGGTGCGGTTCCAGCCGATCGACGTGCGGGACGTGGCAGTTCGGCTCGCCGAGTTGGCCGCCGCCGAGCCGGTCGGCGGACAGGCGCCGGACATCGGCGGCCCTGCCGCTCGGGACGCGCGGGACCTGGCCCGCGCGTACCTCGCCGCGACCGGGCGCGCGGGCCGTCCACTCTTGCCGCTGCGCCTCCCCGGCCGGGCCTTCGGCGCGCTGCGAGCCGGGGCCAACCTGGTGCCGGGCGAGCCCTACGGGCGGATCGGCTTCGAGGAGTACCTCGCCGGGCTCGACGCGCCGAAGCGGCTCGCCTACCGGAAGCGGTGAGGTGAGGGCGCGCCGCTCGCTACTCCAGAACCAGCCAGGAGCGGTGCCACAGCAGCGCGCACTGCCGGTCGCAGCCCAGACCGGCCAGCGGCTCGCCCGCGCAGCGGACGCCGTCCAGCTGGTACCACTCGCCGACCTGGTACTGCCAGCGCGGCAGCGCCCTCGAGCGGACCTCGCCGAGGACCGGCAGGCGCATACCGACGAAGCGCGCCATGGCCGTGTGGAAGGGGACGCCCAACAGCGAACCCGAGGAGTCCAGTGTCTGCTGGATCTCCTGCAGGCTGCGGACGGTGGCGTAGTGGGCGGGTTCCGGCCGGGGCGCGGGCGTCTGCGCCGGTCGGAGCCACTCGTCGCGGAAGAGCAGCGCGCAGCCCAGGCCGCAGCCCGCGTCGCCGGGGCCCGCACCCGCGCAGGTCGCGGCGTGCAGGGTAACGGTGCGGGCGACGCGGCGCATCCGGTAGTGGTCGTCCATCATCCGCCGGACCACGTGCTCGACCTGGTACGTGCCGCCGCAGAAGCTCCACTGGCTGCCGGTGAACCAGAGGCCGCGCAGGCGGTCCGTCGCGTCCAGCGTGGCGCGGATCTCCTCCGCGCTGCGGACGGTGACCCAGTCGCCCACCGAGTAGCTCGACGGGGTGCCCTGGGTGGGGATGCCGGACAGACGCATGCGTGCGTGTTCGCGGATCCGGCGCGTCGGGCGCAGCACGCCGAACGGCGGGTGGGCATGGATCGGCAGGCCCTCGTACTGGCAACGTGCGGCCTGCAGCGGCAGGTGCGCGGTCGGGGCAGGGAGGTTGGGCATGGGGCGCGGAACTCCTCGTCGTTCCTCGTCGCTCCTCGTCGGCGGAAACCGGAGAGGAAGGTCCGGTTGCGGTGCCGATGCTAGGGCCGCCATGCCCGCGCAACGCCGTGGCCAACGGCTACCTCACCTGCTCGTGTGAACTACGGCTACGTGCATTGACGTTGTCCCGGTTCCGCACCGGCTGCCACGGAAGGCCGGCACCGCCGTTGCTGTCAGTGCGGCGGGATACCGTACGGGCCAGATACCCATACGGGTCGTCCGGGGCGTCCAGATCGTCCGGGGCGTCCCGGCCGTCGTGCAGGAGGCAGTCGTGACCGAGCGTTCCGAGCCGGCCATCAAGGCGCGCAAGAACGGCCTCTATCCGGGCGTCAGCGCGGAGCTCGCCGACGCCATGCGGCATGGCTGGGCCGACACCGAGCGGCACGACCTGGAGCCCCTCCCGCAGGCCGCGCACACCGCGCGCCGCCGCGCCGAGCTCTCCGCCCGCTTTCCGGGCGAACTGCTGGTCGTCCCCTCCGGCAACCGCAAGGTCCGGGCCAACGACATGGACTACCCGTTCCGGCCCTCGACCGAGTACGCCTACCTCACCGGCGACCAGTCGGAGGACGGCGTGCTGGTGCTGACCCCGACGGCGCAGGGCCGCGGCCATGACGCCGTCGCGTACGTCCTGCCGCGTTCCGACCGTGACACCGGCGAGTTCTGGCTCGACTACCACGGTGAGCTCTGGGACGGCCGCCGCAACAGCCTGACCGAGAACGAGCGCCTGCTCGGCCTTCCTTGCCGCGACGTCCGCACGCTCGCCGACGAGCTCTCCGCCGTCACCGGCCCGGCGGTCCGGGTGCTGCGTGGACACGACGCAGGCGCCGAGGCCGCCCTGGGCGACAGGTCCGATGCCGGGCGGGATGAGGAGCTGCGTGCCTTCCTCGCCGAACAGCGGCTGGTCAAGGACGAGTTCGAGATAGCCGAGCTGCGCTCCGCGTGCGCGTCGACGGCCCGCGGCTTCGAGGACGCGGTGCGCGCGCTGGAGCAGGCCGAGGCCACCTCCGAGCGCTACCTCGAGGGTGTCTTCTACCTGCGTGCCCGCGTCGAGGGCAATGCGGTCGGGTACAACTCCATCTGCGCCGCGGGCCCGCACGCCACGGTCATGCACTGGGTCCGCAACGACGGACCGGTCCGCTCCGGCGAACTCCTGCTGCTGGACGCCGGGGTGGAGACCCGCCACCTCTACACGGCCGATGTCACCCGCACTCTGCCCGTCGACGGCCGGTTCACCCCGCTCCAGCGGAAGATCTACGACGCGGTCCTCGCCGCCCAGGAGGCGGGCATCGCCGCCGTCAAGCCGGGCGCGGCCTACCGTGACTTCCACGACGCCGCGCAGCGCGTACTGGCCGAACACCTGGTCGCCTGGGGCCTGTTCGGCGACCGGCCGGTGGACGAGGTGGTCGCGCTCGGCCTCCAGCGCCGCTGGACCCTGGCCGGCACCGGCCACATGCTCGGCATGGACGTCCACGACTGTGCCGAGGCCCGCACCGAGTCCTACGTCGACGGCACCCTGGCGGCGGGCATGGTGCTCACCGTCGAACCCGGCCTCTACTTCCAGCCCGACGACCTGACCGTTCCCGAGGAGTACCGCGGGATCGGCGTCCGCATCGAGGACGACCTCCTGGTCACCCCGGACGGCAACGAGAACCTCTCCGCCGCCCTTCCCCGCGACGCCGACGCGATCGAGACCTGGATGGCCGCCCTGCGCGGCTGACGCTCCGAGCGGCCTCGCCAAGGTGCCGACAGGGACAGCTGCCTGACGCTAGGTCAGGCAGCTTTCGGGGAAAGCCGGATGGACGGCCGGGGATCAGCGTTTGGACAGGCCCGGGCCGCCGGGTCCGGTCGGGCCGTCGAAGCCGCTGGGGCCGCCGCTGGAACCGCCGGAGCTGCTCGGACCGCCCGCATCGCTGTCGGAGCCGCCGCCCGTTCCGCCCGTTCCACCCGTTCCACCCGTTCCGTTCGCGCCGCCGGTTTCGCCCGGTCCGCCGACGTCCACGGAGCCGATGTACTCCTGGGTCTCCTCGGCCGGGAGCCGGACCGCACGGGCCCAGTAGTAGATGACCAGGCTGAACAGAGCCACCGTCATGATGTCCCACCACAGCGGCAGGCGGTTGGTCGCTCCGCAGGACGTGGTGCTGGCGGGGCCGCTGCTGCAGAAGCCGCCCTGCCAGGAGATGACGCCCATGCCGATCAGGTACACCGGCAGCCACTGTGCGGACTTCCAGTCCAGGTGCGGCGTGTTCGGGTTCAGCTTGAACACCACCGACGTGCCCACCAACAGGTAGCCGAGGAGGATGCCCAGGCCCAGGCGCCACAGCGTGTCGAAGCCGGACCAGTAGATGATCAGGTTCGCGACGATGAACGCGACCGGTGACCAGAACCCGCCGCCCGGAAGCCGGTACGGACGGTTGCGCGCCGGGTCGGAGATCCGCAGCACGCCGAAGGCCAGCGGCGCGCCCGCGTACATCAGCACGCTCGCCGAGGTGATGAAGCCGACCAGCTTCTGCCAGGTCGGGAAGGGCAGGAAGACGACCAGGCCCATCACGAAGGCGAAGAACAGGCTGAACCACGGCACGCCGCGCTTGGTGGTCCGCTCGAAGATCGACGGCACATAGCCGTTGCGGGACAGTCCGTACGAGACGCGGGACGTCGCGGTGGTGTAGATCAGGCCGGTGCCCGCAGGCGAGACCACCGCGTCGATGTACAGGATCGTGGCCAGCCAGCCCAGGCCGACCGTGGTGGCCAGACCGGCGAACGGGCCCGCCTTGCCAGCGAAGGACAGGTTGGCCCAGCCGTGCGCGAACGCGCTGTGCGGCAACGCGCCGATGAAGACCACCTGCAGCAGGATGTAGATCGTCGCACCGATCAGAATCGAGCCGATCACCGCGACCGGGATGTCGCGCTTGGGGTTCTTGCTCTCACCGGCCAACTGGTCGGCCTGCTCGAAGCCCAACAGGGCGAAGATGATGCCGCTGGTGCTCACCGCCGAGAGCACGCCCTTGGCCCCGAACGGCGAGAACCCCTGGTAGGCGAAGTTACTACCGTGGAAATGGGTGGACGCGAAGACGATGATGGTGAAGACCGGGATGGCGATCTTCCACCACGTGGCGGCGGAGTTGGTGTTCGCGAGCACCCGGATGCCGAACCAGTTGACCACGACGAAGAAGGCCATGAAGGCCACGGCCAGGGCGTAGCCGCCGCCGGTCAGGTGGTTCTTACCGGTCTGGATCCAGGTGGCGTGGACGCTGAGGTAGTTCAGCGCGGCCAGCACCTCGATCGGCGCCACGGTGACCGCCTGCAGCCAGGAGAACCATCCGAAGGACGCGCCCGCCGCGGTGCCGAAGGCGTAGTGCGGAAACCGGCCGGTCCCGCCCGCGACCGGATAGGCCGCCCCGAGCTCCGCGTGGACGAAGGCCAGGATGATGATGGCGCCGGCGCCGATGCCCCAGGACACCAACGCCGCAGTACCAGCCGCCTGCGCGGCGAACAGCGCGCCGAAGAGCCATCCGGAACCGATGATGGATCCTACGGAGGTCCAGGTCAGGCCGATCAGCCCGATGTCACGTTTCAGTGCGTGTGAGGGCGCCCCCTTGGAAGGCGCGGTCGCGGTAGCCATACGGATTCACCTTCGTTCCGACGTTCCGACCGGGTCAGAGTCGGCGATACCGGTGATCCGTGCGATCGGGGCGCCCGAGCGGGCCGAGGGAACGGGGCGCCACCGATATCGGCGCCTGGCTGCGACAACTGTGCACGTGACGTGTCCGGTGAGATGACAAGTCCAGTGACAAGACCAGCATAGGAAGCAGACGCAGAGTGCGCCGCCCGGACGCATTCGGTGCCCCACACACCTCGCTGCACACCGCGCTGAACCTTGCTGGGACGTTTTCCGGCGCCCGGACGCATTCAGCGCGGGTGAACAGCGCTAGGGTCTTGATCCGCAGCAACGTGGGACAAGCAGGAACGGCAGGAACACCGGAACGGCAGGAACACCGGAAAGGGGCGCGCGAGGATGTCTGGCGACGAGGCCGTGATCGGCTGCACCGGACGACTGCTCATCGCCACCCGCGGCAGCGCCGGACCCGGTGAAGTGCTGGTCCGGGTCCGCGGCGGTACCGAGGCCTTCATGGCCTGGTCGGAGGAGCCACTGCCGGTCGGCGCCACGGTGCTGGTCATCGAGTCGCGCGGGGCGCGGCAGGTGGACGTGATCGAGTGGGCCGACCCGGACGACCAGGTCTGAGCGACCAGGTCCGGGGGCGGCCCGGAAGCGGCTCGGGGCGGGAAATCCCAAGGGAGCCAGGGAAACCGACGGAATCCAGGGGTAACCCGGGAATCCGAGGGAACCATGGGGACCACGGGAAACCCGCCACGAGGGCCGTACAGCTGCAAAAACGGGGTTTTTCTTCTTCAGAGGAGACAAGAGAGATGTTCGGTTACCGCGTTCCGGCCCCCGACGAGGCGATGTTGATCTCCGGTGGCAGGCGTGGGCTCGGGGGAGCACCGTTCCGGGTCGTCACCGGCCACGGCAAGTTCGTGCTGCCGGTCTTCCGCAAGACCCGCTTTCTGACTCTCGCCATGTGCGAGTCGGAGGTCGCCGAGACCTGCGTGACCCGTCAGGGCATCGCGCTCACGGTCCGCGCCGTGATCGCGTTCAAGGTGGGCAACGACCACGAGTCGATCGTCAACGCCGGCCAGCGCTTCCTGTCCGACCAGGATCAGATGTCGATCCTGACCGGCCGGATCTTCGCCGGTCACCTCCGTTCCATCATCGGCTCGATGACGGTCGAGGAGATCGTCACCGAGCGCCAGAAGCTGGCCACCGAGGTGCTGGAGACCTCCAAGGCCGAGATGGCCAAGATCGGCCTGATCGTCGACTCGCTGCAGATCCAGTCCATCGACGACGGCGACACCGGCTACATCGGGGCGATGTCCGCGCCGCACAAGGCCAACATCCAGCGGGCGGCCCAGATCGCCCAGGCCCAGGCCACCCAGGCCGCGGCCGAGGCCGAGCAGGCGGCGGCGCGGAACCAGGCCGAGTACGCGCGGCAGACCGCGGTCGTCAAGGCCCAGTACAACGCCGAGGTCGACCGGGCCCAGGCCCAGGCCGCGCAGGCCGGTCCGCTGGCCGCCGCGCACGCCCAGCAGGAGGTGCTCTCGGCCCAGACCGAGCTGGCCCAGCGCGCCGCCGAGCTGCGGCAGCAGCAGCTGGTCGCCGAGATCGTCAAGCCGGCCGAGGCCGAGGCCGAGCGGATCCGGGTGCTGGCCCTGGCCGAGGCCGAGCGGATGAAGATCCAGGCCGAGGCCGCCGCGTCGCACGACCGCGTCGCGCTGGACCGGATGCTGATCGACCAGCTGCCGCAGATCGTCAAGGAGGCCTCGGCCGGTCTCCAGGGCGCCAACGTCAACGTGCTGAACGGTGCCGACGGCCTGGGCGAGATCGCCGCCGGACTGGTCGGCCAGGGCCTGACCATCCTGGACTCGGTCCGCCGCAACCTGGGCACCCCGAGCGGCTCCGCTGAGGAGCGCAAGCCGCAGCGCAAGGAGCTGAACGGCGGTCAGATCGAGGTCGACTGACGGTCCTTGAGTCAGGTGGCAAGCATGACCGGCGGCTGTTGCAGGGCTGTGACAGCCGCCGGACTGTTTCCTGACGGGATCCGGGCACTCTCATCTCAGCCGCTCAAGCGATCCCAGAATGATCCCGAAGTGATCAGAACGCTTGGTCGGAACCACAGTTGAGAGACCTGATCTCTGGGGGGATCCGTCATGCGTGCTCGTTCGACCATAGCTGCCGCAGCACTCGTCCTGTCCGTGACCGCCGGCGGCCTGCTTACCGCGTGCGGGCCGAACGGGGGCGGATCCGCGTCGTCGTCCTCGCCTCCCGCTCCCACCGCCTCGGGGTCCGGGTCCGCCCCCGCCGCGCCCGCCAAGGGCGGCGGCAACTCCGGTGGTACCACCGGCGGTTCCGGCGGCTCCACCGGCGGTGGCGCCGCGACGACCGCCTCCTGGAGCGGGGCCGGAACCGCCGGACTGACCGTCAGCAACGGCACCGACCGCGTGCTGATCAACGGCTCCTGGGTCGACTTCGGCGTCGTGGTGCGTGATCTGGCCTGGTCGCCGGACGGCAGCAAGGCCGCGTTCATCGACGGCAGCGGCAACCTCGACGTCGCCGACCCGGACGGCAGCCACCGGGTCACCGCCGCCCGCAACCCCGGCAACCAGCCGTGGTCGCACCCGGCCTGGCAGGCCGTCCCGGCGAGCAACCCGGACCACCTTCCCGCACGCGCCAACCTCTTCTTCGTCGCCGGATCCGGCGCTTCGAGCAAGCTGATGCAGGTTCCGGCCACCGCGGTCGACGCCACCCCGACGGTCCTCGGGCTCAACGGCATGTTCGGCTCGAACGCCACGCCGCCGCCCACGGCCGGCAACACCTGGATCAACAGCGGCCACATGGGCGACACCATTTACGCCAACAGCGTCGACGGCGACGTCTACATCCGCGACGACTACCTGCGGCAGATGGGCTGGAAGCTCACCAACGGCTCCGAGCCGGCGATGGCCGACCAGGACTCGGAGGATATGGTCTTCGTTCGCTCGGTCGCCGGGCACGACCACGTCTTCGAGGAGAACGGCCTGCACGGCTCCACCCCGGTCGACCTCACGCCGAACGCCACCACCGACTACACCGAGCCGGCCGTCTCTCCGGACGGCCACTCGGTCGCCGTCCGCACTCCGCAGGGCATCGAGGTCCTGCCGCTCACCGGCTCCGCCGCACCCCGCCTGGTCACCACGGCGACCGGCCTTCCCGCCTACCGTCCCTGAGCACGCGCACCGGACTCGCCACTTCCTTCGCTCAGGAGCGCTCCTTCGGCGGCCTGGAGGCGAGTTCGGTCTCCAGTGCCGCCAGATGCGTGGTCGCAGCGTCGTCGTGGGGGAGGAACTCGACGACGTCGACGAAGCGGAAGAGCACCTGGGACTCCAGCACCGCGTACTCGTAGTCGGCGAACCCGACCACGGCGCCGGTCGCGCCGCGCGCGGTGCCGCGGTCAAGGACACGGCGCCGCGCCTGCGGGCGGCCGAGGTACGGGCAGACCATCGAGGCGTAGAGCATGCACGCCCGGTGGCCCGGGCCCTCCCAGGTGGGCTGCAGGTTCCGGTACGGACGCCCGGCGGCGCGCGCCGCGCCGATGGCCTCCGCCTCGCCCGCTCCGACGACCCGCCAGACCGGTCCGGCGGGCATGGCCGTGCCGCAGACCGAGCAGAGCCGCCGCACCGCGCAGTCCGCGCTGCGCGCGTAGTCGGTCCGCGCGAACTGCGGCTGCCCGTCCTCGAACGGGGTGATCGCGGGCACGGGGTAGCCGCGCCCGTCCTGCGGACGGTCGGCGACGGTCGGAGGCTTGGGCACGGCATCGAATCGCACAGCCGGAACCTACCTGCTCAAGGCCTGCCTGCGGCCTGCTGCGGCACGGTCGTTACGGTTCTGGTGAACTCCTCACGGCACTCAGACAGGGCCTAGCTGGACGCGACCTCGTCGTACAGGCTCTGCGTCGCCGGCGTGAAGACGATGCTGTACGACGTGTCCGCGGTGTCGCCGCCCTGTTCGTAGCCGCCGATGACGCCGATGATGCTGCCCGAGTCCGTCGCGGGGTCGTAGCCGGCGAGCCACGCGCTGCCGCTGGTGCCGCCGGTGAAGGCCGTGCAGTAGATGGTGAGCTGCGTGCTGGAGAACGCCGACGCCGAGCCCGTGCAGGTGATCGGCTCGTCCGTCGCCGACGGGTAGCCGGTGAGCTGGACCTGGGCGGTCGTCGTGCTCTGGGTCGAGAGCGTGTAGCCGCCGCCGACCGCCGACTGGAGGCTGCGGCCGTTCTGCGAGGCGACGACCGCGAAGGCCACGTCGTCGTCCTGGTCGCCGTCGCCGGTCCAGCCGCTGCTCTCCACCACCTGCGTGATCTGCCAGACGCCGTCCGGCGTGCCGCCGTCGCGGTAGTCGGGGACGAAGACCGCGCCGCCGCCGTTGCCGGCGGAGAGGCAGTGCGCGGCGGTGACGATCACGTCGCCGGAGGGGCTGTCGACGACGCTCGCGGTGCAGTGGTGGTTGCCGGGGGCGATCGAGGACGAGGAGAAGATCGCGCCGACCTTGGCGGACTGCTGGGACGCGGACAGCACCTGCGACTGCCCGGACGCGGTCTCCGGCACGTCCGCCGTCGGGACGGCGGTCACTGTGGGGGCTGGTGTCGGGGTGGGGGTGTGCGTGGGCGCGGCCTTGGGAGCCGCCTTGGGCGAGGACTTCGGCTCGGGCGCGGACCTGGGCGCGGGTGTCATCGGGGTCGTGCTCCCGACCGGGACCATCTGCGTCCCCGCCGCCGACGCCGTCCCCTCCTGTGCGGAGGTGAAGCTGAGCGTCACCCCGGCGAGCAGCAGACCGCTTCCGACCAGCGCACCTGCACGACAGCGGTAGCCCACGCCACGCGTCAGACGTGTTCCGCTGTGCAGGCCCATCGGTGTGTCCCTTCCGCCGGGTTCGTTCGTTGCGGAGGTGACCGGCCGTTACGGGGGCACCGGAGGTGCCGAAGTCTGCTTCCGCATTCCGAGACTTCCCCTGCGAACTGAGACGCCCGTGGGAGCTACATGGGAGCTGGATGAGAAGCTCGCTGTACGGACCATGACCGGCACCGCCTGTTCGTACGCGGGCTGGATCACCGAACAAGGGGACGATGAATGAGCGGAGTGGTGACGACTGCCGCAGCAGGGCTGGCCGGTGCGTCCGGCTGGACCCAGTTGGGCGTCTGTGCGGCCGGAATCGGCGCAGGCATGATCAATACCGTGGTCGGCTCGGGGACGCTGATCACCTTCCCGGTGCTGCTCGCAGCCGGGCTGCCGCCGATCACGGCGAACGTGTCGAACACGCTCGGCCTGGTGCCGGGCTCGATCAGCGGCGCCATAGGTTACCGGCGCGAGCTCGCGGACCAGGGCGGGCTGCTGCGTCGGCTCGGCGCGGCAGCGCTGCTCGGCGGTCTGACCGGGGCGACGCTGCTGGTGGAGCTGCCCGCCGGGGCCTTCACCGCGGCCGTGCCGGTGCTGATCGCGGCCGCGCTGGTGCTGGTGTTGGTGCAGCCGCTGCTGGCCAAGCGGTTGGCGGCGCGGCAGAGCGACAAGCCGCGTCCGGAGTTCGGCGGACGGGCGCTGCTGGTCGGTGTCTTCCTGTGCGGGATCTACGGCGGCTACTTCGGCGCGGCGCAGGGCGTGCTGTTGCTCGGGCTGATGGGGCTGCTGCTGGACAGGGGACTCCAGCAGATCAACGCGGTCAAGAACGTGCTGGCACTGCTGATCAACGGGATCGCGGCGGTGTTCTTCCTGTTCAGCGCGCCGATCGACTGGCGGGCGGTGCTGCTGGTCGCGGTCGGCTCGGTGATCGGCGGCCAGCTGGGTGCGCTGGTCGGACGACGGCTGCCGCCGCCCGCGCTGCGCGGCGTGATCGTCGCGGTCGGGCTGGTCGCCATCCTTCGCGTCGTGCTGACCTGACGCTGCCTCGCGTGAGGGGGGATCGGTCGGGCTGAACTCCGCCGAGCGGTACGGAGTTCAGCCCTCTGGCCGAGGACCGACGCGTCACCCCTGCCGGGACGCGAATACGGGAATGCGCGCCGACTGCGTCCCGAGCCCCGACGGGCCGGAGGGGAAGGTGAGGGCCTTCGGGCCCATGGCGGTACCCCCGGCCGAGGGCCGGGGGCCGGTCCGGGCGCCCGCCGGTCCGCCGCCGTAGCGAGCCAGGAGCTCGCGTTCGCGGTAGCGGCCGCTCTCCGCGTGCCAGCGGTGGATCGCGGCCGCCCAGTCCTCCAGCTCCCGCAGGAAGCCGGTCACGGCCGCCAGCTGGTCGGCGTCGAGTTCCAGGTCCGCGCAGACCACCGGGAGTTCCTCGGTGACCAGGTGCTGGTACTGCCGCAGCCGGGAGTCGGCCAGGTCGGCGACCACGGCGACGGCCGTCGGGTAGTCGCAGTCGAAGAAGTTCTGCACCACCAGTACGGCGTTGTGCAGCTCGCCCTCGAACTCGACCTCCTTCTGATAGGAGTGCAGGTCGTTGAGGAGGCAGCAGTAGTCGGCCACCGCTCCCTCGATCGCGCGGACCGTGCCGCTCGCGTAGAAGGCGTTCGGCAGCAGGGCCGGCTTGCCGAGGCGCGTCAGCGCCATGGTCAGCGACGCGCCGAAGGTGTCGCGGCGCATCTCGACGTAGTCGACCGGGTCCGGGATCCGGTGCAGCGCCTGGTTGTCCAGCTCCCAGATCCAGCTGTCCAGCATCACGACGACGGAGTCGAAGACCGCCCAGCGCGCGCCCTGGTCCAGGCCGGAGACGGTGCGCTGCCACAGGTCGGCCAGCCCACGCTCGAGCGGCGTGGTCGGTCGACCGGGCGCATCGTCCGGGCGCACCGGCATCAGCGTGCGCAGTCGCGCGTTGGCGAGCCGGGCGGCGGCGTGGTCGCCGGTGCGGCCGAAGACGAGCGGGTAGTAGTCGTCCGCGTAGGTGCCCCAGGCCAGCCACTGCGCGGCCAGGTCGACGTCCTCCGCGCTGCCGTCCGGGAGGATCCCGGCCGCGCAGAGGGCGAAGTCCATCTCCGCGAGCAACTGGTCGTCCCAGAGGCCCTCGCTGTACAGCCCCGTCTCCGCGCACCAGCTCCGCAGCCGCTCGCGCGCGCCGTCCAGATGCGGGCTCAGCGTCAGCGGGAACGGCGGTGCGGGGACCGGCACCTGGGACGGTCCGACGCGCTGGTGCGGCACATGGGTGAAGCTGCGGATCCGCTTGAGCCCCAGACGGTTCGTCAGCGCCTTGATATCGGCGGCCGACAGGCCGACGCCGGGCAGCAGGCCGCCGAGTCCGAGCGGGGTCCGGGCGGCGCCGTCCAGCGCGCCCTCGTTCATGTAGCGGGAGGAGCGCAGATGCCACTCGTGCCCGCCGGACTGCCAGTCCTGCAGGCCCTTCGCGTAGGCGAAGACGGCGGCGACCTCGACGGGGTCGAGCCGCTGCGTCGTCACCAGCTCGGGCACCTCGGTCAGCGCGGTGTGCTCGAACTGGTGCAGCCGTGAGGTCAGCAGGTCGTTGACGGCGTCGGCCGCCTCCTGGGTGGAGCAGTTGAGGAAGGTCTCCAACACCAGGACGCCGTTGCTGAGTTCACCCTCGTCCTCGACCTCGCGCTGGTACGAGAAGAGGTCGTTCCGCAGGTGCACCGCGTCCGAGAAGGCGTCGCGGAGCACACGCAGCGGCCTTCCGTGCGCAACCCGCTCCGGCACCTCCGCCCGCGCGGCGAACTCCACCAGTCCGGCCGACCAGGGCGCGCCGCCGACCTTGCGGCGCATCTCGATGTACTCGACCGGGTTGGCGATCCGCCCGGCGTTGATGTTGGACAGCTCCCACAGCGACTCGTTGAGCAGATTGCGGGTGCTCTCCGCGAACCGCGCCCGCCAGCCCGGCGACAGATGCGGCACGGTCCGCCGCCACAGGTCGGCGAGACCCGCCTCGACGGGATTGGTCGGCTCGGGCATCCCGTCCGCGAGGTCGAGCGGCATGAACGCCGGGAGGCGGTCGAGGTAGGCCTTGGCGCCCGCACGGTCCTGCGTGCGTTTGAAGAGCTCCAGGAAGTGGTCGTCGAAGAAGAAGACCCAGACGTACCAGTCGGTCACCGTGTCCAGGTCCTCGGCGGACGCGTCGGGGTGCGTGTAGGCGCAGAGCAGCGCGTAGTCGTGCGCGGTGAGGTCCCGTTCGTCCCAGACGCCGGAGCCCTCCAGCATGCCCATCGACCGGGCCCACTCCTTGGTGTGGGCCCGCGCCCGCTCCAGGTGCGGACTCAGCCGCGCGGGGTGGGGGACGTAGAACTCGGGGAGGACGAAGGGCTGTTGCGCGTGCGCGGCAGAAGTCACGCGCTGGGACTACCCGGGCGGTTGCCCGGGAATTCCGGGGCGGAACAAGTCATATCGTCAGATGCACTGTCCGGGGGCGCGGGGAACCGCGCCCCCGGACAGTGCAACTTCCCGGTGCTCTTACTGCTCCAGCTTCGCGAGCGCAGCGTCGAGTCGGGCCAGCACGCGGTCGCGGCCCAGCGCCTCGAGGGACTCGAACAGCGGGAGGCCGACGGTGCGGCCGGTGACCGCGACGCGGACCGGGGCCTGGGCCTTGCCGAGCTTGAGGCCGTGGCGCTCGCCGATCTCCAGGAGGGTCTGCTTCAGCGGCTCCGCCGCCCACTCCGCCGTCTCGTACGCGGCGCGGGCGTCGCGCAGGACCTCGGCCGCGCCCGGCTTCATCGCCTTGGTCCAGGAGGCCTCGTCCTCGACCGGCTGGTCCAGGAAGAGGAAGTCGACGTTGGCGGTGATCTCCGACAGCACCGCGAGGCGGGTCTGCGCCAGCGGGGCGATCCGCTCGAAGAGGGCCCGGTCGAACTGCTCCGGGGTCCAGTTGGCGTGCGGGGCGACCAGGTAGGGCGCGCACGCGGCCAGGAACTGCTCGGGGCTGAGGGCCCGGATGTACTCGCCGTTGAACGCCGTCAGCTTCTTGATGTCGAAGAAGGCCGGCGAGGTGTTGACGTCCTCGATCCGGAAGCGGCGCTGCAGCTCCGCGAAGGGCAGGATCTCCTCGTCGGCGCCCGGGGCCCAGCCCAGCAGCATCAGGTAGTTGACCATGGCGTCCGGCAGGAAGCCCTCGGCCAGGTAGTCCTCCAGCGCGACCTTGTCGCGGCGCTTGGAGAGCTTCTGCCGCTTCTCGTTGACGATCACCGACAGGTGCGCCCAGACCGGCGGGGTCGCGCCCAGCGCCTCCCAGAGCAGCTGCTGCTTGGGCGTGTTGGAGAGGTGCTCCTCGCCGCGGATGACCTCGGTGATCCGCTCGTCGAGGTCGTCGACGACGTTGGCCAGCAGGAAGACCGGGGAGCCGTCGCCGCGCGCGATGACGAAGTCCTCGATGGCCTTGTTCGGGAAGACCGTGTCGCCGCGGACGACGTCCTTGACCAGCGTCTCGCCCTCGTCCGGCGTGCGGAAGCGGAGCGCGCGGCCCTCGGCGTACGCAAGGCCCCGCTCGCGGCAGAAGCCGTCGTAGCCCAGCTGCTCGGAGCCGGTGCGCTTGGCGAGTTCCTCGCGGGTGCAGTCGCAGTAGTACGCGCGCCCGGCGTCGCGCAGCTGCGCTGCCGCCTCGCGGTGGCGGTCCGCGTTGTGGGACTGGAAGTAGGGGCCCTCGAAGGCCGGATCGTCCTTGCTGATCCCGATCGCGGCGAGCGCGCTGATGATGCCGTCGATCCACTCCGGCTTGTTGCGCGCGGCGTCGGTGTCCTCGATGCGGAGCACGAAGACGCCGCCGTCGGACTGTCGCGCCACGGCCCAGTTGTACAGAGCGGAACGCGCGCCGCCGACGTGGAACATGCCGGTGGGCGAGGGGGCGAAGCGGACACGTACCGGAGTAGCAGACATGGGGCAAGAGTATCGAGCCCACGGGGCAGCTCGCCGCCGAGTAACCGTGCCACGCGGACGTGGCGCGTCGGGGTCCACCGCCGGGACGGCCGGGTTCAGCTCAGGTGGCTGAGCTTCTCGGGGGTGAGCACGGCGAAGACACGGGAGATCAGGCCCGCGTCGTCGAACTCGAAGACGTAGACCACCCTGCGCACCGGAGTCCGGATCTCCAGCGCCGGTGCGCCGTTGTACCAGGCGTGCCGGATGTCGCCGGAGCTGTAGAAGCGCTCGAAGACCTTGGTCCAGAGGCGGGCGGCCTTCGCCGAGCCGTGGATCGGGTTGCGCCCCGCGCCGGGCATGCCGTTGCCGTCGGTGATCGCCACCACGTCCTCGCGCAGCAGCGACTCCAGCCGGGCGAGGTCACCGCCCCGGGCGGCGGCCAGGAACGCGTCGACCAGCGGTCGGCCCCGCTCGGGATCGAGCCGGTCCGTCCGGCGCGGCTCGGCGGTGACACGGCGGCGGGCCCGGCTGAGCAGCTGGCGGCAGGACTCCTCGCTGCGGGTGAGGATCTCGGCGATCTCCGGGTACGGCACGCCGAAGGCCTCGCGCAGCACGAAGACGGCGCGCTCGGCGGGAGCGAGCCGGTCCAGGAGCAGCAGCACGCCCATCGAGGCGGAGTCGCGCAGCGCCGCCCGCTCGGCCGGGTCGGCGCGGTCGCTCCAAGCGTCCACCGACGCGGGCAGCGGCTCGGGGAGCCAGGAGCCGACGTAGAGCTCGCGCCGGGACGCGGCCGAGCGGAGCCGGTCCAGGGCCAGCCGGGTGGTGACGGTGGTGAGGTAGGCCGCCGGGTTGGCGACCTCGTCCCGTTCCGCCGCGCCGAGCGCACTCCAGCGCAGGTACGCGTCCTGGACGGTGTCCTCCGCCTCGTGCACCGAGCCGAGCAGGCGGTACGCGAGGGACAGCAGCATCGGCCGCTGGTCCAGGAACGCGGCACTGCCGGATTCGGCCGGCGCGGCGACGGGCGGCACGGGGTTCAGTCCTGCGGCTTGACGTACGCCTGCGTGGTCACGGCCAGCCGGTTCCATACGTTGATCGTAACGATCGCCATCAGCAGATGAACGAGTTCCTTCTCGTTGAACTGCCCGGCGGCGCGCTCCCAGACCTCGTCCGGGACGCCGTGCTGCCCCAGCCGGGTGACCGCGTCGGTCAGCGCCAGGGCGGCCTGCTCGCGCGGGGTGAACAGGTGCTCGGCCTCCTCCCAGGCCCCGACGACGACCAGGCGCTGGAGCGTCTCGCCCTGCGCGGCGGCCTCGCGGGCGTGCATGTCGAGGCAGAAGGCGCAGCCGTTGAGCCCCGAGGCGCGCATCTTGACCAGCTCGCGCAGGGTCGGGTCGAGCTGCTGGGTGCCGACCTCCTCCATGCGCATCATGGCCTGGTAGGCGTCGGGGTCGATCCGGTACCAGTTGAGGCGGCCCGGCGCGGCGGCGGTGTTCTCACTCATGGTTTCGTCCTTTCGGGACCTCGGTGCGCTGTCTCCCACTCGACGGGGCAGCGCGTCGGGTTGTGACAGGCCCCTTCGTGACCTCCGTCACACCTCACCCGTCGCCGTCCGGCGAGCTCGTTCCGCCGTCGGGTCCGCCGTCGGGTCCGCTGCCGGGCATCGGGCTGTCCAGGCCTTTGACGCTGGCCCAGATCTCCTCGTTGGCCTGCCGCTCGTCCAACTGGTCCTCGTGCGACAGGTCCTCGCCCGCCGCCTCCCGGGCCAGCGGCCCGGTGGCCGGGTTGACGCCGCCGAGGACCGCCGCCGACGGCTTGACCGCCGTGTACGGGGTCAGGTTCGGCTGGTCGGTGAAGGCCGCGGACATGGGCGTGGCCAGCGCGTCGAACTGCGTCATCGGGCCGATGCCCGCGAGGAGTTCGATGGTGCGCAGCATCGAGACCGTGGAGTAGAAGGTCGAGTCGACCCTGCCGGTCTGCGTGTAGGGGCTGATGAGCTGTGCCTCGGTCCGGTGCGCGTCGACGTGGTCCGGTCCGTCCTGGGCGTCGTCCTCGACGACGAAGATGGCGGTGGAGGCCCAGTACGGCGAGTGCGAGACGGTGTCGACCAGCCGCCCGAGCGCGTAGTCGTTGTCCGCGATGTACGCCGTCGGCGTCGGCATGCCGGGCGCGGTGGTCGCGGTGTGGTCGCCCGGCAGCCGCAGCAGTGTGACCGTCGGCAGGTCGTGGTGGGCCACGTAGCCGGTGAACTCCCGCTGCCACTCGTCGATCCGGGGCGTGCAGGCCGGATTGCGGCTGGGCCAGGTGCCGCCGGAGTCGGGGCAGGTGATGTCCCAGCCGGTGAAGTCCGGGTCGCTGTGCGCGA
Organism: Streptacidiphilus sp. BW17; assembly: GCF_041262485.1. Taxonomy (NCBI): domain Bacteria; kingdom Bacillati; phylum Actinomycetota; class Actinomycetes; order Kitasatosporales; family Streptomycetaceae; genus Streptacidiphilus; species Streptacidiphilus sp. BW17. The sequence continues at coordinate 61,121 of NZ_JBGCCR010000001.1, read as the reverse complement.
CCAGCCGCGGATCGGGCCCGGACGAGCCGGAGTTGAAGACCCGGCCGGTCTCGTAGAAGCCGTAGTTGCGGAACGGGACGCCCCTGTCCGCCAGTCGGTCCCAGATGTACGCGTCGAGCGGGTCGCGGTTCATCGCGGCGGCCGGGCTGCCTCCCTCGTACTCGTAGGGATGGTGGCGGCCCGAGTAGTCGCCCACCCAGGTCTGCTCCACATAGGGGTTGCTGTTCGCGCCGACCGACCAGTTCCACCCCTGGGCGCTGACTTCGGCGTTGGCGTAGAAGTTGTCGAGGGTGACGAACGTCCGTTGCAGCGCACGGGAGTTGGGCGCGGAGTCGTCACCGAAGAGGTTCAGAGCCGGATCGCCGTCGCCCTTGCCCAGGCTGCCGAACACCTGGTCGTAGGTGCGGTTCTCCCGCACCACGTAGATGACGTGCGTGATCGGCGAGCGCTCGCCGACCCGCATCGGCACAGGGGTGCCGGGCGCCCCGCTGCGGTCGGCACGGCCGAACCCGTCGAACCGGCCGAACCCGTCGTCGCGGACGACCGTGCGGGACCAGCCGGCCAAGGTCGCGGCGTCCGACGTGGGGACGGTGGAGAGGCTGCCGACGATCATCGTGCCGGAGTACTGGCCGATCCAGTGCGCGCTGGCGCGACGGACCGCGTCCGTGTACGGGTCGGGGCCCTGGGGGTTCGGGCTCGCCCCGAGGCCCTTGGCGTTGACGACGTAGAGCGAGCGGCCGTCGCGCGACGGGGTGACGGCGGTCGGGTACCAGGCGGTCGGGATCAGGCCCAGCATCCGGCCGTCGGCGGCGTCCAGCACCGCGACGTCGTTGTCGCCGGAGTCGGCGACGTAGAGGCGGCGACGGTCGGGGGAGAGCGAGAGGCCGTCCGGGTTCGACCCCACGGGCGCGCCCCGCCACGGCGCGAGGCCGAAGGTGCGCGCTGGGGCGCGCCCGCCCGCGTGCACGACGCTGACCGAGTCGCTCTCGCTGTTGGCGACGTAGAGCGTGCCGGTACGCGGGTCGACGGTCATCCGGTTGGGATGGGTCCCGACGGTGACAGTGCGGACCGGCAGCGGGCTCGCGTCGGTCAGCGCCAGCACACTGACGGTGTCGGCACCCTGGTTGCTGACGTAGGCGAGCCGCCCGTCGGGGGAGAGGGCGACGTCGTACGGGTCGTGGCCCACGGGAACGGTCCAGGTCGTCGGGGGCGCGGCCGCTCTCGGTCCGGTCACCTCCGACAGGGCCACCACGGTGACGGCGTCGGCCAGTTGATCGGCGACGACCAGTCGGCTGCCGTCCGGCGTGACCGCCAGGCCCGCCGGATACATCGTCACCTTCCGCCCGGCGGGGTTGGCGGTCGGCAGCGCGATGTCCGGGGCCTGGGTCAACCGGTCGTCCGGGCCGACGGAGTAGACGTGAACGGTCCCGGATCCGCCGCCGCTCGCGTAGGCGTGCCGCCCGTCCGGAGCGAAGGCGACGCCGCCGTAGACGCCGTCCGGACTGGCGTAGTCGAACCGCTGCACCACTGTGCTGGTCGCGGTGTCCACGACCTGCAGCGACTCCTTGGGCGCGTCACCCGCGTCGAGCACCAACAGCAGCCGACCGTCCGGGCTGAGCGCGGACGCGGTGGGCAGCGAGCCCAGCGCGGTCTGCCGCCCGACCGGCGCGACCCGCCAGCCCGCCGGGGTGTACGCGGTGCCGTCGCCGACCGGCCCGGCGTGGTGGCGCCCGCCGATGTCGACGCCGTACGCCGTCCCGGCGGCGGCCACGACGAGGGCGGTGAAGGCGACCGCGGTTCTGATGCGTCGTCCGATGCCGCCGGTGCCGTGGACCCGCTCTCGCTCCATGGGAGGTATTCAAGGTGACCGTCCGTGGACCTCCCCGCAGGACACGGCGGCGCATCCGGGTGCTACGTTCGCCGCATGAAACGAGTCCCGTTCCACGGTGCCGAGAAGGAAAGCCTGCACGTCGCCCTCGACCGGCACCGCGACGCGGTGCTGTGGAAGCTCGGCGGCCTGGACGACGAGCAGCTCCGGCGGCCGATGACCCCGTCCGGGACCAACCTGCTCGGGCTGGTCAAGCACCTGAGCGGGGCCGAGCTGGCCTGGTTCTGCGAGACCTTCGGTCGCGAGATGGGGCCGCTGCCGTTCGACCTCGACGCCGAGGACGACCCGGACATGCGCGTCGAGCCGCACGAGTCGACCGAGGAGATCCTCGCCTTCTACGCCCGGGCCCGCGCCACCGCCGACCAGGCCATCGGCGAGCTGTCCCTGGACACCGCCGGTACGGCGTGGTTCGGCGACTCCGTCACGCTGCGCTGGGTGCTGATCCACATGACCACCGAGACGGCCCGGCACGCGGGCCACATGGACATCATGCGCGAGCTGATCGACGGCGCGACCGGCGACCACAAACGCCGCTGACTCCCGTCGGTCCGACCATCCGTCAGGTGGAGGGGACCGGTCCCTCCAGCTGACGGCTGATCCACTCGATCGGGCCCGCGCCCATCGCCGGGACGTAGGTGTACGCGTTGTGGCGCCCGTCCGGGATCAGGTTCAGCGTGGTGTGGACCGGCCCCTTGTTGCCGTAGGCCGCGAGGAAGTTCTCGATCGCCCTGATCGTCGCCCGGTTCTCGTGGGAGCCGACCTGGAACGCCAGGTAGACGTCTGGGCCGCCGCGCGCGATCAGCTGCTGGGCCAGCACCAGCGGGTTGTTCTGCTGCTGCTCGACCGGGTGTCCCTTCCAGAAGGGCGAGTCCGGCACGATGTCCGGCCCGGAGGCCAGCACGGCCTTGAACCGGTCCGGGTACTGCAGCACCAGCTTCAGCCCGGCGAAGCCGCCGCTCGACGACCCCATGAAGGCCCACCCGTCCCGGGACCTGAGGGTGCGGAAGTTCTGCCGCATCAGGTCCGGGATGTCCTCCGCCAGCCAGGTGCCCATCTTGGGCTGACCGGGGATGTCGCTGCCGTCCCAGTAGTGGGAGTGGTCGTCCGGGCCCGGGTTGAGCACCGGCATCGCCAGCAGGAACGGTTTGCTCTTCCCCTGCTGGTACCAGTCGGTGATGCTGCTCTCCAGCTTGAGGCCCGGGTCCTTCCAGTAGTTGTCGTTGAAGCCGGGCCCGCCCGGAAGCGCGATCAGCACCGGGAAACCGCTGTGCGCGTACCGCGGGTCGCTGTACTCCTTCGGCGCCCAGACCCAGACCTTGCCGGTGTAGCCCGACTTCCGACCGGTGATGGTCGCGACCGCGATGTGCGTCCCGTCGTCCAGCGTGTGCTCGATCCGCCACTGCGTCTCCGGGCCGGTGGGCAGTTCGGTACGCGCGTCGGACGAGACCGCGCCGTCGCCCGCGCCGTGGCCGTCAGGGCCCGCCGGGACCGGGGTGTCGAAGACGATCGGCTCACCGCGCTGGCTGAACGGCGGGATCTCGTAGTGCTTCATCAGCGGGACGCCGATCGCCGCCACCACGCCCACACACACCGTCAGCGAGCCCCAGAGCAGCAGCCGTCGCGTGCGTCGCCGTTGTACCCGTCGTACCCGCCCGACGGGGCGAAGACGGGAGCGCCAGGTCCGCCGGTCGGCTGGTTCGTCAGGTTCGGCCGGTTCGGTGGGTTCAGCCGGTTCGGCCGGCTCGGGCGCGGTGGACTGGTCGGTCATGAGCGGCTCCGGGTGCTGGGTGCTGGGTGTGGCGACGCGGGTCGGGAATCCGTGGAATTCAGGACGTATAACGGGAAATCAACACTAAGCGCTCCCCCTGGCTTCTCCGGCGCGGCCGACCGGGCGCAATTTTCTCTCCATGTCGAGATTCTTGATGTCGACACGACTCCCGGGTCCAGGTATCTTGATGTCGAGATACCGCGATGGAGGCGGGAGGCCGGAAGTCCGGAGGGGGACGCCATGTGGAGCCAGCTGCGCAACCCGCCCGGCGGGCGGGACGCCCGGATCATGCTGGTGGCCCAGTTCGTGGACCGGGCCGGCACCGGTGTGTGGGCCGCCGCCGGCGTCCTCTACTTCGCCCTTGTCGCCGGGCTCGACGCCCAGCAGATCGGCCTGCTGCTGGGCGCTGCGGGCGTCGCCGGAATCGCCGGATCACCGCTCGCCGGGTGGCTCGCCGACCGCGTGCCGGCGCGCACGGTACTGATGGGCAGTCACCTCGTCCGAATGGTGGCCCTTTCCGCCCTGATGTTCTGCCACGGCTTCGCCGCGCTCCTGCCCTTCGTCGCCGTCACCGCGTTGGCCGAGCGCGCGGCGAAGATGCTGGAGATGCTCTTCGCCACCCGGATCGCGGGCGACCGGCGCTCCACCTACCAGGCGCTCACCCGCACCTCCGCCAACGCGGGTTACGCACTCGGCGCGGGCCTCGCGGCGATCGGCCTGGCCGTCGGCACGCTCGCCGCGTACCGGGCGCTGGTGCTGGCCAACGTGGTCACCTACCTGCTCGCCGCCGTGCTGGTCCGGCGCACCCGCGAGCCCGGCGCGCGGACGACGGCGGTCCCGGTCCCAGAGCAGGTCCCGGTGCCAGTGCCGGTAGCCACGTCGGAGGACGCGCCCAGCGCTGCCCCTGCCGCCGCCGCGCCGGGCCCGTCGGCGGTGGCCAACCCGTGGCGGGACAAGGGCTATCTGCTCTTCGTGCTCCGCGACATCCCGCTCTGCCTGGACGACTCCCTGCTCAACGTCGGACTGCCGCTCTGGCTGGTCGGCCACACCCGGGCCCCGCACGCGTTCGTCCCGGCGTTCCTGGCGGTCAACACTGTGCTCGTCGTCGTCCTGCAGCTGCGGATCTCCGCCGCGACCGAGGGCCCGCGCCGGGCGGTGCGCGCGGTGGTCTGGTACGGGGTGTCGCTGTTGGCCTGCTGCCTGATCCTGGCCACGGCGACCGGGGGCGGCGCGATCAGCGCCTCGCTGGCGCTGCTGGCGGCGGCGGTCGTGGTCACCCTGGCCGAGCTGGTCCGCTCGGTGACCTCGTGGGAGCTCGCGGTCTCGCTGGCCCCGGAGCACGCCCGTGCCGCCTACCTCGGGGTGGCCGGGATGTCCCAGGCGATCCAGAAGTCCGCCGGTCCGCCGCTGCTCACGGGCGTGGTGATGGCGGCGGGACCGGTCGGCTGGGCGGTGCTGGGCGCGGCGGTCACCGGTATCTCTGTCGCGCAGAGCGCCGCGAGCCGACGTCGGCTCGCGGCGATGACGCTCCCGCAGGCCGACCGGTTCGATCCGGCCGGCGCGAGCCGCTCGGCCCAGCCGGTCGGACTGAGCTGAGGAGAGGGCGTCGAACGGTTCAGCCGATCAGGACGCTCTTGTCGTGCAGGGCGTCCAGGACCGGCCCGTACATCCGCTGCTTGATCTTTCCCAGGGTCGGCCCGGCCTTCTTCACCTGCGGGTGGACCAACTCGACGGCGGCTGACAGGACTTCACCTTCGGACGCGGTCCGGTCGACGATCTCGCGTGCCAGTGCCTCGGCGCCGCCGAAGCGGCGGGCGGTGACCATCGCCTCGTGCGCGGTCTGCGGTGTCAGCCTGGCCTGGATCAGCGCCGACATGCCGGGCGTGAAGGGGATGTCGATGTCCGCCTCGGGCAGGCACCAGTAGCCGCGGTCCGTGCGCATCACCCGCAGGTCGTGCGCGAGCGACAGCATCGCCCCGGCGGCGAAGGCGTGTCCCTGGATCGCCGTCGCCGTGACGAACGGCAGCGTCAGCATGCGGGCGAAGAGAGCGTGGACAGCGGCGACGTAGTCCTCGACCTTGTCGCCGTTCGCGAAGAGCCAGTCGAGGTCGAGGCCGTTCGACCAGAACTTCCCGGTCGCCGCGGTCACCAGCGCCTTCGGTCCTTCCGCGGCCTCGACCTCGTCGAGCAGCGCGTTGGCGGAGGCCAGCCAGTCGGGGTGGAAGCGGTTCTCGGTGTCCCCGATGTCGAGGACGAAGACGTCGTCCTGGCGGTCGAGCACTGGCATGGCGCAGCTCCTGCACTGGTCGGTTCGTGGCGCGGTGTCTCGAAATCGGCTTCCCCGGACGAGACTTACCAGCAGGTAGCCAATTGTCGGTCATGCTACCCGCGACCTCTGCGGCTGTCTGTCGCTTTTGGGGCGGCTTGCGGGCAGGCGGTCGGTGATGCGTCCGTGGCCGGTCGGCGAGCTGTCGGCGGGCGGCTCACGCACGAAATACCCCCAGAATGAGCACGTGGACTACCAGGAACTCCTCGACGCGGCCTTGGCGGCGGCCCGCCGTACCCGTGGCACCGGCCATGTCGCCGACTACATCCCCGCGCTGGCGCGCGTCGATCCCGACGCCTTCGGCATGGCCGTCGCCACCGTCGAGGGCGACGTCCTCGGCGTGGGGGATTGGGAACAGCCGTTCTCCATCCAGAGCGTCTCCAAGCTGCTGACGCTCACCCTCGTCCTGGCCCAGGGCGGCGACGACGTCTGGCAGCGGGTCGGCCGCGAGCCGTCCGGCAACCCGTTCAACTCGCTGGTGCAGCTGGAGACGGAGCACGGCATCCCGCGCAACCCGTTCATCAACGCCGGCGCCGTCGTGGTCACCGACCGCCTGCACAGCCTGACCGGAGGCCACGCCGCCGACGCCGTCCTCGACTTCGTCCGCGCCGAGTCCGGCAACCCGGACCTCGCCATCGACCCGGAGGTCGCCGCCTCCGAGGCCGAGTCCGGCCACCGCAACGCCGCGCTGGCCCACTTCATCGCCAGCCACGGCAACCTGGTCAACCCGGTCGATACCGTGCTGACCGAGTACTACGCGCACTGCGCCATAGCGGCCAGCTGCCGCGACCTCGCGCAGACCGGCCTGGTCCTGGCCCGCCACGGCCTCCGTGTCGACGGCAGCCGCCTGCTCTCGCGCAGCGAGGCCAAGCGGATCAACGCCATCCTGCTGACCTGCGGCACGTATGACGCCGCGGGTGAGTTCGCCTACCGCGTCGGCCTGCCCGGCAAGAGCGGCGTGGGCGGCGGCATCCTGGCGATCCTCCCGGGCCAGGCGGCGATCTGCGCCTGGGGCCCGGCGCTGGACCCGGCGGGCAACTCCGTCGCGGCGGTCGCTGCGCTCGACGCCTTCACCACACTCTCGGGACTGTCGATCTTCTGACGTACGGCGCTGACGTACGTGTCCGGTGGTGCCGTGCGCTGCGGTCGATGCGACCGTAGCGTTCCCGGCCGCACCGCGCTGACTCGTGCGGGGGACTTGGCTGAGGAGGGCGTGACCGGAAGGCAGGCCCGCAGATAGGCTCGACGACCGATTGGGCGCGACGGTCGCGCACCGAACTTACGGGGAGGGCCTCATGTCGTTCGACCGGCCTGGTGCGCCGATGAATCCCGGCGCACAGCCGCAGCAGCCGCCGATGGGGCAGCCGCAGCAACCGCCGATGGGGCAGCCGATGGCACCGCAGCAGCAGCCTCAGCAGATGCAGCAGCAGATGCCGCAACAGCCGTCGTATCCACAGCAGATGTCGTCGGCTCAGCCGGGGGCGCCGCTGCAGCAGCCCCCGTCGGGCGGTCCGCAATACCTGCAGGCACCGCCCGTCGGGTTCACGCCGCCGATGGGCGCGCCCGCACCCAAGAAGACGACCGTGGACACGGTCGTCTTCGGTGCGGTGGCAATGCTGGGGCTGGAACTGGTGATGCTCATCCTGACGCTGGTGAAAACCGGCGTGCTCCCCGAGCTCGGCAGCCTGTTCGGCGTGACCCTGGTGCGGTACGTCGCGGATTCCCAGTTCCTACCGGCTGACCTCGCCTACTGCGCTGCCCTGGCTCTGGGCGCGTTCGGCGCGTTCCGCGGCCGTGCCTGGGGGCGGCCCGTCGTGCTCACCGTCATGGCGCTGTTCGCCTATCCGACCGTCACCGACCTGTTGGACTCGGTCATCCACAGCGCTTTCACGGAGGGTCACAACCTCCTGTTCAACGTGGTCGCGATCGTCCAGTTGCTGGTCGCTCTGGCGACGCTCGGCATGGGCCTCGCCCAGATGAGCGCGAGCCGCCGCCCCGCGCGCCCGGCAGGTGTCGGGATGCCTGGCATGCCCGGCTTCCCAGGCCAGCCTCCGATGGGTCAACCGGTGCAGCCGCAGGGACAGTTCCAGCCGACCCCGCCGCCCGTCCAGCAGCCGGTGCCGCCGCAGCAGTTCGGACAGCCCCAGCAGCCCCTGATCGGGCAGCCCCCGATGGGCCAGCCGCAGCCTCAGCAGCCCCCGATGGGCCAGCCGCAGCCTCAGCAACCGCAGATGGGCCAGCCGCAGCCGCAGCCGCAGCCGGGCTACGGCTACCCACAGCCCGCGCCCGGCTACGGCTACCCGCAGCCGGGCTACGGCCAGCAGCCGCCCGCGCCGGGCGCGTAAACCGAGCGCTGCCACGATTCCGGGCCCCTGACCGCGCCCGCACCCGCGACCGCGCCCGCGAGCGGACCTGACGCTTCGTTCACGGGCGCGGGATGTTCCGCAGATTGCTGCGGGCCAGGTCGATCATCCTGCCCACGCCGCCGTCCAGCACCGTTCGCCCCGCCGCCAGGGCGAACCCCTTGAGCTGGGCGGCGGTGATCGTCGGCGGCAACGAGAGCGCGTTCGGGTCCGTGACGACGTCGACCAGCGCCGGGCCGGGCGCGGCCAGGGCCTCGGTCAGTGCGCCGCGCAGCTTTTTCGGCTCGGTGACCCGGACGCTGTGGATCCCGCAGGCGGCGGCGATGGCGGCGTAGTCGACCTTGCCGTTGTCGATCTCGAACTCGGGATAGCCGCTGACCATCATCTCCAGCTTGATCATCCCGAGCGCGCCGTTGTTGAAGACCACCGCCTTGAGCGGCATGCGCTTGCGGTACTTCGCCACCGTCAGCAGCTCGCCCATCAGCATGCCGAGCCCGCCGTCCCCGCAGAGCGCCACCACCTGCCGCTCCGGATCCGCGAGTTGCGCGCCGATCGCGTGCGGAAGGGCGTTGGCCATCGAGCCGTGCAGGAACGAGCCGATCACCCGGCGGCGCCCGTTGGGCGTGAGATAGCGGGCGGCCCAGACATTGTTCATGCCGGTGTCGACGGTGAAGACCGCGTCCTCCGCCGCCACGTCGTCCAGCACCGAGGCCACGTACTCGGGGTGGATGGGGGTGTGGTGCTCGATGTTCCTGGTGTACGCGCCGACGACCTTCTCCAGGGCCGATCCGTGGCGCCGCAGCATGTCGTCCAGGAACGACCGGTCCTGACGCGGCTTCAACAGCGGCAGCACGGCACGCAGCGTCGCCCGCACGTCCCCGTGCACCGCCAGCTCCAGCGGCGTGCGACGGCCCAGCCGGGTCGCGTCGTGGTCGATCTGCACCGTGTTCCGGCCGGGCAGGAAGCTGTCGTAGGGGAAGTCGGTGCCGAGCAGCAGCACCAAGTCGGCCTCGTGCAGCGCCTGGTGGCACGCGCCGTAGCCGAGCAGGCCGCTCATGCCGACGTCGTACGGGTTGTCGAACTGGATCCACTCCTTGCCGCGCAGCGAGTGCCCGACTGGCGCCTTCACCGTGTCGGCCAGCTGCATCACCTCGGCGTGCGCGCCGCGCACCCCCGCGCCCGCGAAGATCGCCACCCGGTTCGCCGCGTTGATCGCCTCGGCCAGCGCGGACACCTGCGCGTCCGGCGGGATCGGCGTGGCGTGCTCGGTCAGGAACGCGCTGGTCCCGGTTGGGTTGGCGACCGGCAGCGCGGCCACGTCCCCGGGGAACGCGACCACGGACACCCCACGCCCACCCAGCGCGTGCTGGATCGCGGTCCGCAGGACGCGGGGCATCTGGCTGGACGTGCCGATCATCTCGCAGTAGCCGGAGCAGTCGACGAAGACCCGCTCGGGGTGCGTCTCCTGGAAGAACCCGGTCCCGATCTGCGCCGACGGGATGTGCGACGCCAGCCCGAGCACCGGCACCCGGGACCGGTGCGCGTCGTAGAGCCCCTGGATCAGGTGCGTGTTCCCCGGCCCGCACGACCCCGCGCACACCGCCAGCCGCCCGGTCGTCTCCGCCTCCGCCGCCGCAGCGAACGCGCCGGCCTCCTCGTTGCGGACGTGCACCCACTCGATCGCCCCGTCGGTCCGCCGGATCGCGTCGACGACGGGGTTCAGGCTGTCCCCCACCACCCCGTAGATCCGCTCCACCCCGGCCTGCCGCAGCACCGTGATCATCTGCTCCGCGACCGTGCGCTCTGCCATCGCCACGCTCCTCCGCGCCACCGTTGACTGACTGTCGGATTGCCCGTCGTGCCGAAGCGATCCTCCCCCGAAACCCGCGCCCCGCGCGGCAGTGACGCGGCAACGTCCGGGTCGCACCGGAGAGGGCGGCGCCGACTCCGCCGTCGTCCTGACCCCCTCCTCCACAGGCAGGGCTCGACCTCCCCATAATAGTTGCGCTAGAGATAGTATCTCTCGTGCTACTATCTTGAGGGATACCGTCTTCGCATCTTCATTGGGGGTTCGCTCATGCATCGGTTCATTGGCCGAGACCGGGAGCTTCGGGCCCTGGCGGTTGCGCTCGAAGACGTCCACCGTGCTGCGGGCAACGCCGCTCGGCCCGGCCAGTGCCTGCTCATGCGCGGACGGCGGCGGGTCGGGAAGTCAACCCTGGTCGAGGAGTTCCTGCAGCAAGCGGAAGTCCCCCATCTGTTCTTCACCGCCGGGGGCGGCTCTGCCCACGACGAACTGTTGGAACTGCTCGACGCGGTCTCCACCTCCACGCTGCCGCAGAAGTCACTCTTCGCAGAGGAGGCACCGGAGCAGTGGAACGCAGCCTTCCGGCTGCTGGCGGAGATCCTGCCGGACGACTCGCCGAGCGTGCTGGTGATCGATGAGGTGCCCTACCTCATGGAACGCATCGACGCCTTTGAGGGGATGCTTCAGCGGGCGTGGGACCGCCTGCTCAGCCGCAAGCCCGTCCTGCTGCTGCTGGTCGGCTCGGATCTGTCCATGATGAAGGCGCTCAACAGCTACGACCGGCCGTTCCACCAGCGTGGACGGGAGATGGTCGTGGGACCGCTCAACCCGGCCGACCTCAGCGAGATGCTCGAACTGGAGCCGGCCGCCGCTTTCGACGCCGCACTCGTCACGGGCGGCCTCCCGCTGATCTGCCGGGAGTGGCCGGCCGGGGCCACGATGTGGGAATTCCTTGAGGCAGCACTGGAGAACCCGATCTCCGCCCTCCTGGTCTCCGCCGAGCGATCGCTGGCTGCCGAGTTCCCCCCGCAGGCGATGGGCAGGGAGGTACTGCGGGCGATCGGCACAGGCGAGAGGACGTTCACCAACATCGCCCGGGTGGCGGGCGGCATCGCCCACTCCACTCTCACCAGGGCGGCAGACCTTCTGATCGAGAAGCGCGTGGTGGCGGCCGAACTCCCCGTCTCACTCCATCCCTCGAAGGAGCGCCGCTACCGGGTGGCGGACCCCTACCTCCGCTTCTGGCTGGCGTTTCTCGATCCGCACATGGCAGAGATCGAGCGCATCCGCGGCGACCTCACCCTGGCCCGGATCAGAGAGCGCTGGACGAGCTGGCGCGGACGCGCAGTCGAGCCCCTGATCCGCGAGGCCTTGGCCCGCATCCTGCCGGACGGCGAACTGCCCGCTGCTCCCGTCGTCGGCGGCTACTGGACCCGAAGCAACGACGTCGAGATCGATCTCGTGGGCGCCGATCGCGAGCCCGTCGCCAAAGAGTTGCTCTTCCTGGGGTCGATCAAGTGGTTGGAGACCTCCCCCTTCGACGCACATGACCTGGCCGCCCTGCACAAGCACCGGGCCGCACTCACCGACGACCCGATCCCCCTGGTCGCCGTATCCCGAAGCGGCGTCAACTGCTCCGGCCTCCAGGCGACCTACGGACCTGAGGACCTCCTCGGCGCCTGGCGTACCCGCTGAACGCCGTTGGTCAAACTACGGCCGGAGTTGAGCTCGGTGTGGAGCGGCGAGAGAACCGGACGTCGCTGCTCCCCGAAGCCGCCCCGGAAACGGGTCAGGGCCGGCTTCCCCGAAGGGAAGTACCGGCCCTGACCTACTGTTTCACCAGTCGGGGTGGCGGGATTTGAACCCACGGCCTCTTCGTCCCGAACGAAGCGCGCTACCAAGCTGCGCCACACCCCGGTGCAACGGGAGCTAACTCTACCCGACCCGGAGCCTCCGTCCGCCCGGCCCCGGCCTCTAAGGCCTAAGGCCGGGACGCGGACAGGGGCCCGGGCGGGAGAGTTACTTGGTCTGGTCGGAGTCGGGGATGCCGTTCCTGGTGGCGAGCGCGTAGGCCTGCTCGACGGTGAGGCCCTGGTAGGCCGCGGCGGAGGCCGGGAGGCCGCCGAGCGGGAAGGGGCTGGCCTGGGCGCACTGGACCGCGGCGCCCGCGTTCTCGGTGTGGGCCTGGGCCGTCGCCTGGCCGATGTTGACCGGAGCCTTCGAGGTGCTCCCGGAGCCGCCGCCGACCTTGAGGTCGGGGCCGACGACCACGTGGACAGTGGTCAGGCCGGAGGCGACGGTGAGGGAGGAGGAGGGCAGCCCCAGGGCGGAGGCGACCTGCTGGGCCTCGGCCTTGTAGCTCGGGTCGGAGGTCGAGTACTCCACCTCGCTCGCGTTCACCGACATCGGCGTCTGCTCGACGGCGGCGTTGCTGTACCCCTTGTTGGCCAGCTCGGTCTGCACCGCGGCGGCCTTGCCGGTGACCCCGGTCCCGTTGAAGACGTGGACCTCGATCGTGGACGGGTCGATCGACTGCGTGGCGGACGCGGACGGGGTGGAGCCCGCTGTCGGCTTGGACGACGAGCCCGGCGTCAGCGACTGGTCGTTGGCGATCGCCTCGAAGAGTTGCTGCGAGCCCGGGCCCGGGACCAGCCAGGCGTTCGGGTTGTACGGGTCCTGCGCCGTCGGCATGGTCGCGAAGGTGATGTGGTCGGTCGGTATCGACCCGAGGGTGTTGGCCAGGCTCACCAGGCTGGTCACGCCGGCGAGACCGTCGTCCACCTGGAAGGCCTTCGACGCCGACTCCGCCAGGCTGAAGACGTTCGTCGGGTCGGCCAGTGTGCTCGCGCTCTTCATCTTGTGGATCAGGGCGCTGAGGAAGATGTGCTGGGTCTGCGTGCGGTCGGTGTCGCTCGCCCCGCCGAACGCGTGGCGGGAGCGCAGGAAGGCGAGGGCGCCGGCGCCGACCAGGGTGTGGGTGCCGGCGGTCAGCTTGAGGTGCGAGCCCGGGTCGTAGACGTTGGCACTGCTGCAGACCTGGACGCCGCCGACGGCGTCGGACATGTTCACCACGCCGGAGAAGTCGACCATCATGTAGTGGTCGATGTGCACGCCGGTCAGTGAGTTGACCGCGGAGACCGTGCAACCCGGCCCGTAGTTCAGGCTGTTGGTGATCTGGTCGTGGGTCGGGAAGCTGTAGGTCTTCCCGTCCGACCCGGTGCACGACGGAATCTGCAGGTCCGTGTCGCGCGGGATGCTCATCACCGTCGCGTTCTGGTGGTCCGCCGAGACGTGCAGCAGCATCTCCACGTCCGCGTGCGGCAGCGAGTTGTCCGCGCCGCCGAGCGTGGCGTCCCCGCCGAGGCGGGTGTCGGAGCCGATGATCATGATGTTCAGCGCGCCGGGGATGACGGCGCCCTTCTGGGGCTGGCTGCCGCTGTCCAGTGCGGTGTGCTTGATGTTGCCGTCCAGCTGGTACACCCAGGCGCATCCGGCCGCCGCGACGAGTATCGCGAAAGCGCCGACGCCCATGGCTATCCGCTTGCCCCGGCTCTTGGCCTTCTGCTTGCGCCGTCCGTTACCGCCCGGTGCCCCATGGCCACCCGCCCCGTGGCCGCCTGATGCCGTCCGCTGGCCGGGGACCGACTTTCCGCGCGCAGCCTGGCGGGCGGCGGCTCGGCCGCCGAAGGACTCTTCGGGTGGTGTCACGACGGTCCCGCTCCTTGCCGCAATAGGTCAACACGCAATCGGTTTCCGGGGATCCTAGTCCCGACGGGTGAAGACACCAGAGGCTGGCCGTTCGGTTCCCTTCGGTGAGACCGCTCACAGTGACCTCAAGCGGTCTCAACCGGTGCGAAAACTGCACACAAAATGCGCGAGAACGGTCTGGGCACACGAGAAGAGGGTCGGCCTTCCTGAGCGGAAGGCCGACCCTCTTCTGTGCGTCACCAGTCGGGGTGGCGGGATTTGAACCCACGACCTCTTCGTCCCGAACGAAGCGCGCTACCAAGCTGCGCTACACCCCGGTGCAACGATGGTTACTCTAGCGGACCATCCCCCCGGAGACGAAATCCGATTCCGCAGGCGGGCGGGGGTCGGACGGGGTGTGTGCGTGCGGGGGTGGTTTCGGGCAGGGTCCATGGAGTCGCTCGGAAACCGCCCAGGAGTCGTCCAGGAGCCCCACCCCGGGCCCGGCCGAGAGGCCGAGGTAAGGACGGACCGGGTGCTTCATACCGGAACGGCATGGCCGTACTCCTAAGATGGACGTATGTCCGAGCTGCGCCGCCTGCGTTACTTCCTGGCCGTCGCCGAGGAGCGGAACTTCACACGTGCCGCGGAGCGGCTCCACATCGCGCAGCCGGCGCTCAGCCGACAGGTGCGGGAGCTGGAGCGCGAGCTCGGCGTGGAGCTGCTGGCCCGGACGACGCACAAGGTCGAGCCGACCGAGGCCGGTCGGATGCTGCTGGAGCGCGGCCCCGCACTGCTGGAGGCCGCGGAGAACCTCTGGCGCGGAGTGCGCGAGTACGCGGACGGCCGGGTCGGCGCACTCAGCCTCGGCTACGGGATGAGCGCGGGCTACGAGACCGCCCCGCAGCTGCTGCTCGCGATGAGCGAGGAAGCCCCCGGCATCGAGGTGTCGGCCCGGGTCATGGCCTTCGCCGACATCGTCGACTCCGTCGCCGCCGGGACTCTGGACGTGGGCCTGGTCCGCTCCGCGCAGCTGGACGCGCTGGCGGTGGACGTGGAGCTGACGCTGCTGCGCCGGGAGCCGCAGGGCATCGTGATCAGCAGGGACCATCCGCTGGCCCAGGGCGCCACCGAGATCGATCCGGCCGACCTGGACGGCCTCAAGCTGCTGCTGCACCCGCGCGACCACAACCCAGGCCACTACGACGAGATCATGGAGATCTGCGCGCGGGCCGGGGCCAAGCCGGAGGTGCTCTACCGGGGCCTGGACTTCGACGCCTCGTACACGCCGGTGGCGTCCGGCGCCGCGGTGACCATGGTCGGCCTCTCCGGCCGGATCGGGCTGCCGAGCAGCCTGGTCTGGCTGCCGGTGACGCCGCGCGCCTTCATCGAGGTGCACCTGGTGACGCGCCCCGGCAAGCATTCGCCGTCGGTCAGCCGACTGCTGCGGGTCGCCGAGGAGACGTCGCGACGGCACGGCTGGCTCTCGGGCGACGTGGCCTCGCCGGGCGGCACCACGGACGCGGGCGAGCCCGCCGAGGCGTCCGGCGCGCCCCGGGCGGCGCGGGGCGCGTCCCTGCTGGGCCTGCACGCGGCAGGCGCGCTGGACGGTGCGGACGTCGGGGTGATCGACGGCGCGTACGAGGTCCCCGGAGAGGTACGCGCGGCCGACGGCGAGTAGCCCCGGTCGTCGCGGCCCGCTTCAGGCGCGGTCTGCTTCGGGCGCGGTCTGTTTCAGGCGCGGTCGCGCGGCCGGAGCGTGAGCAGGGTGGCCTCGGGCGGGCAGGCGAAGCGGACCGGGGTGTAGCGGTTGGTGCCGCAGCCCGCCGAGACGTGCAGGTAGGCCTGGCGTCCGCCCGCCACGTGCCGGGACAGGCCCTTGACCCGGCCGCGGTCGATGTCGCAGTTGGTCACCAGCGCCCCGTAGAAGGGGACGCACAGCTGACCGCCGTGCGTGTGCCCGGCCAGGATCAGCGGGTAGCCGTCGGCGGCGAACGCGTCCAGGACGCGCAGGTACGGCGCGTGGACCACGCCGAAGGAGACGTCCGCGTCGGCCGACGGGCCGCCCGCGACGGCCTGGTAGCGGTCGCGGCGGATGTGCGGGTCGTCCAGCCCGGTGAGCTCCAGGTCCAGGCCGTTGACCTTCAACCGGCCGCGGCGGTTGGTCAGGTCCACCCAGCCCGCCGCGTCGAAGCCGTCGCGCAGGTCCGTCCACGGGTTGTGGACGGCCCCGACGATGCCGCGTCGCGCCGTGCCGTCGGCGTTGTTCATGCCGTGGTTGCCGGAGAGCATCGCGGACAGGTAGCGGGCGGGGTTCTTCGGCTTGGGGCCGTAGTAGTCGTTGGAGCCGAAGACGTAGGCGCCGGGGAAGTCCAGCAGCGGACCGAGCGCGTCGAGGGTCTGCGGCACGGCCTCCGGGTCCGACAGGTTGTCACCGGTGTTGATCACCAGGTCCGGGCGGAGCGCGGCCAGACTGCGCAGCCACACCTGCTTCTTCCGTTGGCCGTTGACCATGTGGATGTCGGACACCTGGAGGATCCGCATCGGCTTGGCACCCGCCGGGAGCACCGGGATCTCCACCCGTCGCAACCGGAACGAGCGCACCTCGTACCCGGCGGCATAGCCGACGCAGGCCGCGCCGACGGCGGCGGTGACTCCCAGGGCCTTGAGCGGAACGGCGTATCGGGTGCGCATTCGACCATGGTGTCAGAAGCGGCGCGATGCCGGTGCGCGAGGTGCCGCACGCGCGACCGGACTGCTGAAGCGGACTGTTAATCCGGGCGGAGGCTTGCCCGGAGATGCGAGACTTACGTCATGACCACGACGCTCAAGCAGCAGCTCCAGGAGGACCTCACCGCCGCGATCCGGGCCCGTGACGATCTTCGTTCCGGCACGATCCGGCTGACCCTGGCCGCCATCACCAAGGAGGAGGTGGCCGGCAAGACCGCGCGCGTGCTCAGCGACGCGGAGGTGCTCCAGGTGATCACCCGCGAGGCGAAGAAGCGCCGCGAGGCGGCCGAGGCCTTCGACCAGGGCGGTCGCGCGGAGTCCGCGGAGCGCGAGCGGGCGGAGGGCGTGGTGCTGGCGGCCTACCTGCCGAAGCAGCTGTCCGACGAGGAGCTGACCGCGATCGTGGCCGAGGCCGTCGCCGAGGCGAAGGCGGGCGGGGCCGAGGGCCCGAGGGCGATGGGCGCGGTCATGAAGATCGTCAACCCGAAGGTCTCCGGCCTGGCCGAGGGCGGCAGGGTCGCTGCCCTGGTGAAGCAGGCCCTCGCGGGCTGAATGCTCTCCGATAAGGGAAGTTGCACTCACCCAGGGGCGCGGGGAACTGCGCGACAAGCCACTCTGCGAGGGAGAGCACCGATCTAACAGTGCCATCCGCTCATCGGTGGATTCTCGCGCAGAGCCCCGCGCCCCCAGAAGTGTTGCAACGTCCCGCCGTTGCTCGCCGCACGCGTCAGCCGCCGAAGCCGTTGCCGCCGCCGGGCCCGCCGCCGGCGACGCCGACGATTCCGGTGCCGCCGGGACCGCCCGTTCCGCCGAAGACGGTGCCTGTGCTGCCGTTGCCGCCGCCCGGACCGCCCGTCGTGCCACCCGTCGCGCCGCCGGCCTGGCCGAAGATCGCGCCGCCCACGCCACCGGGACCACCGCTCTGGCCGCCGTTCTGGCCGGGCTTCTTGCCCTTCTTCGCCCCGTCGCTCGACGAGGGCTTCTTGTTCGGCAGCGGCACCAGGTTGAAGCTCCCGTACGGGACGCCCACCAGCGCGCCGTCCATCGCGTCGTGCCAGATCGGACCGGCGACCGTCGAACCGAAGGCGGTCTGCGTGACGCCGCCGATCGACTGGTTGGAGAGGTCCTCGTAGCTGGCGGTGTCACTCACCACGGTCGCGCCCGCCAGCTGCGGGGTGAAGCCCACGAACCACACCTGGTAGTGCGAGTCGGTGGTACCCGTCTTGCCCGCGCTCGGGCGGCCGTCGGAGAAGCCGTCAGCGGCGCCGGTGCCGTCCTCGACCACGCCCTTGAGCATGGTGGTGATCGCGTCGGCGGTGCTCTGCTGCATCACCTGCTGGCAGTTGGCCTGCGGGACCGGCAGCGACTTGTGGTCCGCCGTGGTCACCGAGGTGATCGCGGTCGGCGCACAGTAGAGGCCGCGGGCCGCGAAGGTGGCGTAGACGTTCGCCATCTCCAACGGCGTCAGGTTGTTGGTGCCCAGGGTCAGCGACTGCACCTGCGCGATCGGCGCCAGCGTGGTGCTGTTCGGGGAGTAGGTCGCCTGGCTGGTGATGCCCAGCCTGTTCATCATGTGGACGACGTTGCAGAGACCGGCGTCCTTCTCCAGCGGCACGAAGTAGGTGTTGACCGACTTGGCCATGGCGTCGGGCATGTCGAACGGGCCCACCAGGGACGTCGAGTCGTTCTGGTCCGGCGGGTTGTCGACCTGGGCCAGGGTGTTGCCGTTGCAGTCCGTCATGGACGGGTACGGCTCCTGGTAGGGCGACGGATAGGTCTTGTCCATCTTGAGGCCCTGCTCCAGCGCCGCCGCCGCGGTGATCGGCTTGAACGTCGAGCCGGTCGGGAAGCCGCCGCCACCGCCCATGGTGCGGTCCACGTTGTAGTTCAGCGTGGTGACCGCCGGGCTGGAGCCGACGCCGTACGGGCGGCTCTGACCCATCGCCAGGATCTTGCCGGTGCCCGGCTGGACCATGGTCATCGCCGTGGCGGCCAGGTCGCCCGCGTACACGTGCTTGGTGACGGAGGAGTAGAGGGCCGCCTGGGCCTTCGGGTCCAGGGTGGTGTGGATCTGCAGGCCGCCCTTGTCCCACAGGGCCTGACGGTCCGACGTCGTCGCACCGAAGGCCGGGTCCTGCAGGATGATGTGCTCGACGTAGTCGCAGAAGAAGGCCTCCCCGTTGTGGGTGGCCGTGATGCAGCCCTCCTGCGCCTTGTGCGGGGAAAGGCCCAGCGGCGTCGCCTCGGCGGCCTTGGCCTGGGCGGAGCTGATGCTGCCGTACTCGGCCATCTTCTCCAGCACCGTGTTGCGGCGCTGGAGCGCCACGTCCGGGTAGACCAGCGGGTCGTAGTACGTGGGCGACTGCACCAGGCCGGCCAGCAGCGCGGCCTGCTGCACCTTCAACTGGGCGGCGTGGACGCCGAAGTAGCGCTCGGCGGCGGCCTCGACGCCGTAGGCCTGCTCACCGAAGAAGGTGATGTTCAGGTAGTTGGTGAGGATCTGGTCCTTGGTCAGGGTCTCCTCGACCTTGATCGCGTACTTCAGCTCCTGGATCTTGCGGCCGACCGTCTGCCGCTGCGCCTCCAGCACCTTGGCCTGGTCGTTGCCCGCCTCCTCGACGAAGACGTTCTTGACGTACTGCTGCGTCAGCGTGGAACCGCCCTGGGTCGAACCGCCGCCGCTGTTGTTGCTCAGTGCGCGCAGGGTGCCCTTCAGGTCGATCGCGCCGTGCTGGTAGAAGCGGTTGTCCTCGATGTCGACCAGCGCCGCACGCATCAGCGGGGCGATCTGGCTCTCTGGCACGACCGTGCGGTCGCGCGAGTAGACCTTGGCGATGACGTTGTTCTGGCCGTCGTAGATGTAGGAGGCCTGCGAGAGGGGTGGCGTGGTGAAGTCGTCCGGGATGTTGTTGAAGTCGTTGACCGCGCTCTTGGCCGTCAGCCCCAACGCCCCCACGGCAGGAAGGGCCAGGCCTGCCACCAGGCCACCGGCCAGCACGCTCGCGCCCAGAAGGCGGGCTCCGAGCGAGATCTGCTGCAGGGGGGATACCTTCCGCTTCGCTGCCATGCGCAGAACCATACGCGGCGTTCCCCGGACAGGCGGGCAGCTGTTCGCCTACTCTTGTCACAAGCGCACGGCAGGACGCCGTCTGCCCGCTCGACTCACTCTTGTGGGTGATGAGAGATGACCGAATCGTCGGCATATGAGCGGCATATGCCAGGCGGAAGCGTATCCGGCAGGCGCGAAGCGGGTCCCCGAAGCCCGCACAGGCCTGCTGCCTGCGATCACTCCAACGGGTGATCTCCCGAGCACGCATAGTCCAAATGGGCCATAAGGATTGGGCCCCAAGGGGCTGTTGCAACGCCCACTTCTTCCGTAACGTCCTCAACTGGCAACGGCATATTCGCCGTTGCCGCCGTGGGGGAGCCTCGATTCGGGAGAGGACGGCGCCAGCATGAGCTGGGTTGAGGACTGGAGTGCGCAGGCCGCCTGCCGCACCAGTGATCCGGACGAACTGTTCGTCCAGGGGGCGGCACAGAACCGCGCCAAGGCGGTGTGCACGGGGTGCCCGGTACGCACCGAATGCCTGGCCGACGCGCTCGACAACCGTGTCGAGTTCGGCGTCTGGGGCGGGATGACCGAGCGCGAACGTAGAGCACTGCTCCGCCGTCGACCGACTGTGGTGTCCTGGCGCCGTCTGCTCGAGACGGCCCGGTCCGAGTACGAGCAGAGCTACAGCGTCTGCGACGTGGAGGACTACGCCGAGGCGGGCTGAGACCTTTCGCACGCCGGGCTGTTGCACCATCAAGGGCGCGGGGCTCTACTGATTGCGGCTGTGCCGCGTGGGCGCGACAAGCCACCCACGTAGGTGGTTCGCCGAACGAGCAGGGCCATCCGCATGGGGTGGTTGTTCGCGCAGTTCCCCGCGCCCCTGGATGGTGCATGGCAGCCAGTCTGCCCAAGGGTGCGGCTAGTCGCCGGTGAGGCGGGTGCCGATCTCGCGGAGGCCGTCGAGGTCGTGGACGTCGCCCGGGAGCGCGGAGACCTCCGCCACGCGGACGTCCGGGTAGACGGACACGAAGCGGTCCCGCATGCGTCTCTCACGGGTCATCATCTGCACGCGCTCCGCATGGAGCCGGAGCAGGCCCGCGGCCAACTGCTCGCCCGCGCCTGCCGAGCCGTCGTCGAGGGACTCCGCGGCGGCCCGCGCGCGCTCCGCGCTGAGCTGGGGGGCTCCCGTGCGGTGGACGCGGTTGAGGACGAGGCCGGCCAGCGGCATGTGGTCGGCCTCGAGGCGGTCGACGAAGTACGCCGCCTCGCGCAGCGCGTCCCGCTCCGGCGCGGCGACGACGAGGAAAGCCGTGCCCTTCGCCTGCAGCAGCGCGTACGTGCGGTCCGCGCGCTCGCGGAAGCCGCCGAACATCGAGTCCATCGCCGAGACGAAGGTCGACACGTCCTGGAGCACGTTCGCGCCCAGCACCTTGCTCAGCACGCCGGTGAACATCGTCATGCCGACGTTCAGCATCTTCATCGCGCTGCGACCGCCGACCTTCGCGGGCGCGGTCAGCACCTTGATGAGCCGTCCGTCGAGGAAGGACCCCAGCCGGTTGGGCGCGTCCAGGAAGTCCAGGGCGGAACGGCTCGGCGGGGTGTCCACGATGATCAGGTCCCACCGGCCCGTCGCGTGCAGCTGGCCCAGCTTCTCCATCGCCATGTACTCCTGCGTCCCGGCGAAGCCGGAGGAGAGCGACTGGTAGAAGGGGTTCTCCATGATCTGCCGGGCCCGCTCGGGGTCGGCGTGGGCGAGCACGACCTCGTCGAAGGTCCGCTTCATGTCGAGCATCATCGCCTGGAGCTCGCCGTCCCCGTTGACGCCCTTGACGACGCGTGGGGTGTTGTCGAGCTCGGTCAGGCCCATCGACTGCGCCAGCCGGCGGGCCGGGTCGATCGTCAGGACGACGACCTTGCGCCCGCGTTCGGCCGCCCGCAGGCCCAGTGCGGCCGCGGTGGTGGTCTTGCCCACGCCGCCGGAGCCGCAGCAGACGACGATCCGGGTGCCGCGGTCGTCGATCAGCGCGTCGACATCGAGGTGACGCGCGGTCAGTTCACCACCGGTGCCGCCGTTCACCGCACTGCCGCTGCCGCTGCTGCCGCCGTTGCCGGTGCTCATGCCGCCCCCTGGTTCCGCAGTTCCGTCGCCAGCCGGTAGAGCCCGCCGAGGTCGACGCCTCCCGCCAGCTGCGGGAGTTCGTAGGTGGGCAGCTTCAGCCCCTGGATGTCGCGGCGCTGTTCGCGCTCCAGCTCCACCCGGGCCGCGTGTTCGCGGCCCTGCTCCAGGAGGGGGCCGACCAGTTTCCGCACCGCCGCGCTCGGACCGCCGCTCGCGCGACGGCCGCCGAGACCGGCCTCGGTGAGGGCGAGCGCCAGCTCCTCCTCGTGGTCGTCCCCGTCGGCGGCCAGCACGGCCGCCGCGTCCAGGACCGGCGGGCGGACCATGTTCACGAAGACCCCGCCGAGCGGGAGCTTCGCCGCGTGCAGGTCCTCTATCCCGTCGACCGTCTCCTGGACCGGCATCTCCTCCAGCAGCGTGACCATGTGCACGGCCGTCTCCGGCGACTGGATCACCCGCATCACCGCCTGCGACTGGGTGTAGATCGGGCCCATCCGGGCCAGCCCGGCCACCTCGGTGTTGATGTTCAGGAACCGGGTCACCCGGCCCGTCGGCGGAGCGTCCATCACCACCGCGTCGTAGACGCGCCGCCCGTCCGGGCGTCGGCGGCGGACCGCCTCGCAGGCCTTGCCGGTCAGCAGCACGTCGCGCAGGCCGGGCGCGATCGTGGTCGCGAAGTCGATGAAGCCGAGTTTGCGGAGCGCCTTCCCGGCGCGGCCCAGCTTGTAGAACATCTCCAGGTACTCGAGCAGCGCCTGCTCGATGTCGATGGCCAGCGCGAACACCTCGCCGTGGCCGCGACCGCCGGCCACCTTGCGCTCCTCGTAGGGCAGCGCCGCTATGCCGAACAGCTCGGCGATGCCCTGGCGTTCCTCGACCTCGATCAGCAGGGTCCGGCGACCCTCCTTGGCCAGCGCCAACGCGAGCGCGGCGGCCACCGTGGTCTTGCCGGTGCCGCCCTTTCCGCTGACGACGTGCAGGCGCACGCCCTCCCAGTCCGGGCCGGCGGATGCGGCTGCGGGCATGTGGCGTGCCTCCCTGGCGCTGGGCGTCGGCTGTCTTGTTCGATCTCGTTCGATCGGTTGCGGTGTTCGGCAGTGGTCGCTGTCTCCAGCAGTCTTGTCCCGTCCAGGCGAGCGTAACCCGTGGGGGTTGGGCGAACGGGCTAGAGTCCGGTGTCATGACCAAGTGGGAATACGTGACGGTGCCGCTGCTGGTGCACGCGACCAAGCAGATCCTGGACACCTGGGGCGAGGACGGCTGGGAGTTGGTCCAGGTCGTTCCTGGCCCGAACAACCCGGAGCAGCTGGTGGCATACCTGAAGCGGGAGAAGCAGTAGCAATGAGCAAGGTAGAGAGCCGCCTGGCCGAGCTGGGCCTGGAGCTGCCCGAGGTCACCCCGCCGCTTGCGGCCTACGTCCCCGCTGTCCGCACCGGCGACTATGTCTTCACCTCCGGCCAGTTGCCGATGGTCGCGGGCAAGCTGAGCCTGACCGGCAAGGTCGGCGCCGAGGTCACCGCCGAGGAGGCCAAGGAGCAGGCGAAGATCTGTGCGATCAACGCCCTGGCCGCGGTCAAGTCCCTGATCGGCGACCTCGACAAGGTCGAGCGCGTGGTCAAGGTCGTCGGCTTCGTGGCGTCCGCCCCCGACTTCACCGGCCAGCCGGGCGTCGTCAACGGCGCGAGCGAGCTGCTCGGCGCGGTCCTGGGCGAGGCGGGCGTGCACGCGCGCAGCGCGGTCGGCGTCGCGGTGCTGCCATTGGACGCGCCGGTCGAGGTGGAGATCCAGGTCCAGGTCCGCGACTGACCCCGCGGAGTTCCCAAATCTGCCTGTACCCGTCCTGAGCTGGGTATTTCCGGCTCCGGGCACAAGGGTGCCATGGGCAATCCGCAGCCTGCGCCGTACGATCCGGCCATGAGTGATCGACTCCCGCCGAGCTGGGCGGACCGGATCGCGGCGCAGGCACGCGGTGAACTGACCCCCGTCACGCCGCGCCGCGCGGCCACGGTCGTGCTGCTGCGCGCCGCCGAGCAGGGCGGTCGGGGCGCTGAGGGCGCTGAGGGCGCTGGGGGCGGTACCGAGGCGTACCTGCTGCGTCGCCGCACCTCCATGGCCTTCGCGGGCGGTATGTACGCCTACCCGGGCGGGGCCGTGGACCAGCGCGACAGCGGGCCCGAGGTCGGCTGGGCCGGTCCGGACGCGGCGGCCTGGGGGAGGCGGCTCGGGGTCCCCGCCGACGACGCGCGGGCGATCGTCTGCGCGGCGGTCCGGGAGACGTTCGAGGAGTCCGGCGTGCTGCTGGCCGGTCCGGATGCGCACTCGGTGGTCGCTGACGTCTCCGGCGAGGAGTGGCGCGCCGCGCGCGCCGCCCTGGAGGCGCACGAGCTCTCCTTCGCCGAGTTCCTCGCCAAGCGCGGCCTGGTGCTGCGCAGCGACCTGCTTGGCGCGTGGTCGCGCTGGATCACCCCGGCGTTCGAGGAGCGCCGCTACGACACCTGGTTCTTCGTCGCGACCGTCCCCGACGGCCAGCGCACGGCCGAGGTGCCGGGCGAGGCGGAC
Organism: Streptacidiphilus sp. BW17; assembly: GCF_041262485.1. Classification (NCBI taxonomy): domain Bacteria; kingdom Bacillati; phylum Actinomycetota; class Actinomycetes; order Kitasatosporales; family Streptomycetaceae; genus Streptacidiphilus; species Streptacidiphilus sp. BW17. Next base: position 36,822 of record NZ_JBGCCR010000001.1, on the reverse strand, counting down.
CGGGTCCTCTGGATCAGCCCCGCTGAGGCGGTGGCCCACTACGCGGCGGGCGAGTTCGGGATGCTGCCGCCCACCGTCACCACGCTGCGCGAGCTGGAGCCGCTCGCCTCCCCGGCCCAGGCGCTGGAGGCGGCGGACGCGCGCACCGTCCAGCCGATCATGGCCGAGGCGCGGATCGAGCAGGACGGCGCGGTCGTGGTCAGCTGGCCGGGCTACCCCGGTCTGGCGCTGCGGGGGCAGCTGTGACCGTCCAGCAGCCGACCGAGCGAGCCGCTCTCGTGCTCGCGCCCAACCCGTCGCCGATGACGTTGGAGGGCACCAACACCTGGATCGTCGCCGAGCCGGGATCCACCCAGGCCGTGGTGATCGACCCGGGCCCCCTGCACGAGGGCCACCTCGCGGCCGTGCTGGCCGCCGTCGAGGCGCGCGGCTGCCGGGTCGCCGCGACGCTCCTCACCCACGGCCACACCGACCACGCCGAGGGCGCGGCCCGCTTCGCCGAACTCAGCGGCAGCGGGGTCCGGGCGCTGGACCCGTCCCTGCGGCTCGGCGAGGAGGGCCTGACCGACGGCGACGTGCTGACGTACGGCGGCATGGAGCTCCGCGTCGTCGGCACGCCCGGGCACACGTCGGACTCGCTCTGCTTCACGCTCCCCGCGGACGGCGCGGTGCTGACCGGCGACACGGTCCTGGGCCGGGGCACCACGGTCGTCGCCCACCCGGACGGCCGCCTGGGCGACTACCTCGACTCCCTGCGCCGCTTGCGCGCTCTCGCGCAGGAGCGCGACGTCACCACGATCCTCCCGGGCCACGGCCCGGTCCTCACCGACGCCCTCGGCGCGGTCGAGTACTACCTCTCCCACCGCGAGTCCCGCCTCGCCCAGGTCGCCGCAGCGGTGGCCGCGGGGCACACGACGCCCGCGGCGGTCGTGGCCCACGTCTACGCGGACGTCGACCACGCGCTGTGGCCTGCGGCGGAGTGGTCGGTGCGCGCGCAGCTGGAGTACCTGCGGGAGCAGGGCGCGCTGTAGCGGCGGATTCGCTCCCGCATCTGGTTGCAAACGTCAGGGGCGCGGGGAACTGCGCGACAAGCCACCCTGCGAGGTGGAGCCCCGAACGTACAGGGCCATTCGCTCATCAGTGGTTACTCGCGCCCACGCGGCGGAGCCGCAGATCAGCAGAGCCCCGCGCCCCTGATAGTGCAACTGCCCCGCATGCCCCAACTGGGATAGTGCAACTACCTCGTCTGCCCGAAGGGCTCAGCGCGAACGGCGCGCAAGACGCTCGACGTCGAGGAGGATCACGGCGCGAGCCTCCAAGCGGAGCCACCCCCGCTGCGCGAAGTCGGCGAGCGCCTTGTTGACCGTCTCGCGGGACGCGCCGACCAGCTGGGCCAGCTCCTCCTGGGTGAGGTCGTGGACGACGTGGATGCCCTCGTCCGACGGGACGCCGAACCTGCGCGACAGGTCAAGCAGCGCCTTGGCCACGCGGCCGGGGACATCGGAGAAGACCAGGTCCGACATGACGTCGTTGGTCCGGCGCAGGCGGCGTGCGATGGCGCGCAGCAGGGCGATCGCGACCTCGGGGCGGGTCTGCAGCCACGGCTGCAGATCGCCGTGGCCCAGGCCGAGCAGCTTGACCTCGGTCAGCGCGGAGGCCGTCGCCGTACGCGGGCCCGGGTCGAAGAGAGAGAGCTCGCCGATCATCTCGCTGGGGCCCACCACCGCGAGCATGTTCTCGCGGCCGTCGGCCGAAGCGCGGTGCAGCTTCACCTTGCCCTCGACGATGACGTACAGCCGGTCACCCGGGTCGCCCTCGTGGAACAACGACTCGCCGCGCGCGAGCGTGGTCTCCGCCATGGAGGCACGCAGCTCCGCTGACTGTTCATCGTCCAGCGCGGTGAAGAGCGGTGCCCGCCGCAGAACGTCGTCCACTCGGTCCTCCTAGTCGGCCGTGCAGGCTTGAGGTGCGTTCCCCATCATGCCCGACCGGGAAACAGTGCGATCAATCACAACAAGTGTGTCCTACGTGTTTGCGGATCTCCTAGCCGGGTCGCACAAGAGTCCGTTTTGACCCTGGGCGCCCGGCCGGGCGCCCGTCAGTCCACGCAGGGGATGCCCTGGCCCATCTCGACCGCCGAGCCCTGGAAGGGGATGTCGGAAACCGTCCCGGCCTGCGCTCCGTCGGACGAGCCGCCGGGGCCGCCCGCCCCACCGCCCGACCCGCCGGAGGCCGCCGCGCCGCCGGGCGACGTCGGCGTGGCGTCCGTGCCCAGGACCACCTCGACGCGGCCGGGGGCGACCGCGCTGGAGGAGGCCACCCTGATGCCGCTGCCGCCGAGCTTCGCCGCGATCTGCTGGGCGGCCTGCTGCGCGCCGCTGCCGTAGTGGACCACGGTGCGGGTGTGCGGGGCGGCGTTGCCGGTCCGGCCCTGCGACCAGCCCGCGTCGACCAGCGACTTCAGCTTCTGCGCCGCCAGACCGGTGATCCCGGAGCCGTTCAGCACGTCCACCGTCGCCGGTGCGACCTGCTGCGGCGCCGACCCGCCGCCGCTGCCGCCGTTACCACCGGACGCGGGCGAGGACGACGCGGGCGTCGCCGCCGGGCTCGCGTCGTGGCCGGTCAGGCGCTGCATGATCCGCTGGATCTGCAGCTCGTCGACCAGGTTGACCGACTCCCCGTTGCGGGTGGCGAAACCCTGGATCGGGAGGGTGTTGAAGACGACGTTGCCGCCGGTCAGGCTGGGGACCTGCTGGGCGAAGTCCAGGATGTTCCACTGCGAGTCGAGCACCACGTCCTTCTTCACCACGTCGAAGAGGGACTGCATCTTGCCCAGGTCGTTGAAGAGACCTTCCTGCTTCAGCTTGTACATCACCGAGGAGATGAAGGCCTGCTGGCGGTGGGTGCGGTCCAGGTCGCCGTTGGTGAGGTTGTGGCGCTGGCGGACGAAGGCCAGCGCCTGGGCCGCGTCCAGCGTGTTGTAGCCGGCGTGGAAGTCCGCGCCGGAGCCCTGGCCCGCCATGGCCGGGTCCTTGGTGGCGTGCTTGAGGCAGACCGTGATCGGCTGGACCACCTGGGCGATGTCGTAGAAGCCGAGCAGGTTGACCTCGGCGAAGTGGTCGATCCGGATGCCGAGGAACTGTTGGACGGTGGCCAGCGTCGCCTCCCGGCCAACCTCGCGGCTCTGCTGCTCCAGCGCGGCGCCGGTGAGGCCCTGCGCCTTGAGGGCGGGCTCGGCGGCGGCCTTGGCGATGCCGTAGGCCTCCTTGACCTTGTGGAAGCCCTGGCTGGTCCCGTCGCCGTTGAGCGTCTGGACGTAGTCGTCGCGCGGGATGGAGAAGGCCTGCACCTTGCCGCCGCCTGCCGGGATGTGCAGCAGGATCAGGGTGTTGGTGTTGTACCCGCCGATGTCGCTGGACCCCGCGTGCAGGTCCTGCTCGACGAACTGCTTCGGCAGGTCGTTGCCGTTCATGTCCTTGCGGCTGTCGAGGCCGATCAGCAGCAGGTTGATCGAGTTGTCGATCTTCGGCGGGGCGTGGCGTTGCGCCACCGCCAGGGCGTCCGAGGTGTTCAGGCCGTCCGTCAGCGAGTTGTAGGCGAACCACGAGATGCCGCTGACCAGCAGCACGCCCGCGGAGGCGGTGGCGACGGCGGCGCGTCCGGCCTGGACCAGCGACGGAGCGGACCGACGGCCCACCGCGCGGTTGCGGGGGCGGTCAGCCATGGTGGTTCCTTCGCGGGACGGGGACCTGGCTCGGATCCTGCGGCTGGGCATCGGCCGCGCTGGAGGCCGCTGCTGAGGCCGCTGCCGACGCCGGGCCTCCGTCCGCGTCCGCGCGGCGCGGGCGGACGACGCGGGGACGGACGCTGCGGGGGCGGGCGTCCTGCGGGCGGACCGCACTGCCTTCGCCGCTGCGCAGCGCGAGCACCCGGCGCAGGCCGAGGGCGGCCACGGCGGCCAGAACGGCACTCGCCATGATCGGGAAGTCGGTGACCGCCCACTTCACCGAGGCCGTGGCGAGGGACCGGCCGCCCGCGAGTTGGTCGCCGTGCAGAGCCAGTTGGGAGACGACCGTGATCGCGGCCACCAGCAGGGGCGGCATCGGCAGCACCCACCACAGTCCGCGTCGGGTGCAGAGGAGTGCCGCCCACGCGGTGCCGAGCGCCGCGCAGAGGGCGAAGACCACGCCGAGCGGGTTGCCCAGCACCTCGTCGACGCCCGCGCCGAGGAGCGGCAGTCCGACGAGGACCCAGCCCGGCTTCGGGCGGGCGACCGGCCAGCCCCGGCGCTGGGGCGGTTTGGCCGTGTGTCCGCCGCAGCGCGACGCCCGCCGCGGCTTGGGCTGGGGGTTCGGCCGGGTGCCCGCCTGAGCGCGCTGCGGAGGTCGCGGTCGGGCGGACTCGGGGTGTGACAGAGCCAACTGCTCGGCCATTCCACTCCTCTCACTGCTCACCACAGGCGGTGTGTACCGGGCATATCCCCTCAGCTCTGGCGTACCAGGTGCAACACACGCACAGAGGGCATACATCGTTCCGCAAGGTGGCGTCGCTGTCACGCCTGTGACGGGGCGCGTCGAGCAGTCAATTCCCCAGCGTGCGCGCCCCGGCGCGGGACTCGACGGCGAGCGCCACCAGCTCGGACCACCAGGGCTCGCGCTCCCTGACCAGCAGCCGCTGGGCCTCCGCAGGCGTCACCACGCGGACCTCGACGACCGGTTCGCCGTCGTCGGGGTTGGTCGGCTCGGAGTCCACCAGGACCTCCGCCCAGCCCCACAGCCAGGCCTTCTCCGGGTGCGGCTGCCAGGGACGGTAGGGGCGCGGGTTGTCCGTCACGCAGTGGTGCGCGCCGATCCACGCGGGTGCGCCGAGCATCCGCGCGCCCGCCTCCTCGCGCAGTTCGCGGGCCAGGCAGCGGTGGACGCTCTCACCCTGCTCCCGCGTCCCGCCGGGCAGGAACCAGTGGTCGCGCTCGTCGCGGCAGAGCACCACGCCGTCGTCCTGGAACCCGATGAGATGGATGTTGGTGATGAGCCGGTCCTCGGGCAGCTGTGCGGAGAACCGGGCGTCCAGACTGCCCCAGGCCCAGCGTTGCGGCGCGTGCAGGTGCGGGTAGCGCCGCGCCAGGGCGGCGAGCTCCGCAGGGTCGACTCGCACCGGAACGAGTTCTGCCGGATCGTCAGGGCGCTCAGTCATCTGGGTCATTCGCCGAGCGTATCGGCGAACTCACGGGTAGTACGGCCAGGTTGACGGGGCTGGTCGCAGCACCCGGGCTCCGCGCCCAGGCTCTGTCCCCCGGTTCTCACCAGGCGTCGGCAAGCTCCGGGGAGCGGCGCGGTGCGACCACGTGCGCCCGCGCACCGGAACCGTCCCACGCCCCCGTCGGCGGCGCGTCCGCCCCGGACTCCCCGGTCGCCCCGGACTCCCCCGTCGAGGCGGACTCCGCCACGCGACGGCGCTTGCGGGTGCGGTTGTTCCTCGACGGCCACAGCAGCACATAGGCGACGGAGACCACCACGAACGCCAGCCGGACCAGCCCGCGCGTCGGCGCGTCGGGGATGAACAGGGCACCGCCGTAGAGGGAGAGCAGGGCGATCCAGCTCCACCACGGCACCAGTCGCCGCTGTCCGACGGCGTCCCAGATCAGCGTGCCGAGCAGCACCGAGGCGCTGTAGTACGTGTAGGTGCTCGGGTCCAGCAGGATGCGCGCGTTCGCGCCGACCAGGATCACCGCCGGCCAGCGGCCCCGCCACACCGCGAGCGCCCCCAGCAGTCCCCCGAGCGCGAACTGGGCCGGCCGGTCCCACGACGGCGTGGACGGCGCACTGACACCGAGCCAGCGCAGCGAGGACGCGGGCTGGTTGGGAATCGCGAACTTGGCCGCGGCCATGGTGTCCAGATTGCCCAGGTAGAACGGCAGCCAGGCGGCGGCGACCAGGACGCAGAAGAGGAGGAGGGGGCCGCGCCGTCGGCCGGACGGCAGTGCCATCAGCAGCACCGCGAACGGCAGCGCCCACGGCTTGGCGTCGACGGCCAGTGCCAGGAAGACGGCGACCGCCCAGGTCCGGCCGCGGGCCAGGGCGTGGACGGCCAGGGTGGAGCAGAACAGCGCCAGCGCGTCGTCGAGATGGGCGAACCGGACGGTGACCTCGATCCACATCGGGATGAAGGCCAGTCCGGCGATGAGTATCCGCTGTTGCAGACGGCGGTGGTTGGTGCCGGTCCCGAGGTAGTGCTGGGCGGCGGTCCGCCCGACGAGGATCACCATCACCAGGCCCAGTCCGGCCATCGTCCCCTCGGCGAACAACTCGCCGGTGGCGGGCGGGAACGGCGCGAAGATCCGCGCCACCAGCAGGCTGAACGGTCCGATCTGCAGCTCGGGGTGGTTGGCGTAGAGGGAGAGCCCGCCGCCGGGATCGCTGCCGAAGAGCAGCTGTTCGCCCTGGCGCAGGTAGTGCCAGGACACCCCGCCACTGTGCACGACCAGGACGAACCAGAGCACCGTCCACCCCGCGAGCAGCGCGTTGTGCCGTCGCACGGGCAGTCGTGCGATGCGGCCCGAGTCCGCGCGGTAGTCGCGGTAGTCGGGGAGGGTTTTTGCCTCGCCGGCTCGCCTCACGTTGCTCTCTTTCGCCCGATTTGTCGGTCAATTCCCCCGGGTTCACGCCATCCTAGGCGGTGAATGAAAAGATTATGTGCGTTGGCTCGTGTGCGTCCCACCGGCCGGTGGTTCCACCATCTGCTCGGCACGCCGTCGCCACAGCTGCACGAGTAGCCTGGCACCCCCTCGGTCCCGACTGCCCTTGGCCGAAGCGGCTTTGAAGGTGCATCAGCGGATGTGTTTTCTATACTTGCGCACATAAGCAACTGGCTTATCTGTGTGCAGGGAGAGAGGAAGCACTCTCAGGTGCAGTCGGGGGAGTCGCGTGAGAACGGCCGGTCGCAGCTGCGGTTGGCCGCTGTGGTCGGTGAGATCGAGGGGCTGTGGACCGCCTGGCTCCGGGCCAGGGGCACGGGACGTCGGCAGCGGCTGCTGGCCGAGCTCGGCCAGGCCGGTGCCCGCCTCGCTGCCGAGGCGGCCCAGGCGCAGCGCGCCCTCCCTCGCTCCTCCGAATCGCCCGTGAGCCCGACCTCGCCGCTGCGGCTGCCGCAGCCGCGTACCCGCCGCAACCGTCGGCTCGTCGCCGCCCGCCGTGGTGCGGAGTGGATCGCCGGACGCTTCTCGGACTGACAACCGCTCGTTCTCGGTCATTCTCGGACGGGAACTTCGCCCGGAACTCCGCCCCGGAAGTTCGCCCCGGGAACAGCACGCGAGCCCGGTCCGACCCCGAGGGGCCGGACCGGGCTCGTGCGGTGTGTGGAACTGCTCGGCTCAGTGGCCGAGGGCGACCTCGACGATCTTGACGATCACCAGGATCATCGCGACCAGCAGGTAGCTGCGGAGCGCGCTCATGCCGATCTTGCGGCCGGTGGCCATGACCGGCCGGGTCAGCGTCTCCAGCGGAGCCATCCGCCAGTCGTCGCGGCCCGTGCGGTCGATGGGGTCTTCCTTGGTCGCGGTGCGGCGCTTGGTCAGCGCGTACCCGGCGGCCAGGACGCCCACCACGCCGCAGACGGCCATGATGTCGAGGATCGCGCCCGCGGTGATGTTCGGGAAGAGCACCGACGCGGTCAGGATGATCGACAGGGTGACCAGGATGCCGATCACGGCGGAGGTGAAGGCGTTGGTCTTCGGGCCGTTCACCCACGGGCCGAGCACCTGCTTGTCGTTGCAGAGCAGCAGCAGGAAGACCGTGGCGGAGGGCAGCAGCACGCCCGCGAGGGTCTGCACGCCCTCGGTGAGGAGTCCCAGCGGCGAGCCGGGGATCAGCACGATGCCGGCGGCCAGGGCGACGAGGCCGGCGTAGACGGCGTAGAAGCCCTTGGCACCCTTGACGCCGCGGTGGAGCGAGTGCTTGATGCCGAAGACGTCACCGATGGCGTAGGCCGTGGAGAGCGAGACCGCGAAGGCGCCGATGATCGAGGCGTCCAGCAGCGCGACGGCGAAGAGGACACCGGCGACCTTGCCCGCGTGGGCGGCGATGCCGGAGGCCAGGCCCGCAGTGTCGGTGAAGTTGCCGAAGCCCTTGGTGCCCGCGAAGGCGGCGGCGGTGGCGCCCATCAGCGCCGCACCACCGATGACCACGATCACGATGCCGATCCAGAGGTCGGCCTTCTCGTACTTCATGAAGCGGGGGGTGATCCGCTTGTCGATGACGTAGCTCTGCTGGAAGAAGAGCTGCCACGGGGCGACGGTGGTGCCGACGATGCCGATGATCAGCAGCATCACGGTGGCCAGCTGGCCCTGGCCGCCCGGCAGGTTCGGGACCACGAAGTCCTGCGCCATCTGCGAGGTCTTCGGGTGAACCATGAAGTAGATCGGGACCAGCAGCAGCGATCCGGCACAGAGCGCGATCGCGATCCGCTCGAAGCGCTGGAACGACCCGGTGAACGCGGAGGCGACGATGATCGCGGCGGCGAGCACCACGGCGGCGGCCTTGGGCAGCCCCAGGTAGCCGGCGGCCAGGGTGATCCCGATGAACTCGGTGACCAGCGTCAGCGCGTTGAGGATGAACAGGTCGATGACGCTGAACGCGCCCCAGAACTTGCCGAACCGCTCCAGGATGAGCCGGGCGTGGCCGACGCCGGTGACCGCGCCGAGGCGGAGCACCATCTCCTGGTTCACGTAGAGGACCGGGACCAGCAGCAGCAGCGTCCACAGCAGGTGGGTGCCGTAGTTCTGGCCCGCCTGGCCGTAGGTGGCGAAGGCGCCGGCGTCGTTGTCGCCGACCATCACGATCAGGCCGGGGCCGACGATCGCGAGCAGCGTCTTGAGCTTGGCGGACAGGCCGCGGCGGTCGCCGTGGTCGTCCAGCTTGATGGTGCCGAGCGCGCCGCGGATGTCGCCGAGGTGCGCGTCGTCCAGCACCGCGGTGGTGCGGGCGGCGTCGCCCTGGACCTTCGGGTCGATCGTGGTGGTCATGATGGTCCCTCCCTGTGGCCGTGAAGGCCGATCGGAGGGCATGCAGCATCCATCCACCCTGCGAGCGTCCGCGCGCGCAGAAGGATCAAGGATCAGCAGGTGGTTACCGCATGCCGAAAGAAGACGAGGTCAAGCGGATGTGGGGCCGTTTATGGCCCGGGCTACTCGGACTGCAGTCCACTGCTTCTCGCCTCCCTCCGGTCGTGACGCGTCGCGCGTCGCAGCGGCAGGGGGCACACCGAACCCGGACCAATACGGCATCAGCCGTGTCCGGCACACCCCAACTCGTCAGAGCTTTGGCACTCCACGGCGTAGCGCGAGGCCTGTTCTGGGACAGGTCCGCCTGCGCAGCCACTTGGCCTCAACCCTTAGGTCGGGAGGAGGTGTCCTGATCCGGAGCGTCTCTCGACGGTTGGGATCAGTGGCCTGTGTCCGTGGAGACGCCTCACCGAACGAGGTGTCTCATGAATGAACATTCATATGATGGCCCTTGCGTAAGGGCACTGTCAAATGCTTACGGGCTGCGCGTTTACGCTGGTGCCGAAGTGGAGATGGGGAGGCAGCGCTGACCGGTCCGACTGATCTGCGGGCACGCCGGGACCGCCGCAAGGACGGTGCTCCCGCCCTTTCCGCTGACCAGGTTCCCCTGGCTGCCTCGGCCCCGTCCGCCCGGCGCGTGGATCCCCGCGAGGTGAGCGCACTGAGCGAACTGACGGATCTTCAGGTGCTGCGGGCGCTCGGGACGAGCCGGAGGGGGCTGCCCGAGGAGACCGCCGAACTGTGGCTCGCCGCGCACGGCGAGAACACCCTGCCGCTGCCGCCGCGTCCGACCCGTACCCGGCGGGTCGCGCTGCTGCTCCGTGACCCCTACACGATGACCCTCTGTCTCCTGGCCGGAGCGACGGCCGTCTCCGGGGCCTTCACCAGCACCGCGGTCCTGCTGCTGCTGATCACCGCGGGCTGTGCGCTGCGCCTGGTGGGCGAGTTGCGGGCGGAGCGCGAGACCGCCGCGCTGCGGCGATTCGTCGACGTGGGCAGCACGGCGACGGTGCTGCGCCGTCGGCCGGCGCCGTCACCGGCGTCACGGTCGGGGTCACGGTCTGGGTCATCGGTCGAACGGGAGTTGCCGTTCGACCAGTTCGTCCCCGGTGACGTGGTGCGGCTGGTTCCCGGGGACCGGGTCCCCGCAGATCTGCTGTTGCTGCGTGCGGAGGGGCTGACGGTCGATCAGGCGCTGCTGACCGGCGTCAGCCAGCCGGTGCCCAAGCGTGCCGCAGGCCGTGGCGGCGCGGTGCGTACCGGCCGGGTCTCGCCGGACAACGCCCGGCTCTGCCTGCGCGGCAGCGTGGTGGCGCACGGCACCGGCGTGGGCGTCGTCCTGGCGACCGGCGCGGACACCTTCCTCGCCGGAGCCAATCGGGCGCCGAGCGCCGGAGCGAATGCGGCGTCGAGCGCCGGGGCACGCGCGAAGGTCCGGGCGTGTGCAGGTTCGGACCGCCGGCCCGGGTCGGGCGCGGGAGCGCCCGCAGGGGAGCGGCGGACCGCGTTCGACGGGACCGCGCGGGAGGTGTCCGGGCTGCTGCTCCGGCTCGCCCTGGTCTCGGGTGCGGCCGGTCTGCTCGTCGGCGCGCTGGTGGACGGCCACCGCTGGGAGGCCTTGCCGTATGCGGCGGCCGTCGGTGTCGGGTTGACGCCCGAAATGCTGCTGCTGGTAGTGACCGCCGCACTGGCCCGTCAGGCGGCCGTGCTGCGTCGCGGTCCCAGGGGCCGCGTCTTCGCCCGACGGCTGACCGCCGTCCACGACCTCGGCGCGCTGGATGTCGTCTGCATCGACAAGACCGGCACCCTGACCCGGGACCGGCTCACCCTCCGCTCCGCCGTGGACGCGACGGGCCGTCCGGATCCGGAGGTTCTGCGCTGGGCGGCCGTCAACAGCTTGATCTGCGCCGAGCTCGGCGACCCGCCCGAACTCGACGCCGTCGACGACGCGTTGCTGGCCGCTGCCGAGGCGGGCTCGGGTTCGGCAGCGAGCGCGTCCGGGTCGGTGCTCGACGGTCTCGACGGTCTCGGTGGGCCCGGCGGCCTCGGGCCGGACGAGGACTTCGCGGCAGGCCTGGTGGGTGTCGCGGCCCTGCCGTTCGATCCGGGTCGACGCGTCGCGACGGTCGTGGTCGCCGCCCAGGCCGGGCCGGGGCTCACGCTGTCGGGGGCGCAGGCCGCGCAGGCCCTGGTGGCCAAGGGGGCCGTCGAGGAGATCCTCGCCCGCTGCGGGCGCGTCCGGGCCGGTGCCGTCCCGCCGTCGGCCGACCCCGCAGAGCGCGCTGACCATGCTGACCACGGCGACCCCGCGGAGCGGGCCGACCCCGCCGAACGTCGGACCGGCGGCCTGCGGTTGGTCGCGGGCCGGCACCAGCACTCGACCGGCCCGCCGGAACTGCTCGCCGCCGCCGTCGAGTTGGACGACGACCGGCGGGCCGGTGTGCTGGAACTGGCCGACCGCCTGGCCGGTGAGGGCCTGCGGGTGCTCGCCGTCGCCGTATCCGGGACGCGGCCTCGGGCCGGGGCCGGACGTCGACCCGCCGCTCCGGCTGTCGCGGACCTGGACGGCTTGACGTTGCTGGGCCTGGTGGCGCTGGCCGACGAGCCGGACCCGAGCGCAGCCGCCGCACTCACCGAGCTCACCGCCGAGGGCATCGCCGTGAAGATCGTCACCGGGGACCGGGCCGGGGCCGCCGTCCAGGCCTGCCGGGATGTCGGCCTCGACCCCGGCGCCCCGCTGCTGGGACCGGACGTCGACGCCCTTGACGACGCCGATCTGCGCCGGGCGGTGGAGTCGACGGTCGTCTTCGCGCTCGCCGCCCCTGCTCAGAAGGCGCGTATCGTCTCCGCTCTGCGCGCCAACGGGCATGTGGTCGGCTTCCTCGGCGACGGCCTCAACGATCTGCCCGCGCTGCGCGCCGCGGACGTCGGGATCGGCTCTCCCGGCGCGCTGGACGAGGGCCCGCGCAGCAGCGCCGACCTGGTCCTCGCCGCGCCGGGACTCACCGTCCTCGGCGACGCGGTCCGCTCCGCCCGCACGGCGCTCGCCAACGTCGGCAACTACCTGCGGATCACCCTTGCTTCCAACCTCGGCAACGTGCTGGCGATGCTGGCCGCCGGCGCGCTGGTGCCGTTCCTGCCGATGCTGCCCGCCCAGGTGCTGACGCAGAACCTCTGCTTCGACGCCGCGCAGCTCGCGCTCGCCTTCGACCAGCCACTCGCGGCGGGCCCGGGCGGTCGCGCGGACAAGCCCGCGGGCAGGGGCGTGCAGCGTCCACGGCCGCTCAGGCGGGGGGCGCTGGCCCGGTACGCGTTGCTCGTCGGCGTGGTCAACGCGCTCGCCGACCTGGCGACCTTCGCGGTCCTGTTGGCCACCGCGCACGGCCGGACCGGCGCACACGAGGAACTGCTGTTCCACTCGGGCTGGTTCACCGAGAACCTGATCACCCAGGCGCTGACGGTCCATCTGCTGCGGGTTCCGGGCGGCGCGCAGGGTCGCCCCCGGGCGACCTGGCCGGTTCGGCTCGCCAACGGAGGCCTGGCGGTCGTCGGTCTGCTGCTTCCGGCGACGCCGTTCGGCGCGGCGCTGGGCCTCGGCGTGCTGCCGCTCGGCTTCTACCCGCTGCTCGGCGCGGTGTTGGTCGGCTATGCGGCGTTGCTGCTGGCCACCCGCCGTTGGCTGCGCGCCCACCCGGCCTGGTCGGCGCGCTGAAGCCTGAAGCGGTTCTCAGCCGCCGATGATGCGACGGGCCAGTGAGGGACGGCTTTCGGTTGCCGTGCGGCGGCTCAGCACCAGCCGGACCACGTCGACCAGCACCGGGTCGTCCACCAGGTAGACCTGCCGCCGTCCTTCGCGGCGCGAGCGCACCATCCCGGCCAGCTTGAGCTTGGCGAGGTGCTGGCTGACCGCGGGCATCGACGCGTCGAGCCGTTCCGCCAGCCCGCCGACATCGCTCTCCGCCGCGATCAGCAGCCACATGATCTGCAGCCGCATCGGGGAGGCCAACAGCCCGAAGGCGGTGGCCGCTTCGTTCAGTTCCTCCGCACCCGGCCCGTCGTCGGCGGTGCCGCGGCGGTCGTGGTGGCCTGCGTCGCCGCTCGTGCTGCGGGGCACGCTGCCTCCCTGTGCAGGTCCACGGGTACGGATGGGGGAACTGGGGAACCGGTGAGGGAAAGCGGACTCTCCCGGCAACCAGGGTACTGACCCCAGGTCGCGGACAGGTCTCGGCCACCGAGCCCGGACGGAGGCCCGGACCGAGCCCGGACCGGGCAGGTGCCGTGCGGGCCGGTGCAGACGGCTCGCCCACGCTGCCCTCCGCACGCGTGCGGGCAATCCAGGCGCCATCCGGATGTCGCCGTGTGCTTGCTGCACCGTCACCAAGGGGTGGGACAACGGGGTGTCCCACGTGAGCCGTGTGCGCCGCCGGAATCGGCAGGCCTGCGGTCTCCCTGTCATTCACCGAGAGAAGTGGCTCTACCGTGACCTCTCGTCTTGCTCTGGTCGGCGCCGCCGCCGTTGCCGCCGCCCTCGCCGCCACCGTCGTCGGCACGGCCGGTGCGGCCACCACGACGCCCGCCGCCAAGTCCGCCAGCAAGCCCGCGCCGATCAGCGTGCCGGCGGGTTACCACGCCAAGGTCTTCGCCGCCGCCCCCAAGGGTCTGAGCGGCGCCGACGACATCGCGCAGCTCGGCGACGACATCTTCGTCGGCTACCAGAACGGTGTCGGCACCATGGGCGAGCCGTCGCCCTCCGGCAACAAGAACAGCACCGTCGTCGAGTTCAACCAGCGCGGCAAGGTCGTCGCCGAGTGGTCCGTCGTCGGCAAGGTCGACGGCCTCGGCGCTGATCCGACCCGCCGCCGCGTCGTCGCCACCGTGAACGAGGACGGCAACTCCAGCCTCTACACCATCACCCCGCAGGCCCGCCCCGGCCACCAGGTCGCGCACTACGGCTACGGCGTCAAGACGCTGCCCCACGGCGGCGGCACGGACGCCGTGCTCGAGCACGACGGCCGGCTCTACACCTCCGCCTCCAACCCCTCCCCGACCACGCCCAACGGCACGGTCTTCCAGGGCCCGGCGCTCTACCGGCTCAACCTGGCGGGCGGGACCGCCAAGTGGACCTCCGCCCTGGCCGACAACGGGCACGCCGTCAACCTGCTCACGGGCAAGGCGGAGACGCTCAACCTGTCCGACCCGGACTCGCTGGAGAACGTCCCGTTCTACGTCCCGGGCGTGGGCGGCTCGATGCTGCTCGACAGCCAGGGTGACAGCGAGCTGATCTTCGTCGACACCGTCAAGGCGAACCGGCACGCCCGGCCGACGCAGCGCGTGCGAGTCCTGCACCTGAACGCCCAGGTCGACGACACGGCCTTCGCGATCGGCGACGAGGGCGCGATCTTCGCCGTCGACGGCAACACCAACGCGATCGTGGAGATCACCGGAAACTTCGGCCGCGGCCAGGACTTCACCTCCGCCAACTCGCTGAGCAGGCTGAACCTGACCACCGGCAAGGTCACCGCGTTCGCCCCGGGCATCGCCTCCAAGGGCCTGCTCTTCGAGCCGTTCGCGGGCCGCTGAGGTAGGCAGCCGCACGTACCAGGGTGCGGAGAGTCGGCGGTGCGACGGGCTGTCCCGTCGCACCGTCACTTCTTTGCCGCCCCACCTGCCCCACTTGCCCCACTTGCCCCGCTTGCCTTGGCGGCCTTGGCCTCCTGCTTGAACGCCCGGACCTTCACCAGTGAGGCGGGTCCGGTGATGTCCGCCACGGAGCGGAAGCTGTTCTTCTCGCCGTACGCGCCCGCAGCCTCGCGCCAGCCCTCGGGCTGCACGCCGAGCTGCTTGCCGAGCAGGGCCAGGAAGATCTGCGCCTTCTGTCTGCCGAACCCCGGTAGCTCCTCCAGTCGCGCCAGCAGCTCCGGGCCGGTGGCCGCGTCCCGCCACAGCGTCTCGGCGTCGCCGTCGTAGTGCTCGTCCAGGTACGCGCACAACTGCTGGATGCGCTTGGCCATCGAGCCCGGGTAGCGGTGGACCGCCGGCTTCTCCGAGCAGAGCGCGGCGAAGGCCTCCGGATCGTAGTCGGCGATCCGGTGGGCGTCGAGGTCGCCACCGCCGAGTCGCTCCAGCAGGGTGTGGGGGCCGGAGAAGGCCCACTCCATGGGCACCTGCTGGTCCAACAGCATGCCGATCAGCGCCGCCAGCGGGCTGCGGCTGAGCAGCGCGTCGGCGTCCGGATTCTGGGCGAGGCGGAGATCGGTTGCCATGGCGGGCCCCTTCCTGCCGGTCCTGCGGGCGGAGCATGTCGTGCACGTCCAGCGTGTCCTGCGTGTCCTGCTGGGACATCGCCCATTCTCCGCGCCGCGCACCGGACGCGCCCGTGGATCCGTCGGGAATCACCCGTCCGTGTCGCACGCATGCTCGGGCCGGGTCGTCATGCTCTCCGACCTGCACACTTTTCTGCGAACGCTGTGTGCAGTATCTTGCATCATGAACTGCGAACGACGATCGCAGATTCCGTCGCCTGAGACCGACGGAGAAGGGACGTTCCCCATGTCCGAGAGCACCATCCAGGCCGGCGCGCCCGTCTGGACGCCCACCCGGTACGCCCACAACCGCGCGCACGGTCGGCAGGTCGACATCGCCTACGACCGGCTCCGGGGCTCCGAAGGCGGCGAGCCGCTGCTGCTGATCATGGGCTTGGCCACCGCACGGTTCTGGTGGCCCGCCGGGCTCTGCCAGGCCTTCGCCGACGCGGGGTTCGACGTGGTCCGCTACGACCAGCGCGACGCGGGCGAGTCGACCCGGATGCCGCCGACCGAGACCACCAATCCGTTCAAGGCACTGTTCGGCAGGCGCGGCGACGCCTACACCTCCGAGGACATGACCGACGACGGCATCGCGGTGATGGACGCCCTGGGCTGGGAACGCGCGCACGTCTTCGGGCACTCGCTCGGGGGCCTGATCGCGCAGCGGATCGCCCTGCGCCATCCCGACCGGGTGCTGTCGGTGACCTCGTCGGCGGCGCTCCCGAGCGACGTCTCCGGACTGCGGGTGCTGCGCTACCTCCGCTTCGGTCTGTTGGCCAAGCTGTCCCGGGCCACGTTCCCGGAGGGGCGCGAGGGCGACATCGAGGCCTCACTCGCGGTCTGGCGCGGCATCGCCTCACCCGCCTACCCGTTCGACGAGGACGCCGCCCGGGCCTGGGTCGAGGCGGAGGTGGACAGCGGCCCGCGCGACGCCAAGGCGCAGAGCCGCCAGATCGGCGCGCAGTGGCACGGCGCGCGCCTGCGCGAGCTGCGCCACCCGACTCTGGTGCTGCACGGGGAGCAGGACCCGATCCTCCGTGCCGCCGCCGGGCGGACCACCGCCGGGACGGTCGCCGGGTCCCGGCTGCGGATCTTCCCCGGCGTGGGCCACGACCTGCCCGCCGCGCTGTGGCCCACCGTCGCGGACGAGGTCCGCGACCTCGCCGACGCGGCGCGGGCGTAGCCATCGTGCGACGACGCTCCACACGCTCCTGAACGCTCACCTGAACAACCCGCCTGAACCCCGACGACGGAGGACACGACGAACGTGGCGATCCTCGGAACCCTGCTCAAGAACAAGCGCGCGGGCGAGGCACAGCTTGCCTGGAACCTGCCGCAGTTGACCGGTCGCGAGACCATCGACCTGTCCAGCCACGACTTCGCCCACGGCGGCGACATCCCGCAGCGCCACGCAGGTCGCCGCGCAGGCGGCGAGAACCTCTCACCGGCGCTCTCCTGGACGGGAGTTCCGGCGGACGCTGAGCAACTCCTGTTGGTCGTCGAGGATGTGGACTCGCCGACGCGTGCGCCCTTCGTCCACTGCCTCGCGCTGCTCGCCCCGACCATCGACGGGATCCCGGCCGGCGCGCTCAACGCCGGTGCTGCAGAAAGCGCTTCGGGTGCTTCGGGCGGGACCGGCAGGGCCGCCACGTCCGCCGCGTCCGCCGAGTCCACCATGTCCGCCGCCGACGGCGTACGGGTGCTGCGCTGGGGGATGCGCCGCGGCTACCTGGGGCCGGAGCCGATCAAGGGCCACGGCCCGCACCGTTACGTCTTCCAACTCTTCGCCCTGGGCGCGCCCGTGGCCACCGGCTCCGGAGACGCCCCGCTGGAGACCGCCAAGCCCCGCGCCCTCCTCGCGGCCGTGACCGGCCCCGTCCTCGCCCGTGGTCGCCTCGACGGCAGCTACGAGCGCTGACCCCTCCGGATTTGTCGGCACGCCACGAAATGTTGGAAATGCGTCGCTGATCCTGGCGGGCTACAGAGAGATCTGCGAACCCGATCGTTCCGCGTTTTTCTTTCCCCCGCGAAAAGAAAATAGAGACCGGCGCAATGCCTGTTGGGCGGCGTCCAACGAGCCTCCCCCAGAAGGAAGGTCGCCTGCTGCGGATGCC
This sequence comes from Streptacidiphilus sp. BW17, assembly GCF_041262485.1. Lineage (NCBI taxonomy): Bacteria > Bacillati > Actinomycetota > Actinomycetes > Kitasatosporales > Streptomycetaceae > Streptacidiphilus > Streptacidiphilus sp. BW17. The sequence goes on along the minus strand of NZ_JBGCCR010000001.1, from coordinate 19,345 downwards.
GGGCATCTTTGGCAGAATGAACAGGCAATTTGCGAACTGCTGGGGGGATGAATGTGCACTGACCCGGACTCAGAGGACAAGACAGCCGTCGAGCTCTGCGAGGAGGGTCTCCACTTCTACGGAGAGCTGCTGAAAGGCGGGAGCGTCGCACGCGAGTGCCCCCCGTGTCTGCTGGAGCTCGGCCTGGTCAAGCGGCTGCCCGAGGGGGGTTTGACCGCATTGGCGCCGCAGACGGCCCTCTGGGGGCGCATGGAGCAGTTGGAGCAGGTGATCGTGAACCGCAGGCGGGCGCTCGACAACCTGCACCGCAGCGTCTCCGAGGCTGAGCGCGTCTACCGGGAAAGCTACAGTCCGACCGGCTCGGCCATGGTTCGCGCCGTGATCGGCGCCGAGGCCATCAGCGCCACGCTCTCTGCCACCGTGAGCGCCTGCCAGAGCGAGCTGCTCACCGCCCAGCCCGGCGGCGGGCGTCCGCCGGAGTTACTGGAGCGGGCACTGTCCGACGATCTGTCCGCTCTGGCCAGAGGCGTGCAGCAGCGGACGATCTACCAGCACACGATCCGCTCGCACGCGCCGACGCTCGGCTACGCCGAGAAGATCGCCGAGGCAGGTGGCGAGATCCGCACGGTGGACGAGGTCTTCGACCGGCTGATCATCTGTGACCGGCGGACTGCGTTCGTCCCGGACCCGGCGGCCAACCGCCGTGATCTCGCGCTCGCGATCGAGCATCCGGGCGTGGTGCGCTACCTGGTGGGCATGTTCGACCACATCTGGCAGCGCGCGGTCCCGCTCCAGCCGAACCACTCCACTCCGACGTCGGCCGCGGTGACGGACGAAGTGCGCCGCGCAGTGCTCCGGCACATGATCAACGGCTACACGGACAGCGCGATTGCCGCGCGACTGGGCATGAGTCTGCGCAGCGTCACCAACCACGTGCGCTGGGCCGCCGACTTCTTCGGCAGTCGCAGCCGGGCCCAGCTCGCGTATCTGCTGGCTCGGAGCGGGTTCCTCGAAGAGGACTGATGCCGCGGGAGGTGCCTGAACGCCGAAGGCGCCTGAACGAGGGCTGTCCTGGCGGCCTGAGGCCGCCAGGACAGTTCCGAGCCAGGGAGTGTCCGATGCTCAGGGGGCGGAGACCGTCGGGACCGAACCGCCCCACTGGGAATCGGCGACGGCCCCGGACGTGCCGTGGCCGGCGTTGAAGCCGGTGAGAGCGGCGGCAGTGAGGATGACACCGGCCAGTGCGCAGCCGACCCACAGCTTCTTCATTTCCAGTCCATTCGTTGCGTCGGCGGGAGCATCGACAGGGGCATGAGCAGCGGCATCAGCAGGATTCGGCACGGAATCCGGCTACCGGTTGACAGCATGCGGGCTTCGGATCGGCGCGTTCGACCGCGCAGGGCAAGGGAGTTGGCAATGCGCAAACAAGTAGGCAGGACGGATCGGGCGTGATGCGGGCATAAGCCGCGACCGACGAGACCACCGAGTTGACGATTGATCAGATCCGGCCGACCGTGCGAGCGGCACCAAGGAGCGCCGCCCGCAGGCCGGTTCACGCGTCGAAGTCGAGAGCGATCTCGGGTGTCGCCGGCCGGGCCCGACAGGGGAGCGTGTACCCGCGCGCGAGGTCCTTCTCGGTGAGCGCGTACTGCCGCCCGAGGACCACCTCACCGGAGACGACTCTGGCCCGGCACACCCCGCACAGGCCGTCGCGACAGGAGTACGGCACGTCCGGCTGCGCGCGGAGTACCGCGTCCAGCACGGACTCGTCCTCCGGGTCCATGGTGAGGTCGGTGGCCTCGCCGTCGAAGTACACGGTGATCCGCCCGAACCGGCCCGGGGCGGCCGGTGGATCCTCCGGCCGGTCGCCGGCCGAGAAGAGCTCAAAGCGCACGACGCCCTCGTCGGCGCCCCAGTCGGCGAGTGCCTTGCGTGCCGTCTCCACCAAGCCCCAGGGGCCGCACAGGTAGAAGTACCGGTGCGCGGCGGGGCGGTCGGCCCCGACCATGGCCAGGAGCTCCGGCAGCCGCTCCTGGTCGATGCGGCCGGCGGGCGGTGCCGTGGGCCCGGTCTCCCTCGACAGCACATGCAGCACCGAGAAGCGGTCGTGGTACCGCCGTTCCAGGGTGTCCACGTCGTCCGCCAACAGCACCGACCCCATGGTCCGGTTGGCGTAGAGCAGGGAGACCCGGCACGTCGGGTCCTCCCGCAGCGCGGCCGACGCCATGCTCAGGAGCGGAGTGATGCCGCTGCCTCCGGCGATCAGTACGTGGTGTCCCCCCGGGGCGTCGGCGAGGTGGAAGTCGCCGGCCGGTCCGGCGACCTCCAGGACGTCGCCGACGGTCAGGCCGTTGGCGGCGTACTCCGCGAACCCGCCCGGGCCGAGCCGCTTGACCACCAGTCGCAGGCAGGCCGGATCGTCGGGCGGCGGGCAGACCGAGTAACTGCGGCGGAGTTCGCGCCCCGCCAGCATGTGACGGATGGTCACGTGCTGGCCGGGCCTGTGGGTGAACGTCTCCACGAGGGGTTCCGGCACGTCCAGTGTGAGCGAAACGGCGTCGTCACCGACCCGGCGTACGGATGCGACCCGCAGGCGGTGCCATCCGGCGGCACCGTGCGCACCGTGCGCACCGTGCGCACCGCGCGTCTCCCCGGAACCCTTGATCACTGGAGCCACCGAACCAGCCTTTCCATCCCTGTTCCCACCCCTGCCCCCCTGCCCCGTGTCCACCGCCGACCGCGCCCGCTATGAAGCCATGGCCCCGGCGCCCCAGACCATCGACGCGGCCGGCTGCGGGGTGATGTCCCGCAGCGCCGCGGCGATCCGGCGGACGCCCTCCTCGGCGGTGGCGGGGTCGTGGACGAACGGGAGCCGGGTCCGGTTCTCCAACGTTCCCTCACCACCGAAGCGGGGACCGGCGAGCAACTGCACGCCGTGTTGCGGAGCCGCCAGCGCCAGCCGGGAACTCACCCGTGCCCCGAGGTCGACCCAGAGCGAGAGTCCCCCGGCCGGGATGGTGAAGGTGCAATCGGGCAGGTGCTTCCCCAACGCCTCCACCAGCCCCTGGCGGTTCGTGGTGAGCATGGCTTGCCGCTGGCTCAGAAGGTCGTCGAACTTCTCCAGGAGCAGGCAGGCGGTCAGCTGGGTGATGATCGGGTTGCCCGAGTCGGTCGAACCCCGCAGCCCCACCAGCGCCGAGATCACCGACGGCGCGGCACGCAGCCAGCCGAGCCGGAGCCCTCCCCAGCAGGTCTTGCTCAACGAGCCGATGGTGATGGCCCAGTTCGACGCGCCGTACGTGGACATCGGGGCGGGCAGGACGGTGTCGTCGAGCGACAGGTCGCGCAGGGTCTCGTCGATGACCAGGAAGGTTCCGGAGACCCGGGCCGCGTCGGCGATCGCCGTCCGGATGTAGCGCGGCATCACCGCGCCGGTCGGGTTGTGGAAATCGGGCATCAGGTATGCCAGGGCGGGCTTGGTCTGCCGGATCGCCTTGTCGAGCAGGTCGACGTCCCAGCCCGTCGAGGACAGCCCCACCGGCACCGACCGACGGCGCATGGCGCGGATCGAGTCGAGGACGGCGGGATAAGTCGGGCTGTCCAGCAGGATCCGGTCATGTGGGCGGGAGAGGTGTTGGAGCAACAGGTGCCAGGCGTGCTGGGCGCCTGCCGTCACCATGATCTGGTCGGGTGTGGTCGGCAGGCCCTGACGGGTCATCCGGTCGGCCAGCGCTTCGCGAAGCGCGGGTATACCGACCAGGTCGTAACCCGGCGACTGGGTATGCCGCCTGAGGTGGGCAGCCGCCTCCCAGGTCGCCTCGACAAGCATCGGTTCGGGCGCGGACAGCGTCGCGGTGGTGAAGTCGATGTCGCCGTCGGCGCTCGCGGCCGTCCAGGAGAAGGACCGGGCGGGCCGGCTCTTGTCCGGCGGGATCGTCACGAAGGATCCGGCACCCTGCCTGCTCTCCAGATAGCCGGTCTCGCGCAGCAGCCGGTAGGCCGTTGTCACGGTGTTGCGGCTGATCTCCAGCTCTGACGAGAGGACCCGCTCGGCCGGAATTCGCGCGCCCAGCGGGATTCGGCCGTCGATGACCGCGATGCGGATCGCGTCCGCGAGGTCCGAATAGGCGGTGCCACTGCGCTGCCAATGCTCAATGATGCGTCGGATTTGGGTCGAACTGATCACAAGTACCATGGCGCCTCATCAGATGTCTTGCCGACTGGCTCCAGTGGCCGTGATCTCCAGCCGTGAGGGCTTCGGAGTTGGAAGGCACGGCGGAAGGCGTTTTTGACGTCACGGCCTACGGGAACGAGGGCGTTGAGAGTGCACGGGATATGAGCATGCGTCGAGGTGGTCCCCCGGCGCAGTGGAGCCGATGATCGCGCGATCGAAGATCCGCGCGAGCTCTCAGTCGTCCGGCGAGGTGTGACAGCTCAGCGCGGTTTCGTCGATCCGGGCGGCGGCGGTGCCGCGAGCGTGAACCAACGTGTGCATCACAGATGCTTCCCCTCGAGGGCGTGGTGCCCGGCGGCAGCCGGACTGACATGCGCTGGGTGGTAGTCGGCACGTGCCGTCACAAGATTCGCTGCTGTAACCGCGTCGAGGAAGTGGCATCCGTGGATCGGATCTGCGCATTGCGGAAGAGCGCAGGGGAGATACATGCGCATGTCAGCCGGAATCGTGCCGAAGATGAGGTCGGGGGAGGAGCTGCGGAGGTGCTGCGGGACGCGGCTCCGCTTCGGCGGCTCCGGGTCCGGCTCCGACCCGGCCCGGCCCCGGGTCGAGGTCGGGCTATCCGCCGGTCCGACGCGGGATGGCGGAGCAGAGCCGGTCGAGTTCATCCTCCGTGTTGTAGTAGTGCGGCGACGCGCGCACCGCCGCGACCGGGTGGTCCCAGGGAGCGGTGTCGGGACGGGTGGCCGACACGTTGACTCCCACCTTCCGCAACGCCCGGGACAGATCCGCGCTGTCGTGCCCCGCCACGGTGAACGCGACGATGCCGCAGGGTCGTTCACCGCGGTCGAGGACGGTCACCCCGGGCAGTTCGCGCAGCCGCTGCCGCAGACCGCCCGCCAGCTCGCCCACGCGCTGCCGGATCGCTTCGAGCCCGAGCCCCAGGGCGTACTCCGCGGCCACGCCGAGCCCGATCTGGCCGGCCAGGCAGCGCTCCCAGGTCTCGAAGCGGCGGGCGTCCTCGCGGACGGCGAGAGCGCCCGTCTCGGTCCGGCGCGCGCTGTGCAGGCACAGCTGGGACGGCTCCAGCCGGTCGAGCAGGCGTGAGGAGCAGTACAGGAACGCGGTGCCGCGTGGTCCGCGCAGGAACTTCCGGCCGGGTGCGACCAGCAGGTCGCAGCCGATCTCCCGTACATCAACCGGGAGTTGACCCACCGACTGGCTGGCGTCGAGCGCGTACACCACGTCGGCGTCGCGGGCGATCCTGCCGATCTCCGCCACCGGGTTGACCAGTCCGTTGTGGGACGGCACATGCGTCACGGCGATCAACTTCACCCGGTCGTCGACCATCTCGCGCAGCGCCTCGACGGACAGGACGCCCGTCGCGTCGTCCGGCACCACGTCGATCCGGACGCTGTGCCTGCGGGCGATGTCCTGCAGCCCGATGCTCACGCTCGCGAACTCGGCGCGGCTGGTCAGGATCCGGTCCCCGGGCGTCCAGGGGAGTGCGTAGCAGGTCATGTTCCAGGCACGGGTGGCACTTTCGGCCAGGGCGATCTCGTGCGGCTCCGCCGTGATCAGGCGGGCCAGCGCGGCGTAGCTGCGGTCCAGGCGGTCGGCGCTTTCCTCCGCGGCCTCGTAGGCACCGATCCGCTGCTCCAGCCGCAGGTGCTCGACCATGCTGTCCGTCACCGGCCGGGGTGCCAGTGCGGCGCTTGCGTTGTTCAGGTGGGCGAGTTGCGCGCACGCGGGTGTGTCGGCGCGTACCCGCGCGACGTCGATCGTCACCATGACCTCCTGGTCCAGCCGGCTCGGCGCATTCTGCTCCCCGGCGTTCCGGCGTGCATAGGGCCAAAGCGGTGACGGTGGTCCGGCCGGAACGGGCCCGCCGGCCGGGGGCCAACGAGTGCGGATTGGCCGTTGTCCGGAGCACGGCCGCGCGGAGATGCTGGGCGCGTTCCCGCCGAGGCCACACACCTGAGGCGGTCTCCCGAGCTCTCCCGATCTCACGATCTCTCACGAGGAGCACCTGTGAACCTGTCGGCACGGTTGGAAGCGGCCGGTATCCGGTTGCCCGAGGCCCCGAAGCCCGTCGCGTCCTTCACGCCTTGCCGGGTGGACGGCGATCTCGCCTTCGTCTCCGGTCAGATCGCGGACGGGGTTCGCGGCCGGGTCGGAGCGGACATCGACGCCGCCGGGGCGATCGAGGCCGCCCGGCAGTGCGCGATCAACGTGCTGGCCCAGCTCCAGGCCGGTCTCGGCAGCCTGGACCGGGTGGCCGCACTGCTCAAGCTCACCGTCTTCGTCAACAGCGTGCCGGAGTTCGAGGAACCGCACGTGGTGGCGAACGGCGCTTCCGACCTGCTCATCGAGCTCCTCGGTGAGCAGGGGAGGCATGCCCGGTCCGCGGTGTGCGTCGCCTCCCTGCCGCTCGGGGCGCCGGTGGAGGTCGAGGCGATCGTGCGGGTGCGCCCCGAGGGCGAGGCGGTGTGACGCCGCCGGTCGTCGTGGCGCCCGAGCTGACGGATGCTCAGATCGAGCGGACGGCAAGGTTCGTCGGCGAGATCGTCGTGATCAAGTTCGGCGGCAACGCGATGGTGGACGAGCGGCTCAACCGGGCCTTCGCGCAGGACGTGGTCCGCCTGCGGCAGGCCGGTGTGCTGCCCGTCGTGGTGCATGGCGGGGGGCCGCAGATCGACGCCCAGCTGGCTCGCTTCGGCATGCGTCCCTCCTTCGCGGCGGGGCTCCGGGTGACCACTCCGGAGGTCATGGAAGTGGTCGGGATGGTCCTGGCCGGACAGGTCCAGCGGCAGGTCGTGGGCCTGCTCAACGAGTACGGCCCGTTCGCGGTCGGTCTGACGGGCGAGGACGCCTGGACCATGACGGCGATCAAGCGGTATGCCGAGGTGGACGGTGAACAGGTCGAGCTCGGTCTGGTCGGAGACGTGTCGGGGTCCGATCCGAGCGCGCTGCACGCCCTGCTCCGGGACGGGCGGATCCCGGTGGTCTCGCCCATCGCCCGGAGCGAGGACGGGCTCGCCTACAACGTCAACGCGGACGCCGGCGCGGCGGCCCTGGCGGTGGCGCTGAAGGCGCAACTGCTGGTCGTGCTGACCGACGTGGCCGGCCTGTTCGCCGACTGGCCGTCCACCGAGAAGGTCGTCGACCGGATCACCGCGGACGAGCTGGAACGGCTGCTGCCGACGCTGTCCGGGGGGATGATCCCGAAGATGGAGGGCTGCCTGCGTGCCGTCCGGTCGGGGGTGCCCGTCGCGCACGTCCTGGACGGACGGGTGCCGCACACCCTGTTCGACCACGCCTTCGGCGACACCGTCTTCGGTGACACCGCCGTCGGTACCCGGGTCGTCCCGTAGCGACGGACGGCGTGGTGCCCCGGTGGACAACCGTCCACCGGGGCACGACAGCGGAGGGGGCGGGTCAGCCGGCCGGTCGGCTGTCGACCGCAGCGCGGCGCAGGGCCAGCCCGAACGGTTGGTCCACCGACATGAGTTCGATGTAGTTGACGTTGACGTGCGCGGGCGTCCGGTGTGCCCACAGCACGGCGTCCGCGATGTCCTCCGCGGAGAGCGGCTGGATGCCCTCGTAGAGCCGGTCCGCCTGCTCCTGGTCGCCGCCGAACCGCACCAGCGCGAACTCGCTGCGGACCATTCCGGGCGCGACGCAGGTCACCCGTACGCCGGTTCCCTGCAGATCGACCCGGAGGTTCGCCGAAAGCTGGTGCACGAAGGCCTTGGTCGCGCCGTAGACGTTGCCACCGAAGAAGGCGTACTCCGCCGCCAGCGAACCAAGATTGATGATGTGTCCGGTTCCGGCCCGCTTCATGACCGGGAGGACGGCGTGGGTGCAGTTGAGCAGTCCCTCGATGTTCGTGTCGATCATCGTCCGCCAGTTTTCGGGAGAGCCCTCGTCCAGTGCTCCCAGCCCCAGCGAGAGGCCGGCGTTGTTGACCAGCGCGGCGATCCCGCCGTCGTCGGCGGTGAGCTGGGCGACCGCGTCGGCGATCGCCTCCCGGTCCCGGACGTCCACGGCCTCCACGCGGAGCTGGTCCGGCCCGAACGTGCCGACCAGCTCCTCCAGCCGGTCGGTCCGCCGGGCGAGAACCGCGACGGCCTGACCGTCCTTCAGGAAGCGATCGACTACCGCCCGTCCGATCCCGGACGTGCCTCCGGTCACCACCACCCACTGTGTCACTGCGTACCTTCCTCGGATGTCGAGAGCTTCGGCTCGAAGGGGCAGACCCAGGCGTCCGCCACGGCCATCCCCGAGTACTGGCGTGCCTCGGAGTCATCGCCGAAGTCGGCGAGATTGGGGTTGATCGCGCCCTGCAGGGCGATCTCCCGTCGGCGTACCTCCCGCTGGATCCGTTGGTAGGCGCCGTTGGCCTTCATCCGCTCGAACTGCACGTGGGAGTTGAAGACCAGCGTCGGCAGCGGGAACCTCCGGGAGACCCGCGAGGCACCGGGATGCAGCCCGACCACGAAGAAGGGGTGCTCACCGACGCTGAAGCCGAACCGCGGCGAGGTCGGATCGGGGTCCAGCAGAGGGGACCACGGGTACCGGGTCACGTCGATCTCGTGCAGGGCTTGGAGCTGGTCCCAGAGCAGCCGTTCGAACTCCCGCTCGTCCACCGCGCCGGGAGCGTCGAACGTCGCGGCGAACGAGGCCAGCAGCGGGTCGACCTCGTCCTTGTTCCGGGCGAAGTCGACCAGCGCCGGATACAGCGCGGCGGTCGTCTCCGCCGCCGCCAGCGGGCCGAAGTGGTGGTGCACGATGGTCTTGCGGAGCAGCGCGCTCTTGCCCGCCACGCAGGCGAACGAGTCCGAGTCGATCTTCTCGAGCAGGAGTTCCCGGGCCCGTGACTCGGGGATCACGTCGGCGCTCCCGGTTGCTCCGCCGGCTCGGCGACCAGCCGGTACCGGGCCATGACCTCCAGGACGGCCCGTCGCACCTCGTCGTGGCCCGCGCCGCGCAGCCGGAACCGGCCGCCGATCTGCTCGTAGCCGCCGGTCCCGTCGAGGATCGCGCCGACCTTGGGGAGTACCTCGGCGTAGACCTCGCTGATCACACCGACCAGTGGGGTGCGGGAGACGACGCGGCTCGGCAGAGGCCGCGGCTCGGGGATGCTGACCCAGCCGCCGCCCGGTGCCGAGGTGAACTCCTCCGGGGAGTGGAACGGCGGCAGCCCCAGCGCCGCCCGGAACGACTCCGCGAAGAGGTTGACCCCGAACAGGTCACGGTGGATGAATCCCACCTCCGCGCCGCCGGGACGCAATCCGACCTCCAGGAAGACCAGTTCACCGGCGGCAGTGCGGAACAGCTCCAGATGGAACGGGCCGTCGGCCAGATCGAGCGCGTCCAGGCAGGCTCCGGCGAAGGCGATCACCTCGTCCCGCTCGGTCCCCGCGTCCAGCAGCGCCGAGCCGAGCGGCGTTCCCTCGGTGAACTCCAGACAGTTGTTCACATATGCCGAAGCACTCACGAAGTGGAAGCGGCTGTCCCTGCGGACGCCGTCGACGTGCAGGACGTCGCCGTCGATGAACTCCTCGCACTCGTAGCCGATCGGGTCGACCCCGGCCAGCACGGCGGCCAACCGCTCCGGATCGTCGGCCCGCGTCACACCCTGCGAGGCCGCGCCGGACCTGGGTTTGATGATGACCGGCAACCCGACCTCGCGCAGCACCTCCTCGGCGGTACTCGTGGCGTCCAGCTCCAGGAATCGTGGCGCGCGCAGGCCCGCAGCCGAAACCAGCTCCTTCATGCGGGGCTTGTCGCGGAAGCGGTTGACGAACTCGGGCCTCCAGCCGGGCACATCCAGTTCCTGCCGGAGTTGGGCGACGGTCAGCAGGTCCCACTCGGAGATCCCCACCACGCCGTCGAACCCGCCGTGCCGTTCGGACAGTTCCTTCGCCAGCGGGAGCACCGTCTCCAGTTCCAGATCCGGAACGACCACCGTCTCGAGCGCGTGCTCGGTGTCGAGAACCGTCAGGCCGTAGTCCCTGGTCAGATACACCAGCCGGCAGCTGTCCCGGTCGACGTAGCGGTGGTACTCGCCGAACTCGTCGTCGAAACGGTTGAGGACCAGGTACGTCGGTACGGGTCGGCTACTCAAAGCGCACCTCTCTGGCGATGCCGTGCCGGCGCTCCAGGGCGTCGGCGTACGAGTCGGCGTGGTAGATCACGTGGCCGATGCGGCTGCGGAAGTCCTCGGCCGGCTCGATCGGATCTCCCGGCTCCAGGTAGAGCTCCACCTCCTGGACATCGGGAGCCTCGCGCAGCTCCGCCACGCCGCGGACCGCGGACAGGGTCGTCAGGTCCGGCGCGGTGAAGAAGTGGATCGCGGCGCACTTGGCGCGTGGCACCTGGACCGGCGCGACCTCGGCCCGGTCCAGGCCGGCGTACGCGGCGAGCATGACCTTGGCGAGCGAGACGCCGGTGGCGATCTCGACCAGGTCGCAGATGTGGTCACCCGCCAGCCTGGCGCCCAGCTCGATCAGCACGGGATCGCCGGCCTGGAGCCGGACCTCGCAGTGGAACGGGCCCAGCGTGACCTTCAGTGCCCGGCACACCCCTGCGACGTACTCCTCCAGGCGGGCGCGCTCGCTCGCGGCGAGGTCCAGCTGGACGATGTGACCCACCTCGACGAACTTCGGCTCGGCGCCCAGCAGTTTGGCGGTCACCGAGGCGATCGCCACCCCGTCCCCGTCCACGTAGCCCTCGACACTGACCTCGGGGCCGTCGATGTACTCCTCGAGCAGCATCCGGCCGTCGAGCCCGCGCCCGAGGTCGGTTCGGGTGTCGCTGAGCATCCACTGGTGGGCCCGGCGCAGCTCGGCCAGGTCGTTCACCCGGCTGACATGCACGCTGCCGGCGGAGTTCTGCGGCTTGAGCACGGCCGGGAAGCCGACCCGCTCCGCGGCAGCCTCCAGGCTCGCGAGGCTGGTCGCCTCCGCGTATCGCGGGACACGCAGGCCGGCCGCCTCGACCGTCGCCCGCATGGTCGCCTTGTTGCGGAGCGCCGGGCCTGCTTCGACCGGCAGGCCGGGAAGTCCGAGGCGTGCGGCGATCCGGGCGACACTGTCCACGTAGAACTCGAAGCCGGGGATGATGCCGGAAAGCGGACTCTCGGCGTGCAGCGCCAGGGCGACCTCGGTGAGGGCGGCCTCGTTGTTGGTCTCCACGACGATCAACCGGTCGACCTGTTCGCGGATCGCGCGGGAGAGCTGCCGGTCCTCGGCGTCGAAGGATGCGACCACGACCTGGACACCCAGGCGGCGCGCGGTGCTGAGCAGAGCAAGCGCCGAGGTCATCGGCTCGACAACCAGAATCCGCCTAGCGTGACCAGGTGCTGAGTCAGCCATGTGAGATCAACTTTCGAGCTGGGAGCGGGATCCGTGCGCCGCGATGCTGGACGCGGCAGGTAGCCCGGGTGGAGGGCGCCGGGTGACCCGGCGCCCTCCACCCGCGGCTGCGCGGTGCTGTCGCCGAATCAGACCGAGGCCAGCTCGGTCTTCGCGGCCGTGGCCTCGTACAACTCGCCGAAGTAGTCGCCGATCAGGTCGATGAAGGCAGTCAGGTCCGCGTACGCCTGGTCGGTGGAGCCGAAGACCTCGACGGCCTGCGACACGGTGCGGAACATCAGCTCGTCGTGGTCGTGCGACTCGTCGAAGTCCAGGTGCTTCTGCGAACCGCGCACGAAGTCCTTGCCGAACGCCGCAGCCACCTTGTCGGTGATGACCTGGTTGTAGCGGTCGGAGTACCACTCGACGAACCAGTCCCAGACGGTCGTCGGCGCCGGCCCGCGGGTGTCGGCCTCCAGGCGCAGGTAGCCCATCAGCTTCTTGGTGGACGGGAAGACGTCAGTGGCCTCCAACTGCTCGGCCGTGAAGCCGAACTTCTCCAGGTCACGAGTGAACATGCCCTCGTGCCCGAACTCCTCCGCCAGGTACTTCGCGAGCTTCGCGGCCAGGCTGTCGTCCTTCGAACCGACCTTGAACAGCGCGTAGGTGTCGACCTCGTTGTTCAGGCGGATCCGGAGGACCGTCTCCACCAGGTGGCGAACGAAGTATTCCCGCTCGATCCACTCACCCGCGTGCAGCTCGCGCATCTTGGGGACGCGCTGGAACTGCTTCTCCATCAGTTCCTCGGCCAGGCCCTCCAGGCGAGCCCGGTCCAGCTTCGTTGACATATCCAGTTCCTCCTCATAGCGCCGGAGCGGTATGCCCGGCAAGGGGATGTACTGCGACGCGGCAGAAAAATCCAGAATGCTCGGGAATTCCCTGCGGAAATCTCATCGGCGGTTCAGGGAAGGACCGCCGTCGCCTCGACGCCTGCGCCGGTTTTCTCGACCGGCCCGCTGTCGACACCTGGGATCCTGCCTCGCTCGACGACCACGAGACAGGGCCAATCCGTATGCCTTGGCACCCCCGGGGGCCATGCTGTGCGGATTGGCCCTGTGCCCCCGTCCTGACGTCGATTAGTGTCCCGATCGAGTCAGTACGTGGTGTGATCGCGACGGCCGCCGACCCGTATCCACGGGCTGTGTCCGTGATCCGGCGGATTCGCTTGGCCGGTGCCGCGAAAAAGCCATTTCGGTCACCGCCGTTCATTTCTTTTCCGCACAGTGGTCAGCTCCCGTATTCGTCGACGAGGTCGGCCAGGAAGAGTCCAAACCCCGGCCAGCGAAAGGAAGCATCGTGAGCTCAGTCCGGTCGTTCACCGACTTCGGAACGCTTCGAGAGATTGTGGTGGGGAGCCCTGCGGGCTTCCATGTCCCGGATGCCGATCTGTCCCTGCGCCACTTCTTCGGGCTCCCGGCCGACCATGTCGAGTCCCGGCCGGCCGCCGGCGCGCTGGAGCGGGCCGTCGAGGAGACGGAGGAGGACCTCCAGGCGCTGTCGGAAACCCTCGTCGGACTCGGTGTCACGGTGCGTCGGCCCGACCCGTTCGAGCAGGGGCGCACGGTGTCCCTCCTGGACTGGGCCACCACGGCCAACCACGCCCTGATGCCCCGTGACTGCCTGCTGGTGGTCGGTGAACGCATCATCGAGGCGCCGATGGCGGTGCGGGCGCGTTACGCCGAGACCTTCCCGTTCCGCAGGCTGGTGCGCGAGTACTTCGATTCGGGCGCCATCTGGGTCGCCGCGCCCAGGCCGCAACTCCCGGACAGCACCTACGAGTTCACCGAGAACGGTCCGGTGCTCGCCGAGTCGGAGCCGCTCTTCGACGCGGCCAACCTGCTGCGCTGCGGCAGTGACCTGTTCTTCAACGTCAGCAACACCGGCAACCGGCTGGGGGCCGAGTGGCTGCGTCGGCTGCTCGGCGCCGAGTACACGGTGCACGAGATCTCCATCTGCGACGACCACATAGGCACCACCCTGCACATCCTGCGCCCCGGCGTACTGCTCGCCAACGCGGGCCGTCTCAGCCCCGACACCCTGCCCGAGCAGTTCCGGGGCTGGAAGGTGCTGTGGTTCGACGAGCCGCAGGACGACGGCTTCGCGCTCACCTGGCCCCGCGCCTCGACGTGGATCGGCATGAACATCCTCGCCTACGACGAGGAGACCATCATCGTCCCGGCCCGCCAGGAGGGCCTGGCCCGGATGCTGGAGAAGGAGGGCTTCACCGCTGTCCCCGTCCCGTTCCGGCACGGCCGCACCTTCGGCGGGGGCTTCCACTGCTGCACCCTCGACGTGCGCCGCGACGGCTCCCTCGCGTCGTACCTGTAGAGGGCGGTCCACACGATGAGACCGAACACGGTCAAGGAGATCAACGCGATGTTCAGCCGCGGTGGCGACGAGGTCATGGACGTGACCTTCCGCCGCGGCCGGACGTCCGATGCGCCGACCATGCATCAGTTGTCGGTGCCGTTCATCGAAAGCGGGAACCTGATCGTCCGCGACCGGGAGGTCTTCGAGTCCGCAGCCGAGGACTTCTACGTGGTGGAGATCGACCGCACCGTGGTGGCCTGCGCCGCCGTCCGCGGGTTCACCGGCCTGGCGGAGCTCTACAACGTTGCGGTGGACGAAAGTTGGCAGGGGCTGGGCCTCGGCAGGTTCCTGCTGGCGCACGTGATCGCGGCGACGCGTGCGGACGGCTTCGACAACGTGCTGGTGTTCTCCAAGACCACGCTCGCCTGGTTCGTCCGGCACGGGTTCACGCTGGCCGATCCGTCGGCGCTGCCCGAGGAACGGCGGGTCCTCATCGATCCGGACCGGGGCTCGGTCCCGCTCCTGCGCAGTACCGCCGGCTTCGAGGACGCGCTGGAAGTGCTCGGCGAACTGGGCGGGGCCCGGGTCACGTTCAACCGTTCCAAGCGCACGTTCCGCTGGGAGGCCAAGCACGACTCGCTGCTCCAGTTCGCCGAGCATCACGGCATCGACGTGGAGTCGCTGTGCTGGGGAGGAGTCTGCGGCACCTGTGGTGTCGGTCTGGCGCGCGGAACCGTCAACTACGAGTTGGCGCCGGAGGCCGGCCTGGAGGAGGGGAAGGTACTGCTGTGCATCGCACGACCGCTGACCGACCTGGTGCTGGACCTGTGAAGCCGCTCCGCATCACCGAACTCCGGCGCTATCCGGTGAAGTCCCTGGGCGGAGAGTCCGTGACCCGGCTCAGGCTCTCCGGGGGTTGCGTGGCCGGCGATCGCGCCCTCGCGATCGTCACGGCCGACACCGGCCGGGTGCTGACCGCCCGGCGGATGCCGCAACTGCTCGATGCGTCCGCGCGCTGGCTCACCTGCCTGGCGGAGATCACCCTCCCGGGTGGTGAAAAGGTCCGGTCCAACGATCCGGCGGCATCGGCTGTCCTGAGCGACTGGCTCGGCCGTCCCGTCCGGTTGGCGCACCCGTCCGGCGGCTCGCTCGCCGTCGAGCCCTACGAGACCCCGGTGCGCCTGGTCAGCGAGGGCTCGCTCAGGGCAGCGGGGCAGTGGCATCCCGAGGGGGACCGGAGCACTCCGCGCTTCCGCCCCAACATCGTTGTCGCTGCGGGCGACGATCGGCGGGACGAGCGCGGGCGCTCCAGGAACCAGCAGGCCGGGAACGGGCGGGCCGGGAACGAGCAGGCCGAAATCGAGCAGCTGGAGAACGAGCTGATCGGTCACCAGGTCGCCCTCGGTGAGGCGCTGATCGACGTCACCGGGTCCCTGATCGGCGGGAACGCGACGGCCTTCGGCGTCCACGCCAGGATCACGCGGGCGGGGTGGGTGTCGGTCGGCGACTCCCTGAACGCCCGGCCCGTCAAGAGACCCGTCCTGATCGCGGACGGGGCGTGAACACCCCCATGAGCAGACCGAAAAGGAGGAGCGCGGTGCCCACGGACCGTGTGACCCAGCTGTACAACGAGGCCTGCCTCCTTCCCGACAGCAAGTTGCACTCGGCCGCCGAGGCCGTCGAGCTCAACCCGATGCTCTCGCACTGGACCGGGCAGTATCTCTCCCGGCCGCTGTTCGTCGAGGAGCGCCAGATCCGGAGCTTCGCCGATGACGTCGTGCGGCTGGTGGGACTGCTCACCTCGCTGCCGGAACGGCTGTTCGACGGTGACCTGGACCGGTTCTGTGCGGCCCTCGGCATCGACGACCGCCGCGCCACCCTGATGCGGCGGCTGGGCCCTCCGCCGCACAACGGGCGAGCCGACATGTACCACGACGGAACCTCCTTCAAGCTGCTGGAGTTCGGCATCGCGAGCGAGGTCGGCGGCTGGGACCGAGCAGGCGAGATCCCGCGGGCGTTCCTGGAAGCGGACGCCTTCAGGGAGTTCGCCGAAGAGCACGGTCTCGGCTACACGCATCCCGCCAAGGCGGTCGCCGACAGCCTTCGACGGATCGGCGCCACCGTCCGGCCCGACGGGGAACCGGTGGTCGTGCTTCTGGAGGGCCCCGGCGGCCTGGTCGACTACGGAACCACCTGGCGCACCTTCGAGTCGGTGATGCGGGGCTTCGGACTGGACTTCCACGTCGCCGAGATCGGGGACGTCCAGGAGCGCGACGGGAAGCTGCACCTGGGCAGCCTGCCGATCGACGTGGTGTACCGCTGCTTCGAGACCAACCAGATTGTCGACGAGCCGGATGGTCCGGCTCTCGTCGAGCCCCTGTTCCGAGCCCACGAGGCCGGCAACACGGTGCTCTGGACGCCGATGTCGAGCAACCTCTTCAACGACAAGGGGTGCATGGCGCTGCTGTCCGACCCCCGTCACCGGCACCGCTTCAGCACGGAGGAGCAGACCGTCATCGACCGCGTCCTGCCGTGGACCCGTGGCCTCGGTGGGACGGGCTGGGACGGGAAGGGCACGGCTGTCGACGAGGAACTGTTCGAGCACTGTCGCGAGCGACGGGAGCAGCTGATCCTCAAACCCAGTGGCTACTTCGGGGGGAAGGGCACGATCGTCGGCTGGGAATGTGATGACGCGATCTGGTCAATGGCCCTGAAGGAGGCCGCCTCCTCTGGTTGCATTGTCCAGGAGCGGGTGGTGCCGCGGACTGAGCCGGTGGTGAACCCCGTCACCCGTGAGGTCCAGCCGTGGCAGGCGGTTTGGGGGCTCTTCTACACGCCGGACGGCTATGCCGGCACCTACGGCCGGGCACTGCCGACTGAGAACAACGGTGTCATCGGCATCAGCTCCAACAAGGGCACCCGGACGGCCGGAGTGTTCCACCACAACAGCGATTCCAGAGAGCCAGCGGGTTCCTGACAGCCAGCGGTTCCTGAGAGCCAGCGATTTCTGAGAGGACGTGAGCCATGACCGTGGTTGCGGACAAGGACGAGAGTGTCGATCCGGTCACAAGGGCCGCGGCCCGCAGGGACTTTCGCTTCATGTGGGCAGGGCAGAGCGTAAGCCTCTGGGGCGATCAGTTCATGGTGCTGGCCCTTCCTCTTCTCGCCGTCAACGTCCTGCACACCTCGGTCGCCGAGGCTCTGCTGCTGCCGTCGGCGATGTTCTTCCCCTTCCTGGTCCTCGGTCTGCCGGCCGGCGCCATCGTCGAGCGGCTTCGCCGTCGGACCACCATGCTGGTGGCGAGCGCCGCTCAGGCGGTGGCGATCGGAGTGATCTGGCTGCTGGCCGTCACCCACGTTCTGGTCTTCCCGGTGCTCTTCGCCCTGTTGCTGGTCAGCGGCAGTGGGGTGGTGTTCTTCCAGGTCGCCTACACCTCGTACCTGCCCAGCCTGTTCACCGACCCGGACGACCTGCACCGCGGCAACGCCCGGCTCTCCCTCTCCGAGTCGACCTCACTCGCCGGGGGCCGGGCGGTCGGCGGCATGGTCGTGCGGCTGCTCGGCGTTCTCGGTGCGCTGGCGGCGAACGCACTGAGCTTCCTGGCCTCCGTGCTCGCGCTGGCGGTGATGCGTCATCAGGAGCCCGCCCGAACGGTCACCAAGCGGGAACGCGGCTGGATCCGGCGGGACGTCACGGCCGGTCTCAAGTTCCTCGTCAAGCACCCGCAGCTCCAGCCCATGGTGCTCTGCGGGACGTTCTACCTGCTCTTTCTGAGCATGGTCGACGCCAGCCTGGTGCTCTACTGCAACCGGGTCCTCGGCCTGAACCAGCTCTGGACCGGTGTCGTCATGGGTGCCGCCGCTGTCGGCTATCCGATCGGCAACATGCTGTCCCCCAGGGTCGCCAAGAAGCTGGGCACCGCTCGGGCGCTGGCGAGCAGCATCACCCTGTCGGTGTGCGGCGTGGTCGTCATGCTGGCACTCAGCACGCCGGGCGGCATGGCGGGTGCAATCGGCCTGATCGCGGGCAGTGTCGTGCACGGCATCGGTGAGGGCTCCTACATTCCGACCTCCCTGACGCTCCGCCACCGGGTGACGCCCCCCGAACTCCTGAGCCGGGTCGGCGCGGTGCAGCGGTTCTCGATGTGGGGCTCCATGTCGCTCGGCTCGCTGCTCGCCTCCGGCGTCACCGCCCTGGTCGGCCTGCGGGGTGCCGTCTGGACCGGCGCACTGGCCGCGCTGATCCTGGTACCCCTGGCGCTGCTGCAACGCGGCATCCTCGCGGAGGTGCGGACCGGGGTGCCGCCGCAGGTGGAGACCGCCTGATCGGCCGCGCTCGCCCCGGGCAGGCCGCGCCCCGGGCCGGGGCGCCCCGGGCAGTCCGTGTGGGTCGGCCGGTCCTGGGCCGGCCGACCCGGACCGGCCGTCTGGGCCGGCCGGCCTGGACCGTACCGCCGTACCGCGCCATGGGTTTTCGGTAACTTCCTGACGTGAAAGGGACTTTCGCCATGCAGCAATCACCCGCGCAGGTCAAACGCCTGGATCGGGTGGTCATCCGGTTCGCCGGTGATTCGGGCGACGGCATGCAGCTCGTGGGTGACCGGTTCACCTCGGAGACTGCGTCGTTCGGCAACGATCTCTCGACGCTGCCGAGCTTCCCGGCGGAGATCCGGGCGCCTGCCGGCAGCCTGCCGGGCGTGTCCAGTTTCCAGTTGCACTTCGCGGACCACGACATCCTGACGCCGGGTGACGCGCCGGACGTGCTGGTGGCGATGAACCCGGCCGCGCTCAAGGCCAACCTGAGCGACATGCCTCCTGGCGCCGAGATCATCGTCGACGAGGACCAGTTCGCGAAGCGGGCGATGGCGAGGGTCGGCTATCAGAGCAATCCCCTGGAGGACGGTTCGCTGTCCTCGTTCCACATGCACAGGGTGCCGTTGACGACGTTGACGGTGGAGGCGCTCCGGGACAGCGGTCTGAGCCGCAGGGATGCGGAGCGGGCGAAGAATATGTTCGCGTTGGGTTTGTTGTCGTGGATGTATCACCGGCCGACGGAGGGGACGGAGGGTTTCCTGCGGGCGAAGTTCGCGAAGCGGCCGGAGATCGCTGAGGCGAATGTGCTGGCGTTTCGGGCGGGGTGGAACTACGGGGAGACGACGGAGTCGTTCGCGGTCTCGTATGAGGTGGCTCCGGCGTCGAAGGCGTTCGCGGCGGGCCGGTACCGCAACATCTCGGGGAACCTGGCCCTGGCGTACGGGTTGGTTGCGGCGTCGCGGCAGTCGGGTCTGTCGTTGTTCCTGGGGTCGTATCCGATCACGCCGGCGTCGGACATCCTGCACGAGTTGTCGAAGCACAAGAACTTCGGGGTGCGGACGTTCCAGGCGGAGGACGAGATCGCGGGGATCGGTGCGGCGCTGGGTGCGGCGTTCGGTGGCGCTTTGGG